>JBKHFZ010000008.1:0-36043 GCA_046539925.1 Spirochaetaceae bacterium
GGTTTCATCCCCTATAATGGCCGAGGTGCTCTTTTTAAGGACCTTTTCCGCCTCTTCTAATCTATCCATGGCAAAACTCCTCTGTATATACTCTCAATAAGTCGACATCAGTTAAAGAGAGTAGGGTCTCAAGGCCCAAAAGTCAATAAACCCTGTAAAAAGGAATTCTTTTGTCCTCTTTTACCTTTTTATTTGGAAATTTAGCTGCACCTATGTTAGTCTTCAAACCAGAAAGATGAACTTGATATCGGTACAAAAGGCATTACAAAAAGACCGAAGGCTGCACAGCTATCTTCTTCTTCAGGAAGAACCGGTACTCTGCATCCAAAAAAACACGAACAAAAAAAAGAAGGTGAGTTTTCGCGCCCTCATCGACAATAACCCCACCTTCTGGAAAACCGCCGGTTCCTGGTCATTCTACTTCCTCTCCACTTCTGTGGACGAGGCTCTCGAGGAAATTCAGCAAAACGATGAGCACCAACAAAACGAAACTTTCCGTAGGCAAAAAGCCCTCATGGAGCTCACGGAGAAAAAGCTCTCCAATAAAGAAGCCGGGCGGGAAGAGGCATTAACAGATGTAAACACCGCAGTCGCCGGCGAGGCGCCTCCCGCAAACTTCAGCAAGGACTACGAGTATATCCGCTCGCTGAGCCCCGACGAGAAGGGCGAACTCATATACAAAGACACCCATAGGCTGAACAAGCTCCTCGCCGAACCCGACAAAACAGGGGAGGAAGTGGGTGAAGCACTCTCCGATTCTGCAAAAGATTCCACCCTCGCCAACAAGACGATCCTCGAGGAGGCTCTTGAAATGGGAGACGCCGAGGCAAAGGCGTTTACCCGAGATATTGTGGAAAAAACCAAGGAGATGGTAAAGAGCTCCACCTCGCTTATAGACGAGACGGTACTCAAGGACGAACTTTTTAACGCGATTATGCAGAAGTCGAACGGAACCGTGGTGCAGCACATGACCAGAACCTACTTGAGGAGCGTCTCCTTTCTTCTCTTCTACAACAATAAACTGCTCAAAACCAGCTTTGCCAATAAAATCCGCGGACAGTTCCCGGCAAAGTACAGGGAGTACTACTGGAAACTCCTGCCCCACTTTCATAAGGAAGATGTGGTCCTCGAAAGGGTATTTCAATCCGGCCTGCAGGCAGTACCCGCCGACCAGGTCAACAACTTTGCCACCGGTTTTTTGGTCCACGACGTGGGAAAAGCGAAGGACATAGAGTATCATGAGGGGACCGAGGCGTACGACCGCAAAAAAGTGGTAGACCATATTCGTCAGGGATACACCGCGATTATGCACAAAACCGACTATCCACCCCAGGCCGGGCTCATAACCGGCTACCACCACGAATACTACGGGCATCCTTCGGGCTACGGTTTTCATAGAGCCCTCTACCTGCGCCACAAGCAGAAAAACCCCAAATTTCTCCCCGGCTACTGCATCTCCTATACTGTAGAGGGGGTACTCACTTTTCAGGCCCTCGCCTATTTTCCCGCTAAAATCCTCGAAATTATCGACGTATTCGACGCCCTCACCGACCCCAACAGGGCCTACCGCGCTCCTCTCAGCAAAGAGGAGGCCTTAGAACTTATGCAGGAGCAGTTTATAGACGAGAACCTCAAGATCGACCCTATACTTTTTCACATCTTTCGGGAACATATGGGATAGAAAGGATTATTTGCCAAGGGGTTCTAGCTGTTACTTTTCTTGAGCTTCTTGAGCTTTGGCCGGATTACAAAGGAGCAGTAGCCGGCGTAGGGATTTTTCTCGAAGTAATTTTGGTGATACTCCTCGGCGGGGTAAAAGGCCTCCAGGGGAACAATCTCCGTTACCACCGGATCATCAAACATCCCCTGCTCTTCGATCTTTTTTACCGACTCCTCCGCCGCTTCGCGCTGCTCTTCGTTGTGGTAGAGGATAATCGACCGGTACTGGCTGCCCACATCCGCCCCCTGCCTGTTGATGGTCGTGGGATCGTGGGCCCTCCAGAACAGATCCAGAAGCTTTTCCAGATCCGTTTTCTCTGGATCGTACTCTATCTGCACAACCTCCGCATGGCCTGTGTCGCCCGTACACACATCCTCGTAGGAGGGGTTTTGAGTACTTCCCCCGGCATACCCGGAGACTACACTCTCTACTCCATTTATCCTTTGATACACCGCCTCTAAACACCAGAAACACCCTCCTCCGAGGGTTATTTTTTCAGACATGTCTTCTCCTCTCTCGCCTGTTTAGGGGGTAATTATCTGCCTGTTTTACAGCCCACCGCTTATTCTCTAATACCCCTCCGCCGGGTGTGCTTCGAAGGGAGGGGAGCCGTCGCGCAGGTAGCCCTCTAGATTTCTTACCGCGTGTTCCACGTTCATCTCCGCCGACTGGGCGGTAAAACCCGCCGCGTGGGGAGAGGCTATTACATTCTCCAGGGTGTGAATGGGATAGCGGGAAGGCTCACCCACGGTTCCCTCGGGAGGGTAGGTGTACCAGCAGTCGATTGCCGCCCCTCTTAACACACCGTCGCGCAGAGCTTCGTAGAGGGCCCTCTCCTCCACGATACTGCCGCGCCCAATATTTACCAAAAACTTTCCCCCCATCCGTGAGAGCCGGCTGCCGCCGAGCAAGCCGGAGGTCCTGTCGGTAGCAGGGAGGGCTACTACTACTATCTCCCCCTTCTCGAGAGCTTTGTCGAGGTCATAGACCATCTCGTCAAAGCCCTCCGGAGGTACTCGAACGGGAGATCTCTTGTACCCGATCATCCTGACTCCAAAGGGCCCCAGAAGCGCGGCAAGGGCCTTGCCTATCTCTCCGGTACCGAGGACAACGCAGCTCTTTCCGGCAATAGACTCCCATGTATCGTCGAGGCCCTTGCCGACCCAGAACCCGTGCCACAGGTTCCGCTCTTTCATGTCGTTGTGGTACTCTATAACCTTCCCGTAGAAGGCGAGTATCATGGCGAGGGTGCGCTCGGCGACGGAAAAGGCGTTCCCGTGGGAGTTGGAGACCCGTATGCCCCTCTCTCTGACGATATCGAGGGGAAGATGGTTAACCCCGGCAAAGGGAACCACTATATAGGAGAGGTTTTTAGCCTTCTCGATAACGCTCCTGCCGGGCTTGCCGCCCACAAGAATATCCGCCTCCTCGAGATGCTCCTCCGCCTTTGTATAGTCGGTGATAAATTCCACCGAGGGAAATTCATCGAAAAGGGGCTGCAGTTTGTCCATCCACAGTGTGTTGAGTTTTTGATAAAAGAGTACTTTCAATTTTTACGGGCCTCCTGTGTATTCTGCTGAGCTGCTTGTACGATCCCTCCTAGCCCCAGAGCGCGAAAAATCCCCCTAAAAGGGCATACGCGACAAGATCGTAGCTGCCGTTAATAAACACGAGCGGAAGAGGCCTGCTCTCGAAGAATTTAAGGGAGACAACTTTGGGCAAGTTGAAAACCAGCCACACAAAAATTCCGAACACAAGACCTTCAACAAAAGAGGTGTATCCGAGGTTGTTCACCAACACCGCGAGCCCATAACATACAAGAAGAGAGGTTATAATGCTGGCCGCATATCCCGAGAAGGATGTTCCCTGTTCATCCTTAACATCCGTAATTGTCTGCCCCCGGGACTGCAGCCATCTATCCGCAAAGAGAGCGGGAGAGTACCAGAGAGCTCCAAAGGCCACGTACGCAGCCGCCGCGATAATAAGGGCAAGGGGATTTACTGCAAATGTTAACATCACTAATTCTCCTTTTCGTTTTCCCCAATCCTATGCCCTTCTGCTTGATATGTCAAACTCTTCTTTGAGGCTCTAATATGTGCTCTAATATGTGAGCTTCCCTAGAGGTTACCCGCTGTGGCCACCATAACCGCCTTTATGGTGTGCATTCGGTTCTCCGCCTCGTCGAAAACCACCGAATGACGGCTGCGGAACACCTCGTCGGAGACCTCCATCTCCTTTATACCGAATTTTTCCTCTATCTCCTTGCCGATAGAGGTCTCGGTATCGTGAAAAGAGGGCAAACAGTGCATAAAGGCTACATCGGGGTTGCCTGTCTTTTCCACCATCTCCATGTCCACCCTGTAGGGGGAGAGCAGGTTTATTCTCTCTTCGAATTTGCTCTCCTCACCCATGGATACCCACACATCGGTGTACAATACGTCGGCACCGCGAACACCCTCGTCCACGGAATCGGTAAATGTGATGGTTCCTCCGGAGCCCTCGGCCTCCCTCTTCATCTCCTCGACCAGTTCTTTCCTGGGAAAGAGGCTCTTCGGCGCCACTCCTGTAAAATCCATCCCTGTCTTTGCCGCGCCTATCATCAACGAGTTGCCCATGTTGCTCCTTGCATCTCCGACAAATACGAACTTTACCCGGCTCATCGGTTTTGGTACCTGCTCGCGGACCGTCATAAAATCTGCGAGGATCTGGGTCGGATGGAATTGATTGGTCAGGCCGTTCCAGACAGGCACACCGGAAAATTCTGCCAGGGCCTCTACCGTGGCCTGCTCGAAACCCCTGAACTCTATACCGTCGTAGTATCTTCCGAGCACCTTCGCGGTGTCCTCCATAGACTCCTTTTTGCCCATCTGACTGTTGGTAAGAAAGGTAACCTGGGCCCCCTCGTCGAAGGCGGCTGTCTCGAAGGCACAACGGGTACGGGTGGAGGCCTTTTCGAAAATAAGTACAATATTCTTGCCCGCAAGGAGATCTCCGCGAATTCCGGCACGCTTTTTTCGTTTTAAGTCGTCCGAAAGGTCGAGAAGATAGAGAATTTCCTCCCTCGAGTAGTCCTTGAGTGTTAAAAGGCTTCTTCCCCGTAAATTAACCGGCATATAGTGCCCTCCTCTGTATAGTTTTCCCGATTGTTCCAAATAACGGCACGCACTGTCAAGAGGATTTAAACTTGTTCCCTGTATTTTCAATTGATAATTCTTGGAAACTGCGTTATTTTAGCACCTATGAAACACCCACGATACTCAATTCCCCCGGGCCATCTGTTGGTTCCGGTTTTTATCCTCCTTGCCGCTGTGTTGTACGGTCAGGACAGCGGAGCGCGCTCAGATCTGCCGGACCTCGATTCCCTCCTTCCCGGGAAGAGAATAGAAGAGATCCGCAGCTCCGAAGAGAACGGGATAAACCGCTTCTTTACATCCGAAGAGAAAGCCACCCTCTCCCCCGCCTCCGAGCTGAGCAGCGAAGTACAGGAGAAGGCCTACTCGATAGATTATTCGGTGGGAGTGGAATCCCTCTTTCTCATTCCCAACGAAAAGATCGCTTCCCGTATGCTCTCTCTTTCGCCGGAGGATTATCTTTTGGAGCTCTACACTATTCTCAGGTCAATTAGCACCCTCGAGGGGATCGAGTACTACTCCGCCTCCCGCGACAGGATGCGCCTGCTCTTCGAAGAGTCCTGGGTAATCGAGAGCCCCCAGGATCCCGCCAAGCTTCCCGACCCTGCAGACTCATCCATTCCCGACCGGGACACCCTCTACATCCACCAGAAGGACCTTACCTTCGGCAAAAGTATGTCGAAGGTGGTGTATCGGCACGAAGAAAATGCCCTGAGCATGAGTATTACCAACGAAACAACCATGCGGTACATGTTTTTCCCCCTCTTAAAAAAGGGGAACATGTCGATGCAAATGCTCATCCTGCCGGTAAAGGAGGGGATTGTATTTTACGGCTTGAGCACCGTCGATGTGATGGACCTGAAAGTGTTCCACAACAAGATGCGTGACTCCTTTACCAACAGGCTCAACGCCCTCAAGGACTGGTTTATCTCCCGGGTGGGGGACTAAGAGTTAACACTCGCTGTGGCCGCAGGAGTGGCACTTTTTACAGCCCTCCACAAACATGAACGTGGCGTTTCCGCAGACCGGGCATATATCCGCGGTCGGCTCGTGGAAGGAGAGGGAGAACTGTTTCTTCTCCAGCTCCTCCTCCTCGTCGGGGAGCTCGGGATAGGTATACCCTTCGTCGTGATCCCTGCCCATGTGCTCGTCTATAGCCTGGGCAATAGCGTCGGGCAGACTCATAACCCTGTTCTTGCCGAAACCGCGCTGCCTTCCGGAGCCGATACTCCTAAGCTGGGCAATAACATTTTCCGCCCTTTCGGCGGGGGTTAGAGGGCTGGGCATGCGGAGAATATAGCTGATCAGCCGTCCGAGCCCCTCCGCGTCGGCGGCTACATCCGATCCTACCTTGGCCACATTGATAAAGATCTCAAAGGGCTCCTCTTTGTTTATCCCGTCGTAGTTTACGGTAATATAGGCGGTTCCTATGGGCGTATGCTTGCGGTAGGTTATTCCGTGGAGAGTAGTGGGGCGTACCCTGGGGCGAAGCTTCTCCGGTTCCACGGTAGCTTTTTTGCTCTCCGCCTCTTCCTCGCTCTCTTTCTTGAGGTTGAGCACCTGCTCGTCCCGGGAGCCGTCCCGGTAGATAGTACCTCCCTTGCAGCCGAGGTCGTACATGAGCTCGTAGAGCTCCTTGGTCTGTTCGAGGGTATAGTGGTTAGGCATGTTGCTTGTCTTGGATATACTCGAGTCCACCCACTTCTGGATAGCCGCCTGAACCCTCACATGCTCCTCCGGTGTAAGGTCCATGGCGGTAACAAAGTAATCCGGCAGCCGGGTCTCCTCTTCGTTGGCCCTTTTCCATCTGTCGTACACATCCACCCTTTCGGTGTGGGTACCCATCCGTCCCTTTCGCTCCCACTCCCAAAAGTAGTAGGGCTCTATCCCGGTGGAGGTTCCCACCATCGTCCCGGTGGTGCCCGTAGGCGCCTGGGTAAGGAGGGTTACGTTTCTTATTCCCTGCTTTTCTATCTTTTCGCGTATCCCTTTGTCCATCTGCTGCATAAAGCCGCTTTGCAGGTACTTGTCGGCGTCGAAACTGGAAAAACTCCCCTTCTCCGCCGCGTAGTCGGCGCTGGCCGTATACGCCTGCTCGGCTATAAACTTGTAGAGTTCTTGCAGAAACTCCTCGGATTCGGAGCTTCCATATCGGATTTTGAGATTAATAAGCATCTCCGCAAGCCCCATAGAACCGAGACCGATCCTGCGCTCGGATTTCTGCTGTCTCTCGTTCTCGTCAAAAAAGTAGGGAGTATTGTCTATTACGTCGTCGAGGAAACGAACGGCATACCGGACCGTTTTCCCCAGATTCTCCCAGTCCACTTTTCCCTCTTTTACAAAACAGGCGAGGTTAAGAGCTCCCAGATTGCATACTCCCCAGGGGGGAAGACCCTGCTCTCCGCAGGGGTTGGTACAGTTGATAACGGCATAGTACCAGGAGTTGCTCATGGCGTTGTAGCGGTCTACAAAGAAAATCCCCGGCTCCGCGCTGGCCCAGGCACTCTCTATTATGCTGTCCCATACATCTCTTGCCTTTACCTGTTTATAGGCGACAACCTTTTTACCCAACCGCTTCCACTCTCCTATATCGCCGTTCCACTTTGTATCGTATTCCGGGTCCGATGTGTCGGGAAACCCGAGCACCCAGTCGCCGTCCTCCTTTACCGCCTTCATAAAATCGTCGGTTATACCCACGCTTATATTTGCATTGGTAATTTGACCCATCTTCCGCTTGCTCTGCACAAACTCGAGAATATCGGGATGCCATACGTTGAGAATGAGCATCAGAGCACCGCGGCGGCTGCCCCCCTGCTCTATAAGTCCGGTTACAAAACTGTAGAGCGCTCCCCAGGAGACCGAACCGCTCGACCTTCCGTTAACTCCCTTTACGTAGGCGTGATGAGGCCTGAGACTGGAGAGGTTTATTCCCACTCCGCCGCCCCGGGACATTATCTCGGTCATCTGGGAGAGAGACTCCATAATCCCCCCCCGGCTGTCTTTGGGTGAGGGTATAACGTAACAGTTGTAGTAGGTAAGGTTTTGATCCGTTCCCGCTCCGGTGAGGATTCTGCCTCCGGGGACAAACTTCCAGTCCTCCAAGAGCCACTGGAACCGCTCCTCCCACTTTGCCCTCTCCTCTTCGGGCTCCTCCACGGCAATTCCCCGGGCTACCCGCTTTATCATGTGGGCGGGATCCGTCTCCACCGGTTTGTCTATATGTTCGAGGGAAAGAGTAAGTTCACTC
Source organism: Spirochaetaceae bacterium (assembly GCA_046539925.1). Lineage (GTDB taxonomy): Bacteria > Spirochaetota > Spirochaetia > DSM-16054 > Sediminispirochaetaceae > CAYFVU01. The sequence continues at coordinate 8,099 of JBKHFZ010000008.1, forward strand.
CCCTCCTCCAGTTTTACCACAGCCTCGCCGTTTTTCAGATCTTTGACAGTACCAATCTCCCGCTGTCCGGTTTCGGGGTTACTCACAACTACCACTACATCGTTAATTTTAAGAGAACTCTTCTGCCCATCCTTTAAAGCGTAGCGATCGAGAAAAATTTTCCTGCCCAGGGGTTTAAGCGGGTTTTTCGTACTTTTAGCCAAGATAAGCCTCCCAGTTTCTTTACACTAAAATTTGTTGTATCGGAATTTCCTCGAATTACTCTAGAAGATGATTCGGGAATACAGATCCTTATCGGGAATTGGGGTCCTAACCACCCACTTACCTTATAATAATTTCGTGCTCCCTTCAAGGCAATTTTTCAGCTCCAGTCTCTTTTTAAACTTCCCCCGTGGAAATTGCATTAAAGAGAGCTTTGTAGTACTCTTTGTCCCGATATATGAATAAAGACAGCGGCAAAACACCCGGCACACACACTGCCCCGAGTCATTCCACAGGTACCCTTCTCTTCCCCCGCCGGCACAGGGTCTCCTCTTTATTCGAGGGGTTTGCCCTTAAACCGGCCCAGACCATCCTCCTCAGCTTTTTTCTGGTGATAATTGCCGGCACCCTCCTGCTGATGCTCCCCTTCTCCACCGCCGATACCGGAGGCCTTTCGTTTATCGACGCGCTCTTTACCTCTACCTCCGCGGTCTGTGTTACCGGCCTTATTGTCGTGGACACCGCCACCGTCTTTTCGATCTGGGGCAAAATTACGGTACTCCTGCTTATTCAGATAGGAGGCCTGGGAATTATGATACTCTCCTATTTTGCCGTTTTTTCTACCAGACAGAGAATCTCTCTCAAGGAGAAAATGCTCCTTAGCTATATGCTGAGCGAAGAAAACATGAACAGCCTCTCCAAAAGGGTCCGTTCCATTATCTACGCCACCTTTGCAATAGAGGCGGCCGGGGCGCTCCTCCTTCTGCCGTCTTTTCTGGAAGCCCGGGGAGAGGTGGGAGAATCGATCTTTTTCTCCATCTTTCACGCGGTCTCCGCCTTTTGCAACGCGGGTTTTGCCCTTTTTACCGACAGTTTCGAGGGGATGAGCGGTAACGCCGCGGTAAACGGTACACTGGCTCTGCTTATTATCCTTGGCGGAATCAGTTTTGCCGTTATTATAGAGGTAACCACCGCCTTCCGCGGAGGTCTGCCCAAAGTTCTCCGCGCGCTTCGGCTCAGGCTTCCAAACGGCAAGATCGGCATCGAGAATAGGGGTGCTGCAAAAAAAAGCGCCGGGGATCTGCCGCACAAACCTGCCGGTCTCTCGCTTAACTCCAGGGTTGTGTTGGCGGGCACGGCAATTCTTCTGCTTCTGGGGATGTTTCTCTTTTACGGCGGCGAACACGGAGGGGTTCTTGCCGAACTCTCCACCGCGGAACAGTATCTTGCCGCGTTTTTTCAGTCCGTTACCCTGAGGACAGCAGGCTTTAATACCGTTCCCATCGGTTCCCTCGCCGCGGGGACTATAACTATAATGATGGTCTTTATGTTTGTCGGGGCTGCCCAGGGCAGTACCGCCGGGGGAATCAAGATTAACAGCGCCGCGGTTATACTCTCTTATGTAAAGGCGGTGCTCGCGGGGAGGGACGATGTGGTCCTGCTGCGCTATTCGATATCTTCGGAACAGATAAAAAAGGCCTTTCTCGTACTGCTCTTCGGGATTATATCCATAGGTGCGGGTACTACCGTACTGAGCTTCAGCGAACAGCAGAACTATGGCGATATTCTATTCGAAGCTGTATCCGCCTTCGGTACGGTAGGGCTATCCAGGGGAATTACCTCCTCCCTCACATGGACAGGGAAAACGGTTATTGTAATTCTGATGTTCCTGGGCCGTCTCGGCCCGCTTACCATTCTTGCCGCGGCGGCGAAGCCGCCGGGGGGTGTGAGTATTTCCTATCCCAGGGGCGATATTTCTATTTAATGCATGGAGGTGCATCATGGCTAAAGAGAAAGTCTACGTGGTAATCGGTCTTGGTACATTCGGCAGCCAGCTCTGCGAGACATTTATAGCCCAGGGGGCCTCGGTTATTGCCGTAGATAATAGGAGCGAACTCATAGAGCGGATAAAAGACACGGTAACCCAGGCTGTAATGATAGACGCCACCGAAGAGGATTCACTCTCCCAAATCCCCTTCGACGACGTGGATGTAGCCATTGTAGCCATAGGCGACAACATAGAGGCAAGCATTCTCGTAACCGCCCTCCTCAAAAGGATGGGAATTACTTATATTTTGGCCAGGGCGATATCGGAACTCCATATGCAGGTCCTGCGGCAGGTAGGAGCCGACGAGGTAGTTAACCTGGAGATCGACGAGGGCAAACGGATAGCTCAGAGACTCTCTTCTCCGGAGGTGCTCGACAGAACACAAATTTCCGACACCATAAGCCTGGCGGAGCTCTATCTTCCGGAAAAACTCGCCGGGAAAAGACTCGACCAGTTGGACTTGAGGAAAAAGCACCGCATCAACATAGTTGCGGTAAAAAGGACGATCTTCTCGGTTGACGAAATTGGCAACCCCAACAAGACCGAGGAGGTTCTCTTTCCCGTCCCCTCTACCATCCTGGAAGGTCAGGATATTCTTCTTGTGGTGGGAAAAAACGACGCTATAGAACAGTTTAGAGAGGAGCTGTAAAATGCTGCTTATCTCGACACGAAGGCTGTTTCTTTTCCTGTGTGCCTCCCTGGCAATTATTCTTACCTGCGGGATCCTGGGGTATTACCGGCTCTATCCCGGTCCCTTCCAGGCGAAAAACCCGAAGATAGCGGCGGAACAGCTCCTCTACATCTCTGTCGCCGGCAGCCTGATTCTCTCTCTCTTTTTCGCTGGCATCTATACATATCGTGTACGCGTGGAGAAGAAGCTCAAGAGAATAACAACACTCGGAGGCACCGCTTCCCCCGCTCTTCAGCTGCACTCCCGGACCTTTGGCTCCCTTGGATACACCTTGAAGCAGTTATACCACTCTATTATGCGGGTAAACGAACAGCAGTCCATAAAACTCTCCGGCCAGGCGGAACTTGTTTCTCTTCTTATTGCCGATTCGGATGCTCCGCTTGCGGTTACGGATATAACAGGAACCATCCTCTATGTGAGCCGGAAGTATGAAAAACGGACGGAGAGGGCTAAGGCAAAACTCCTGGGAACCTCCATAGAGAATGTAGAAGAAGAACTCGTTGTACCCCTGGTGCTTAGGGAGGTCGAGGCCCGCCGCTCCTTCTCGATGAAGCCGAAGGAGGAGGAAAGTAAGAGCAAGAGTGCGTACACGGTTGTACCGGTTATAAACAAGAGGGGAACTATAAGCTACCTTCTCTTTGATTTTAGAGCCGATTCGCCGCTTAGCAGATTTATAAGGAGAAGAGAGTAATGGATAGCTCCATCGTAAAAAACACGGGGAAACAGGCGCGCGAGTTTCTCTTGGAAACGGGTATGCACGCTGAAAACGTCCACTTCGACGCCATCCTCGAAGCGATGAAAGGCGAGATGGATGCGGGGCTTTCCGGCGGGGAGTCTTCTTTGGCAATGATCCCCACCTTTATAGAGGCGGAGAGGGAAATTCCCCTGAATAAAAGGGTGCTTGTACTGGATGCGGGGGGGACAAACTTTCGTACCGCCCTGGTAAGCTTTGACGCCGACGGTACCCCATTAGTCGAGAACTACAGTAAATCTCCCATGCCCGGCAGCACAGGGTATGTAAAGAGAGATGAGTTCTTCGACAGTCTGGCAGATAAAGCGGTACATCTCTGGGGCTCTGCCGACTCTATAGGGTTCTGCTTCTCCTATCCCACCGAAATTACCCCCGAGAGGGATGGAAAGCTCCTCCACTTCTCCAAGGAGATCGATGCTCCCGAAGTGGAGGGCGAGTACGTGGGGCTCCGGCTGAAGGAGGCGCTCTTGAGGGCCGGCGCCCAGCTTGCCCAAGGGGTGCCGCACGTAGTAGTACTGAACGACACGGTGGCCACCCTTCTTGCGGCAAAGGCCGCAGGAGGGCGGGAGCGTTATGGGGGCTACCTCGGGTTTATCCTCGGTACCGGCCTCAACTGTGCCTACGTGGAGCATAACAGCGTTATTGGGAAAATCGATTCTCTTCCCGCGGGGAGAAGCCAGATCGTCAATATGGAATCCGGCGGTTTCGACGGATTTCCCGGAGGCAGGGCGGACGAGGAACTCGACGCAAGCACCAAATCTCCCGGCTCTTACCGGATGGAAAAGATGGTCTCCGGCGCGTATCTCGGCCCCCTTGCGCATACCCTGCTCAAAAGCGCCGGGGAGAACGGCCTTTTCTCCCCGGAGACAGCAGAGAGAATCTCCAGTCTCCCCTCCGTAGAAACCGCCGCTCTCGACCGCTTTCTTCGATCGCCTATGGAGGGCACCTCCAGCGGGATCGCGGCAGCCTTTTCCGGGAAAGATGCCGAGAAAGACAGACTCTCCGCCTACATTCTATTGGACAACATAGTGGAAAGGGCGGGAAAACTCGCCGCACTCAACATTTCCGCTGCTGTTATTCACGGCGGAAGCGGAGAGAATCCTTCCTGCCCCGCGGCGGTATGCGCCGACGGGACAACTTTTTATAAGACCCGGCGCCTCCAGTTTTATACCCAATACTACCTCAAGCGAGAGCTCGAAGAACGGTACCGGCACTACGTGCATCTTGTAGCGCTGGACAATGCTCCCCTTATAGGCGCCGCCGTTGCCGGGCTTACCAACTAATCTTTGTTGCAAACTGTTGCGCCTGCAAAGCGGTACGCTTGCATTGTACTCTCTCTTCTACTATAATTGCTTTATCTTGTGTTTACTGAAAGTTTCATATATATTTTTTACTATACATAATAGGAGGTATTATGGCTAAATTGGATCCCACAAAAATGGAAGATTGGCAAATTGCAGAGGAAGCTGAAAAGGACATGAAAAAAATCTATCAGCTGGCGGAGGAACTCGGTATAGAAGAGGAGGAGCTTCTCCCCTACGGTCACTACCTGGGCAAGGTGGACTACAAAAAGATAATGGAGAGAGTCGGCGGCAGGAAGAACGGTAAATACATAGAAGTAACCGCAATTACTCCCACCCCACTGGGCGAAGGTAAAACAACAACCTCTATGGGGTTGGTAGAAGGACTCGGAGCACTGGGCAAGAAGGTAACAGGGGCAATCCGGCAGCCCTCGGGCGGGCCTACCTTTAACATCAAGGGTTCGGCAGCGGGCGGCGGCCTGTCGCAGTGCATACCCCTCAGTGAATTCAGCCTGGGCCTTACCGGAGATATCGACGCCATCACTAATGCTCATAACCTCGGTATGGTTGCCCTCAGCTCCCGCATTCAGCACGAGTTCAACTACGGCGACAAAACTCTGGCAAAGAAGAATCTCCAGCGCTTGAATATCGATCCCAACAATCCCGCTACCGGATGGACTATAGACTTTTCCGCCCAGGCCCTTAGAAAAATAATTATGGGTATCGGCGGGAAGATGGACGGATTTATGATGGAGTCGGGCTTCCAGATTACCGTCTCCTCCGAGCTCATGGCCATTCTGGCAGTGGTAAACGACCTCAAGGACATGAGAAACCGGATAGCCAAGATGACCCTCGGCTATAACAAGAAGGGAGAGCCCGTAACTGCCGGAGACCTCGAAGTAGACGGCGCAATGACGGCTATAATGATAAAAACGATAAATCCGACCCTTATGCAGACACTGGAGGGACAGCCTGTCTTTGTACACGCCGGTCCCTTTGCCAACATTGCGATTGGACAATCCTCGGTTATAGCGGACAAACTGGGCCTTAAGATGTCCGACTACCATATAACCGAAAGCGGATTTGGCGCGGATATCGGTTTTGAAAAATTCTGGAACCTCAAGACCCGCTACAGCGGCCTTACCCCGGATGCATCGGTAATTGTAGCCACCATCCGTGCGATCAAGATGCACGGCGGCGGACCTACGGTTACCCCCGGAAAACCCCTCGACGAGGCCTATACCAAGGAGAATACGGAACTTGTCGAAAAGGGTGTAGAAAACCTCGTACACCACATAGAGACCGTAAAAAAGAGCGGTATTACCCCTGTTGTGGCAATTAACGATTTTCCCACCGACACAGAGGCGGAACGAAAGATAGTGAGAGAAGCCGCCGAAAAGGCCGGAGCCAAGGTAGCCCTCTCCAGGCACTGGCTCAAGGGAGGCGAAGGAGCTCGGGAACTCGCGGAAGCGGTAATAGAAGCCGCCGAAGAGCCGGGCAATTTTAAACGCCTCTACGACGGAAACACTCCTACAAAGGAGAGCATAGAGCGCATTGCCAAAGAGGTGTACGGCGCCGACGGAGTTACCTACTCGGAGGAGGCGGAGAAAAAGCTCAAAAGGGTTGCCGAGGACCCGGAGGTCTCTACATACGGTGTATGTGTGGCAAAAACCCAGCAGAGCCTCTCCCACGACCCGAGCCTTAAGGGTCGCCCAAAGGGCTGGACCCTGCCGATTAAGGATGTGTCCGTCTACCACGGAGCAGAGCTTATTGTACCCTTCGCGGGAGACATTAAACTGATGCCCGGAACCGCTTCGGACCCAGCCTACCGCAGGATAGACGTGGATACCGAGTCGGGTAAAGTAAAGGGGATGTTTTAAGAGAAAACCATGGGCCGCTCCTTAACGGGGCGGCCTTTTTTGTTACACAACAGGAGGATGAAAAGTATGGGCTTAATAAATAAAATAGCCTCCGCTCTGCAGGGCGGGAAAAACTCCGCCGATACACAGGAAGACAGAGGTATCTATCTTTATGTAAAACTTGATAAGGGCGGCGAAATCGTACGGCTCAGACTCGACCCGCAGCACGACCTCGCTCCGGATTACAAAAAAGGTACCTATTTTTCAAATAAAACCATAATCGGCCCCCGCAGCATCGAAAAAGCCGAGGCAGTTTTTTACTTTAACGAAAAGCGTGAGTTCGAGAGCGCGGATATTGCGGGAGGAAGCCTTTCCGATAAAGAGGCGTTTCTTCTACAACAGAATACCGAGGCATAAGACTTTACCGCTGCTCCCCAGTACCATAGACTCCCACACACCTTATTGAAAAACCTCATCTTTTTTGTCTAAACTATTGACACAATTTCCTATAATCAATAACATAAGGAACACATAGTAACACTTTGTTACTATGATAACAACACGAACCGACTGGAGGTACGTCATGAATCAGAGAGTACACGTTGCAATACTTGGAGCAACCGGAACCGTAGGGCAAAAATTTATCTCCCTATTGGATGGACACCCCTATTTTGAAATAACAGAACTTGTGGCATCCGAACGCTCCGCCGGAAAGACGTACAAAGAAGCCTGTTCGTGGAAACAGAACACACCAATTCCTGAACATCCAGGGGGAATGCAGGTAAAGGGTCTGGAGGATTTTCTGGAAAGTCCCATACTCTTCTCCGGCCTCGACTCTTCTGTAGCGGGAGAGGCGGAACGTACGTATGCAGACAGAGGGCACGTTGTAATAAGCAATTCAAAAAACTACCGGATGGATCCTGCAGTTCCCCTGGTAATCCCCGAGATAAATCCCGATCATTTCAGCCTTATTGCCTCCCAGGAGTGGAGAGGGGCGATAGTGACCAATTCCAACTGCTCAACCATGTTTCTTGCAATGGCCCTTGCTCCCCTCGAAGAGACCTTTGGTGTGCAGTCCGTTCAAGTCTCCACCATGCAGGCCATCTCCGGCGCGGGCTATCCCGGAGTCTCCTCCTACGACATCGTGGGAAACGTAATACCCTATATAGGGGGGGAGGAAGAGAAGATAGAAGAGGAGAGCCAGAAGATACTGGGAACCCTTGCCGGCGGAAGAGTTATAGATGCCGATTTCGCGGTAAGCGCCCAGTGCGCCCGTGTGCCGGTAGTAGACGGACACACCGAGACCGTCTCTCTCTCCCTCAAAAGAAAAGCCCCTATAGAGGAGCTTCGCAGTGTAATGGCCGGATTCCGCGGTATACCCCAGGAGCTCGAACTGCCTTCGGCCCCGCAGCACCCCATTCTTTTTATGGAGGAACCGGACAGACCCCAACCGGCCCGTGATGTATGGTTGGAAAACGGTATGGCTACTCTGGTTGGAAGACTCAGACCCTGCAAAGTCCTCGATTACCGTATGGTGATAATGGGCCACAACACGGTTCGAGGCGCAGCAGGAGCTTCCATTCTTAACGCCGAGGCTATGCTCAGGCTCGGACTGTTCGGCAATGAACCCGCCGAGGATTTTCAACCTGCCCTCATGAAGCGCCGCGCGGCAAAACTTACCTCCGGGGCAATCAGAGACATGGTGTATACAAAATAGATTATATAGAGGGACCTAACCGTCGTTGCCTATAGAACCACAAAAAAAACCGTGAGTCTCCGATAAACCGGAACTCACGGTTTTTTATTGCCCTTTGGGATTGGCTCAAAAGCCCATATCGAGCATAGCGTCCGCCACTTTCTTGAAGCCGGCGATGTTTGCACCGCGGGCGTAGTTTATATAGCCGTCGGACTCGCGCCCCTCACGTACACAGGCTTCGTGGATATCGCCCATAATCTGTTTGAGTCGTTCGTCCACTTCTTCGGCAGTCCAGGAGAGTTTTGTCGCGTTCTGGGTCATCTCGAGACCGGATACCGCTACACCCCCGGCGTTAACCGCTTTGCCAGGGCCAAAGGGAATCTTTGCTTTATGAAACTTCTCTATTGCATCTGCGGTACACCCCATATTTGAAGTCTCTGCTACGTACTTGACGCCGTTATCGATAAGCTTCTGCGCGTCTTCTCCGTTTAACTCGTTCTGGATGGCTGCAGGAACCGCTATATCCACCTTCTCCCCCCAGGGTTTCTGGTCGGGGAAGAACTTTGCCCCGAACTTCTCTGCGTAGGGAGAGACAATGTCGTTGTTGCTCGCCCGGAGCTCGAGCATGTAGTCCCACTTCTCCTGGGTGTTTACTCCGTCTTCGTCGAGTATATAGCCGTCGGGTCCGGAAATAGCAACCACCTTTCCGCCGAGCTCCGTAGCCTTCATACATGTGCCCCACGCTACGTTCCCGAATCCGGAAACCGAAATGCGTGCGCCCTCCATAGACTCGTTGTGAGCTTCCAGCATGTGCTTGGTAAAATACATCGATCCAAAACCGGTAGCCTCCGGCCGGATAAGGGAACCGCCCCATCCGCGACCTTTACCTGTGAGTATTCCGGTATTCTCGATTTGGAGCCGCTTGTACTGCCCATAGAGAAAGCCAATCTCGCGGCCGCCTACTCCTATATCGCCTGCGGGAACGTCGGTATCCGGCCCGATATACCGGTGCAGCTCCGTCATAAAAGAGCGGCAGAACCGCATAATTTCGTTATCCGACTTTCCCTTGGGGTTAAAGTCCGAACCGCCCTTACCGCCGCCCATGGGCAGGGTTGTAAGACTGTTCTTGAAGGTCTGCTCGAAACCGAGAAACTTGAGCCCCCCCAGGGTTACACTCGGATGGAACCGAAGCCCCCCCTTGTAGGGACCGAGGGCGTTGTTAAACTGTACCCTGTACGCGCGATTTACATTTACCTGCCCGCTGTCGTCCTCCCACTCCACCTTGAATTGGATTACCCTGTCCGGTTCTGTTATTCTTTCCAAAATTTTTGCGTTTAAGTAGGCAGGATTCTCGTTAATTACATCGATAATGGATTCGGTTACCTCTCTTACCGCCTGAATAAACTCAGGTTCGGCAGGGTTTTTCCCTTCCAGCTCTGTCATAAAATGATCAAGATTATACATATGCTCCTCCGTCTGATTTACTGCATATTACTCTATCCCGGATTGATGCTGCAGTCAAGCTTTTTTTATCCATTAATCCGTTATTTTTGTTATTTCCGCAAAATATTTTAGTTATCTATATAATATACTCAATTTGTAATAATATTTTTTATTGTTTCATAATATGGTACAGCAATATTCATATCTTATCCATCCAGGAATACTCGATTTTTAGAATCTCCTCTGTTATACTATTATTATGGAAAGAACACTCTCCAATATGGCGGATCGCTATTTTTTTAAAGAGACTCCGTTTAAACAGCTCATGGCCAATCGGGTGGGCGAGATTCTCCTCGTCTGCAGCGAATACGACAAATTCATGCTCGAAGAAGACGGAAGAATAGACGAACTCCTCTTCCAGGAGTATGTAACCCTCAACCTGCGCTATCCGCCGAAATTTACACAGGTCTCCAGCGCCCACGACGCCTTTGAAATGCTGGAGAAGCGCTCTTTTGACCTGATAATTACCATGCTCAACATCGGCGACCTTAACGCCATCAATCTTGCCCAAAAAATAAAGCAGAGCTACCCAGCCAAACCGATAATTGTTCTTACCCCTATTTCCACCAGGCAGACACTCATAAAACTTCACAATACCGACCTGAGCTCCATCGACTACATCTTCTCCTGGCAGGGAAACCCCAATATTCTCCTGGCTATGGTCAAACTTATCGAGGACAGGATGAACGTAGCCTACGATGCAAACACCGTAGGAGTGCAGACCATTATTCTTGTGGAAGACTCGGTACGCTATTACTCCAGCTACCTGCCCATGATCTACCGCACCCTGTTCCAGCAGGCCCGCTGCCTTATGACCGAGGGGCTCAACGAGTGGCAGCAGACCATGCGTATGAGGGGAAGGCCAAAAATACTTCTTGCACGAACCTACGAAGAAGCGCTGCACCTCTACGAAACCTACAAAAAGAATCTCCTCGGTATTATTACCGACGTTGCCTACGGAAAGGGCGGAAAAATCGACAAGCGGGCTGGGCTCAAGCTTAGCGAGCATATCCGTCGGGAAGACGGAGAACTGCCGATTCTCCTCCAGTCGAGTAGAGAGGAGCATAAAAACGATGCAGAGAACTACAAAGCCTCGTTTATCCATAAAAACTCCAAAGCCCTGCTCAAGGAGTTGGGCGAGTATATCCGACTGAACTACGGCTTTGGGGAGTTCGTGTTTAGAGATCCCAAAACCCTCTCGCCCATTATGAGCGCCCACGATCTGTGGGACCTGCAGCACCGTCTAATGGAGGTTCCCGACGACTCCTTTGAGTTTCATGTAAAGAACAACGATTTCTCAAAATGGCTCAAGGCTCGAGCCCTGTTTACCCTTGCGGTATACCTGCGTCCGGTACAGCTCTCCGACTTCGAGGACATTAAGGAATCGAAAAGATTTATAATAGACGCGATAAAAGAGTTTAGAATCCAGGAGGGCCGCGGGACTATAGCCGAGTTTCAGCGGGACCGGTTCGACGAGATCTCCTTTTTTTCCCGTATCGGCTCCGGCTCCCTCGGCGGTAAAGGCAGGGGCCTGGCATTTATCGACCTGCAGCTCAAACTCAAGCGTCTGAGCTATAAATTTTCCGGAGTGGTTATTTCAATTCCCCGCACCGTGGTGCTTACCACCCAGATTTTCGACAACTTTATGGAGCTGAACAATCTCTACGAGACAGCTCTTTCCGATGCCGACGATACCAAAATGAAAAAGGCCTTTCTCGATGCCGCTCTGCCGGAGCGGATCAACGACGATATAAGCGCAATACTAAAAGTAGTTACAAACCCTATAGCGGTCCGCTCCTCAAGCCTTCTGGAAGATTCCCATTACCAGCCTTTTGCCGGTATATACGATACGTATATGCTGCCCAACAATCACGAGGATTTTCAGCACCGCTTCCAGGATCTCTCCAATGCGATAAAAATGGTCTACGCCTCCACCTACTTCAAAAACAGTAAAGACTACATGAAAGCTACAGGCAACATGGTGGAAGAGGAGAAGATGGGTGTTATTATCCAGGAGGTTACCGGCACCAACTACGGAGATATGTGCTACCCCAATATAGCGGGAGTGGCGCGGTCACTCAACTTCTACCCAATAGAAAACGAGAAACAGGAAGACGGCATTGTAAACATCGCCTTCGGTCTTGGGAAGACGGTGGTAGATGGAGAGACCTCGCTGCGGTTTTCTCCCAAATATCCCAAAAAAATCATGCAGCTTGCCGACACGGATTCCGCCATTAAAACTACACAGAAGAGTTTCTACGCCATAGACATGAATCCCGACTCCTTTCATCCCGAACAAACCGACGGAAGGTGTGTACGCCGTTTTGATGTAAAAGAGGCCGAACCCCACGGCTCTCTCAAGTATACCGCATCCACCTACGATTTTCAGAACCATGTACTAAGGGACGGGGTAAGTTACCAGGGCAAAAGGGTACTTACCTTCGCGAGCATCCTGAAATACAATATGTTTCCCCTCGCCGATATTATTCAGACTCTGCTGGAGATGGGTAGACAGGCGATGAATACCCCTATAGAGATAGAGTTTGCCGTCAATCTGGACACGCCCAAGGAGAGGCTCAATGTGTTCAGCTTTCTGCAGATACGTCCCATTGTAGAGGGGGCGGAACAGGAGGAGATAGAGATAGAGGAGCACCCCCCGGAGAGTACCATTATCTATTCCAACAAGGCGATGGGGAACGGTATCTACGACGAGCTCCACGACCTCGTGTACGTGAAACCGGAGGCCTTTGATCCGGCCCACACAAAAGAGATGGCTCAAAAGATCGGGGAACTGAACGAGGCCTTCGCGCAAAAGGAGCGTGGATATATCCTTACAGTACCGGGAAGACTCGGTTCGAGCGACAGTTGGCTCGGCATTCCCACCTCCTGGGCGCAAATTTCCAACGCCCGGGTTATCGTGGAGATGGGGCTCTCCAATTTCAGGGTCGACCCGAGTCAGGGGACTCATTTTTTCCAGAACCTCACGAGTCTGCAGAACGCCTACTTGACCATCAACCCCTTTGTCAACGACGGTATTTTTAACGAAGAGTATTTGAAGCAAATGGAACCGGAGTTCGAAGACTCGTTTTTCCGGCATGTCCGCTTCGAGAATCCGCTCACCGTTAAAATAGACGGAAAAACCGGACGGGGGATTATCTTTCCAGGGGTCGCAGGGAAGAAACCCGAAGAGTCAAAGACAACCTCCGAGGTTGTAGAGGAGATTACCCACCGAGAGGAAGACTCATTACCTCCGAGTAATCCTCAACTCCCGCTGTGAGGATATCGAAGGCACGCCTCATCTTGGACGCGTTGAGCACATAGGCCACTCTAATCTGCTTGAGGCCGAGCCCTTCGGTCCCGTAGAAGCCCTGGGCGGGAGCCACCATAATTGTCTCGCCCGCTTTTCGAAAGTCCCTCAGAAGCCAGAGGGCAAACTCTTCGGCATCGGGTACCGGCAGCTCTACTATCTGGTAGAAGGCACCCTCCGGCCTGGAGTAGGTAACACCCTTCATATCTGCCAGACCTGCAATTGCGGTCTCCCGGCGCAGACGGTACTCCTCGGCAACCTCCTCGAGGTACCCCTGGGGAGAGTTGATTGCGGCAACCGCAGCAATTTGGTCTATTGTGGGAGGGCAGAGCCGAGCCTGGGCAAAACGGAGTACGAGCTTGCGTATCCTCTCGTTCCTTGTAACAAGAGCTCCGATACGGGCACCGCAGGCGCTGTACCGTTTGGAGATCGAATCTACGGTAATCGCGTGTTCCTCCAAGCCTGGAAACGTGAGAAGGGGAATTGCCTCCGCCCCTTCGTAGGTAAACTCCCGGTAGACCTCGTCGGATATAAGATAAAGCCCCTTTCTCTTTGCTAGATCCGCGAGCTCCTCGAGCCCCTCCCTGCTAAAAACCGCTCCGGTGGGGTTTCCCGGATTGCTAAAGAGGACCGCCCGGGTCTTTTCGGTAATCTTTGCCTCGAACTCTTCTATCCCGGGAAGATGAAAGCCGGTTTCAAGCGAGGTAGCAACAGGTACGATTTTGGCGCCAACCATTGCGGCAAAACTGTTGTAGTTGGCGTAGTAGGGTTCTGGGATTATTATCTCGTCCCCCGGGGAGGTTACAGCCATTAAGGCAAAAATTATTGCCTCGCTCCCCCCGTTGGTAACCAGCAGCTGTTCAGAATCTATATCCACCCCCCAGCCGCGGTAGTAGGAGGCAAGGGCCTCCCTAAACTCCGGCAACCCGTTACTCGGGCCGTAGGCAACAACATCGGGAACTTCCGAATAGGCTTTCCTCATTGCCTCGGGAGTGGCGATATCGGGTTGGCCTATATTCAAGTGATACACATGCACCCCCTGTCTTTTGGCTTCTTCGGCGTAGGGGGCGAGCTTTCTTATCGGGCTCTCCTGTACCGTACTATTTCGCTCGGATAATGGTAATTTATACATGTTCTTCCTCCTCTGTTACTGGTTCCACAGGCAGAGTAAAGGAAAACTTTGAACCTCTACCCGGCTCGCTCTCTACGGACAGCGTTCCGCCGTTGCGCTCTACAAAATCCCTGCACAATATCAAGCCCAACCCTGTCCCCTTCTCTTTTTCCGTTCCCCGGGTCGAGTTGCTGCGTACACCTATGCGAAAGAGACTGTTTAACGTCTCCTGATCCATCCCCACACCGGAGTCTTCTACCGTTACAACTACTCCTTCTTCCGTTCTTCGGCTGTATATCGATATAACCCCCTCCTTTGGGGTAAATTTTACCGCGTTAGAGAGTAGATTTCGAAAAACCGTATTTACAGCGTTTTCGTCGGCCCAGGCCGTTTCCTCCCTGCCGAGTTTATTCTCTACAGTAATATCCTTGTTTTCCACGTTTACCCAGAGGAGGGAGAGATTATCCTCGAGAATCTCGTATAAATTCACTTTTTTGGGAGACATGGGCAGCCTTCCCGTCTGCATCCTCGACCACTCCAGCAGATTCTCGAGAAGGTTAAAGGCATTTTTAGAGGACCTGTGCATACCCTCCAAAAACTCCTTCGCCGTTTTGGCGTCAAGAGTATCGATTCCCTTTGCCAGGTACTGTGACATCCCGACAAGGGCGGTAAAGGGGCTGCGCAAATCGTGGGCGATTATCGAAAAAAACCTGTCCTTCGATGCATTGGCCTCCTGAAGTGCCCGCTGGGTGTGACGCAGCCTCAGGTGGGTTTTTACCCTCATTCGAAGCTCTTCTCCCCTAAAGGGTTTTGTTATATAGTCCACCGCCCCCGTCCGGAAGGCCCTGGTTATGCTTTCGGTATCGTTGCGGGCGGTAAGAAAAATTATTGGGATATCCCTGGTTGTGCTGCTATTCTGGAGCTTCTCGGCGACGGTAAAACCGTCCATCTCGGGCATCATTATATCGAGGAGGACGAGATCTATATTATCCTCTGAGACTATCCGCAGAGCAGTCTCGCCGTCCCCTGCAGTTTTTATATAATACCCGTCTTTCTTGAGTATTGCCTGAGCTATAGTTATATTCTGGGGAACATCGTCAACAATCAGGATCCTGGAATCAGAAACGCTTTGGCCGTCCTCTATCATGTCGCATTATAACACTTTCTTCAGCCGCTCTTCAAGCTCCTGAATATTTACACTTAGGGTGGAAGACTTTCCCTCCGGCTTAGCAAGGACATCCGCAGCACCGAGCATTTTGGCCTTTCGGATGTTCTCGTCGTTTTCGTACATGGTACCGCTTAAAATTACTATGGGCAGATCCTTTGGAATTTCGCCGGAGCGTTTCTTCTTTCCAATCTCCTTGAGGGCGGTAATACCGTCCATCTCGGGCATCTCGATATCCATAAGAACCACATCCGGTTTCTCCGACTCTATCTTCTCCAGCCCTTTCTTGCCGTCTTCCGCCAGCACAACGGTGTCCCAGTTTTCGCTCTTTTTGAATGCGCCCTCGAGCCCGCTCCTTATAAGAAACGAGTCGTCGATAATAAGAATTTTCTTTGCCATGCTCTCTATTCCTCCGTTACAAGCAGTGTTCGTACCCCTTCTTCGATGTCCATAGCTATTTGAGGAAACCCCTCTAGAGCCTGGTCCAGCAGTGCAGTCGCCTTCTGCATCAGCGGTATTCTGGGGCTTATAAAGACAACCCTGTTAGGTGCTGCCTGTTTTACCTTTTCCAGTTTATTAAACAGCGGCCCCTCCCTCAAAAATGTCTCCCTCTTGAAGGTAAGTTCCACAATATACAAAACACCCTCTTCCCCGAGCCTGTCCACTAGACCCTCGAGGGCCTCTGTACTGTCTATTCTGTAGTGCCGGAATACTCCGAGACCGTAGAGGCGTTCCCACATAAACCGCCTAAAATCGTTAAGCAGCAAAAAAAGGAGCTCGTAACCAATCTCCGAATAGGGGAGCTGTTCCCGGGAGAGAGTCGAGACAAACTTCTCCATATACACAGCTGTGCGCTGGAGAAACTCGAGATTGTCCTCCAGGGTGCTCCGCAGTTCTATAGCGGCCATCCCCAAATCCATGAGAGTATCTTCCCAGCCCTCTTCGGTCCCCAGTTCCGCCATCTTCCAGGCGTACTTTTCCAGGGTATAAAAAGCGGCGAGTATGGGACGCCAGTTGTCGAAATCTCTCGGCCCCTCTTCCTGCCGAAGATCCTGTTGCCCGAGATCCTTCCGAGCCCCCTGGGCATCCCCCCGCTGCTCCCCGCCGGTTTTTCTTCCCCCGCCTTCGGAGGCCTCTCTGCCGGAGGAGCCTCTGTCGGAGGCCCCACCTCCTGACTGTTCGTGATCCGAGAGGTGTATCTGCGGTTCCCCCTTCTCTTCCTGGAGAGGACTGCCGAACTTGTCGGTCATATCCACAATTTTCTCTTTGTAGGGAGAGGAGTCGCCCTCCTGACAGACGAAAGTAAGCAGATCCATTACCTCAAAGGTTGTCTGGAGCAGACCCTCGCTCAGCTCCGCCTTCTCGTTACGC
The DNA here is from genome assembly GCA_046539925.1 of Spirochaetaceae bacterium. Lineage (GTDB taxonomy): Bacteria > Spirochaetota > Spirochaetia > DSM-16054 > Sediminispirochaetaceae > CAYFVU01. The sequence continues at coordinate 24,883 of JBKHFZ010000008.1, forward strand.
ACCGCATCGTATTCCGACTCCAGGGCATGGGTAAGCGAACTTATTTCGCCCTCTCCCACCATATTGGAATTCCCCTTTAGCGTATGAAACAGACGAAAAAGGGAGTGTACCGTATCCTTATCGAACCCCTCTTTTTCGAGCTGAAGCACGTACTCCTCCGCATCGGCAAGAAGCTCCAGAGAATCGTTAAAAAATTGATCTCTTAGGGATGTCTCGCTCATCAATTACTCCGTGAGAGTCTTTTTAGCAGTCTTTTTAAGTACCCGGTTCCAGCGTTCCCAACGTTGAATAGAGACGTCCACCACACTCGTAATATCTTCGGGAGTTTCGAAGGGCTTCATTACAAAGTCCATAGCTCCGTATCCCAAAGATTCTATTACCCTCCCCAGGGTTGAGTCGGCGGTCATCATAATAACATGGGTAAGGGGGTCTACCTTTTTTGCCTCTTCCAGAAGAGTAATTCCATCCATCTCGGGCATTACTATATCCAGGATAAGGATATGTACCTTCTCTTTGTTTAAGATCTCCAGCGCCTCTTTGGGAGTGGCCATTGTTTTTACCGTCAGCTCCTCCCGATCCTTCAAGTATTGTGACAGGAGTTTCAGCACCATCTCGTCGTCATCGACAATTACGGTATTGAGCTTCATTGTTTTTACACCCTCATTCTTTTAATATCACTGCAGTAAAGGATAGTTTCCCTGTTCACCAGTGTCAATATAGATATTAAAGATAATATACTACTGCCCGAGAAGCTTTATCATGTACAGCTCTATATACTTCTGGAAGGCTCTCTTCTGCTTTATTCGACTAAACGCCTGATACTCCGCAATTTGGGAAGCGAGGTTCTGTATTCTCTCCCTGTTGGGGGGCGATGTCATTTTACGCCGGATTTTACGCAAAAAGTCCCGAACCGCCGAGTTTACATCCTCCACCAGGTCTTTTTTTGCCTGACCGTCGACCAGCGGATTCCACTCCTCCATGAGCTCCTTGAGAGTCTCGTCTACGCTCCTGCCGCTCTCTACATACTCTGAGGTAAGTTTTTCCATAGCTTTTTTGTACTCTTTTCTCCGCTGTATCTCCGCTTTTCTCCGTTCACCCTCCCGGGAAGCCGAGGAGGCGCCTGTTTTAGAGGCGGGAGCCCCCAAGGTTTTTGTCCCGGCATAAGAGCCGTCCTTTTTGCCTTCTCCACTTTCTCCACCCTGGGGTTCTCTTGCCGAGGGCTGTCCCTCTTCGGCCCCCTGCTCCCGGGACTCTCTGGAAAGAGCATCCCTCTTTTCCGCCCTCTTTCCCAGGGAGCGGAAGAGTTTGCCCAGATAGACCCCGATACGGCCGACAAGCGGGATGCTTTTCCAGAGGGGCAGATGGGTCCTCGCCTCGGTAATAATCCGCTTTTGGTCAAGACGCAGTATTTCGTCTATGGGTATAAGGCTGCCCTGCTTCTCGTTGAGGATCCTCTGGGCCTCGTAATAGACCTCTTTTATGGGTTTGGTCTCTTTAAGGAGGACGTACACCAGCTCGAACCTGAGGGTCGCCGCGAGGATGGGATCCTTTTCTTTTACTCTACGCCAGATGTCTTCCTGAAAGAGCTTTCGGCTGTTCATTACAGGGAGTTTTTTGTAATCCCCCAGAACATTTGCCCACTCTTTTACATAGTTGTTCTTTATCTCACGGCTTACCCCGTGGCAGCGCTGGAGAATCATGGTGAGGGCCCGCTCCTTTGATGCAAAAAACTCGCCCTTGTCGTCGGTTCGGACTCGTAAAATACTGGGAAGAGGGGCATCGGGGGCCTGTTTTGTCTTTGCATCCAAAAACTGGGCAAGATCTTCTCTGGAGACTTTCCGGGCAATCGGATAGCCGTTTTTGTCCTTAAAGCCGTGGATATCGGAAAAGGTGTGGCAGTAGGGAGGGTTCTTTATCTTCTCCTCCGCCGCTTTCATTGCCAACTCCCGCTCTCTTTTATCCTTCTTCTTGCTTTTGTAATACAGGGCGTACATACCCAAAAGATATGCAGACTGGCAGAAAGAGTGCTCCCTGTCCAGCTTGTTCTCCTTTTCTCTAAACTCGTTTACCACCATGGTAGAGAGATTTGTCCAGAACTGGAAGGTAAAATCGTCGGGATCCCGTATCGTATTCAAGGCCATGCTCTGCTGGGTCATTATATTGGAAAACATATCCCGCAGATTGCTCTCTTTATTGGGAAACATCCCCACAAGCTTGTTATAGGCGTACTCATGGTTCTTCTGAAGGGAAAGATAGTTGCGTATCTTCGAAGTGCAGAGGGAGAGCATCTTTTTTAAAAGAAGATCCGGCAGAACAACCAGAGAGCGTATCCCCTCCGGAAAAGTAAAGCGGTAGACCACTCCGCCTCTCTCGTTGGCCTCTCTTAGAGCGTCTACAAACTCCGTTTTTACTTCCACCTCCTCTACAACCGAGTTGGGAAATGAGCCGCCGTAAAACTGTTCGTTGGGAAAGGGTTTTTCCGGGTCCTTTTCTATCTCTCCGTATATTTTATTTACAAAGTAAGGATAAAAACGCAGATAGGTTAATTCCTGGGAGTTATTTTGATCCCTGCCTGTCTCTAAAACTCCCCTCTCTTCCAGCGATTCCAGTACATCGTCGAATTTGTCGGAAGTATAGGTGCTAAAATCGGTAAATCCAGGCTTGTTTCTTTTGAACTCCTCGGACCAATGAGCAGCATATTTTTCCATTTGGTAACGACTTATTTTTGAAGTTTCCTTTTTTAAAGAGTAAGCGCGTATAATCTGCTCAAGATCTTTTTCGCTGGACACTTCTGTGTTTCCTCCTCGCTAAAGTATATGTCCGCGCTCAGCAATTTTCAAGACTACCTTATCCCGAATTGGTCCCATAAAACATCGGAAGGAGGATCGGCGGTAATTGTAATCTCTTCCTTTTTTACCGGATGAACAAAGGTAATCTCCCGTGCGTGGAGATGTATGCCCCCTTCCGGATTGGAACGTTTTGCCCCGTATTTGAGGTCTCCCTTAATACGGCATCCTGCCGCTGCAAGTTGTGCGCGTATCTGGTGGTGGCGTCCGGTTTTTGGCCGGATCTCCAGGAGATAGTAGTTGTCCGTAGCGGCGATAAGCCTGAAAAAAAGCTCGGCCCTCTTCGAGCCGGGTTTCTCTTTGTTGTGGGCAAAAGACTTGTTCTTTGTACGGTCCCTTACCAGATAGTGAAGGAGGGTCCCCTCATCCTGGGGAGGCATGGCGTCTACCACCGCCCAGTAGACTTTATGTATCTGCTTCTCCTTGAAGAGCTTCCCTATCCTCCCGAGAGCTTTATCCGTTTTGGCAAAAATAACCACCCCGCTTGTGGGGCGGTCGAGCCGGTGAGGAATACCTAGAAAGACGTTGCCCGGCTTTTTGTCCCTCGCTTTTATAAAACCTTTTACCGCCTGGGCAAGACTCGGGTCGCCGGTGGAGTCCGTCTGCACGATTTCCGAAGAACGTTTGTTTATCGCGATAATGTGGTTATCTTCGTAGAGAATTCGATGCGAAAGTTTTTCCCGCTCGCCGTGCATATATCAGGAGCTCCCCTTTTTTTTCTTTGTGCCTCCGGAGGTTTTCGTACCCGAGTTTTTTGCGCCGCCGGGTTTCACACCGCCCCGGGATTTTACCATCTTGATCGTGCGTACATCCTTCGTTGTGAGGCGGACGCCGGAGGCCTTTACGCTCTTTACAAGAAACTCTTCTACGGGAAAACGCTCCTCGAGTTTTTTGTAACGGGGATTCTTCTTGTATTTAATGTCGATATCCTGGTCGGTACGGTTTGTAAAGGCCGCTGCCTCTGTTCCCGCCGGCAGCAGCTCGTAGGAGCGCCCCGTTATGTACTTTTCTATGGAAAAACGCTTTACGTAGTAATCTCCGCTCTTGTGTACCTTGTATATGAGGGTAAAGGTCTCTTTGGCCAGCTCCTCCTTATCCGCAATACCGCAGTAGAGCATTCCCGTATCTACAAAGAGCTTGGAAGGTACCTCCACTACCGAATAGGTACCCCCTTTGCGTATTACCAAAACCCTGTCGTAGGGGGACACCTCAAACAGCACCTCTCCGCTCTTCACTTCCAGGCCAAGATATCCGCTCTTTCCGTCGTAGCGCAGCTCCATATTACGCTGGGCCGCCTCCCGAGCCTCTACCCGCTCGAAGGACCCCACCTTTGTGCGGCGGGGAAACTCTCCCCCAGACTCCTCGAGTAGCGTGTCCAGGAAGTCTTCGGCGTACTCGGTTATATGGGAGAGGTGGTAGGCTACCTCCTCGAGGCGGTTTTTAATCTGCTCCACCTCTCTTTTTGCCTTCTCTATATCGTAGAGGGAGATTCTGCGAATGGGTATTTTGAGCAGATGCTCCACATCTTCTTCCGTCACCCTCCCCCTCGGCACCTGGTCGAGAAAGGGGTTAAACCCCTCTATAACCGCCTGTACCACCTTCTCCTGGGTCCTCATCTCCTCTATCTTTTTGTAGATTCTCTCCTCTACAAATATCCGCTCGAGGGTACGCAGGTGCAGTTTATCGCGCAGATGCCCGCGCTCTATCTTCAACTCCGAGGTAAGAACCTCTACCAGCTGTTCCGCGTAGTAGGCGATAATCTCGCTTATGGGCATTATAGTAGGCACGTTCTCTTTTATTACCAGGGGGTTAACCGTAATCGCGTACTCGCAGTCGGTAAAGGCAAAGAGGGCGTCCACCACATCCTGGGTGTACTCTCCGCGGGCCAGTTTAATCTCTATCTCCACCTCGTCGGTGGTAAAGTCGTTAATACCCGCCACCTTGAGCTTGTTCTTCTTTGCCGCCGCCTCTATGGATGCTATGAGACTCTCGGTGGTGGAACCGAAGGGCAGTTCTCTTATCACGATCCGTTTGGGATCCGAAGTGTCCAAGCCGGCGCGCACCAGGACCTTTCCCATACCGTCCTGGTAGTCCGACACATCCACCAGGCCGCCTCCGAAAAAATCCGGGTAGAGTTCCGCTTTTTTACCCTTGAGCGCCGCCTTTACCGCCTCGAGCACCTCCCCGAAGTTGTGGGGCAGGATACGGGTGGACATGCCTACCGCTATTCCCTCGGCACCGTGGATAAGAACCACCGGAATTTTTGCCGGAAAGACCACGGGCTCGCGGTTTCGTCCGTCGTAGCTGTCGGTAAACTCGGTTATCTCCGGAGAGTAGAGAACCCTTTTTGCGAAGGGTTTTATCCGTGCCTCTATATACCGTGCCGCCGAAGCCTCGTCCCCGGTAAGGAGGCTGCCGAAGTTGCCCTGCTTGTCTATAAAGAGCTCTTTGTTAGCCAGAACCACCAGGGCGGAGTAAATGGAAGCGTCCCCGTGGGGGTGGTACTTCATGCAGTGGCCTACAATGTTTGCCACCTTGTGGAACTTACCGTCGTCCATCTCGAAGAGGCTGTGGAGAATACGCCGCTGCACCGGCTTGAGGCCGTCCTTTAGGTCGGGTATAGCCCTGTCTTTTATAACGTAGGAGGCGTATTCTATAAAATTTTTATTGTAAATGGTACGTACGTAGGACATCTATTCCGGCTTCCTTTTGATTAGATGCAGTAGATGCATCAGACGAGGTTCTCCATAATATACTCGCGGCGCTCGGGGCTGTTTTTCCCCATATAAAAAGAGAGGGTCTCGTTGATATTCTTTATCGACTTTATATTTACCTCTATAAGCCGTATGTCCTCTCCTATAAACTGACCGAATTCGGAGGGGGAAATCTCCCCGAGCCCCTTAAAGCGGGTAACTTCGGGGGAGGAGAGTTCCTTTACCGCGTTCTCCCGCTCCTTTGGGCTGTAGCAGTAGCGGGTCTCCTTCTTGTTACGCACCCGAAATAGAGGCGTCTCCAGGATAAATACCCGCCCGGCAATTACCAACTCCTCAAAATAGTTGAGAAAGAACGTCAACAGCAGGTTGCGGATATGAAAACCGTCGTGGTCGGCGTCGGTGGCAATAACAATTCTGCCGTAGCGCAGGTTCTCCACCCCGTTTTCGATGCCCAAAGCGGTCATCATATTGTAGAGCTCCTCGTTTTTATAGAGGGCGGACTTCTTTTTTCCATACACATTCTGGGGCTTGCCCTTGAGGGAGAAAATAGCCTGGGTATATACATCGCGGGCGGAGACCATGGAGCCGGAAGCGGAGTGCCCCTCGGTAATAAAGATGGTGGACTCCTCCCCCCGCTTGTCCCCTAGATGGAACTTGCAGTCCTTGAGGTTGGGAATTTTGATGGCCACCTTCTTGGCCGCCTCCCGAGCCTCTTTTTTTACCGCGTTGAGCTCCTTGCGCAGGCGCTCGTTACTCTCAATTTTTTCTTCTATTTTTTTTTGCGGATTCCCGGTTTTTGTGGAGGTAGTCGACCACCGCCGATTTAACCTCTCCCACTATCCAGCTGCGAATCTCGCTGTTTCCCAGTTTGTTCTTTGTCTGGCTTTCGAACACAGGGTTCTGAAGCTTTACCGCCACCGCTCCGGCCACCCCCTCGCGCACATCCATGCCGGAGTAGTTTTTACCGAGAAACTCGTTTATCCCCTTCAATATTCCCTCGCGGAACGCGCTGAGGTGAGTTCCGCCGTCGCTGGTAAACTGACCGTTTACAAAGGAGAAGTGGGTCTCGCCGTAGTTGTTGGTATGGGTAAAGGCAAACTCGAGCCTGTCGGCGCGGTAGTGGCCTATGGGGTAGAGCTCCTCCTTTCCTATTTCGCCGGAAAGGAGGTCGAGAAGGCCCCCTTCGGATACAAAGGACTTTTGTCCGAACTTGAGGGTAAGTCCGGCGTTGAGGCAGGCGTAGTTCCAGAGCCGCTGTTCGACAAACTCCATGTTATAGGCAAACTCGCCGAAAATTTCGGGGTCCGGGATAAACTCCACGTAGGTGCCGTCTTTCTCGTTCTCCTTGCGGCCCTTGCGCTCCTTTACCTTCCGTCCCCGCTCGAAAATTGCCTCGAAGTACTGCCCTCCTCTAAAGGAGACCACCCGAAACTTCTCCGAGAGGGCGTTTACCGCCTTGGTCCCCACCCCGTTGAGCCCTACGGAAAACTGAAAAACCTCGTCGTTGTACTTTGCCCCGGTGTTTATAACCGACACACACTCTATTACCTTTCCCAGGGGTATACCGCGGCCGTAGTCGCGGACCTTAACCATTGTCCCGTCTATCTTGATGAGGATTTTCTTGCCGTGGCCCATAATATACTCGTCTACCGCGTTGTCGATAACCTCCTTGAGGAGGATGTATATCCCGTCGTCCACGTTCGAGCCGTCTCCGAGCCGGCCTATATACATACCGGTTCTGAGCCTTATGTGCTCGAGACTGCTGAGGGTGGTTATGGTGCTCTCGTCGTAGGAGCGCGACTTTTTGGCCGGTGCGGATTTCTTTGTAGGTGCGGATTTTTTTGTAGGTGCGGAGTTCTTTGTATCTGCGGTTTTTTTTGTAGTTGCGGAGTTCTTTTTGGCTGCCATGATTTTCCGCTAAAGTGTAGCACAGCTTCCCCTCTATGACAACGACATAACTTTAAATAAGAAACACCCCCTACCGAGCTTTTCAAGCTCCCCGGATATCGTTAAAGTATTCCCATGCGCAGTCCAAAGGCCGGTACACCTTTCCAAAAACAGAGCCTCCCCCAAGAACTCGGCACAGAGGAGAGAGAAACCGGTAAACGGTACTTGCGCCGCTTTATTACCCTCAACGGCATATCCATAGCCTTCTTAATGAACGATCTGCTTATACTCTACGGCATACGCAACGGCCTCTCCGACCCCCAACTGGCTCTGCTTGCCTCCTTTATGCATCTTACCATGCCCTTTCTTCTGGTAGGCAAACTCGTCATCCCCAAGAGAGGGCTGGCCAGAACCTGGGGAGACGCATGGTTTATGCGCTATCTCTCCGGCTCCGTGATGATTGCCGCCCCCTTTATGGCGGGAATTTTCCCCCAGCCCGTGGTATCTGCAACTGTTCTATTGGGGGCCTTTGGATTTGCCCTCTTTCGCAGTGTTGGTATTGTGGCCAACTCCCCTCTCACAGGAGAGGTAACCACCTACGAAGAGCGGGGAAATTTTATGTCGGGCAACTGGACCCGCGCGCAAACTGCAAATTTTCTCTCCGTGGCTTTTGTCATTTTCCTAATCGGTTATTTCGACAGCGTATGGGTATACCAGGGAGTAATAGGCCTTGGTTGCCTGGTTGGGTTCTACGCCAGCAGGCAGCTGGTAAAAATTCCCGAATCCTCTGCTCCAAGCGAGTCCGCGAGAATGCCCATAAGCCGTACAATCCGCCTTATTCGCACCCATCCCAAGTTCAGAAAGCTGCTAGGCGGCTGGGCTGCGGGAATATCCTCCTTTGTACTGGTTATTCCATTCTCCATTGTAACCATAAAAAACGGATACGGAATATCCGACTACCACGCCCTCTTTTTCTCTCTTTTTATACTCGCCGGGGGTATTGTCTCCGCTCTAATAAACGGCCGCATAGCCGATACTGTGGGTCCACGGCCCCTGCTTATTACCTATATCTCCGTCTTTTTTATAGCCGCCGGCTATTGGGCTTTTGCCCCTCCCGCTTTTTATACCGTAATAGCGGCTTTTGTTTTTTTTCTTCAAGGTTTTTGCAAAATCGGTATTATCCTCTCTACGAGCCACTACTTTCTGCAGGCGGTACAACCGGAAGAACGGGTGGGCATCTCCCTCTTTGCGCGCATGGCAGGTGGGGCGGCCGCGGGTTTGGCAAGCGCCCTGGGCGGGGGTACTGCTTTTAGGGTAATACGGGCTGTTGGTATAGATGGACTGGACGTCTATCGCACCTACTTCCGCCTTATCCTGATTGTGCTCCTTTTTCTGCTGTTTCTCGCCCACAAAACGGAGAAACTCCCCAAAGAGTGGCGGATACGCTCTATTTTTACCGCCCCCTTTACAAAGAATGGCCGCCCCTGAGTTAAAAGACAGCACCACAATAGATAGACAGCTTGACCCCGGCCCTCGACTCTTCTACAATTTATTGGTACATGGACACAGAAACCTCCTACAGACCCATACTGCACGCTGCGGCAGTCTCCTGTCTCGACACTGTTCACTCCGACGGGGCTTTTGCCGCCGCCCGTGTTGCCGATGCAAAAGGAGAATACAGGTGGATCTCCTCTACCGCGGGAAACGCCTCTCTATTTGAAGAGATACAATCTATAGAAGATCTAAAACCCGATTCCTTCTCTCGCCTCCTTAAAAAGAGAGCCGAGGGGCTTGCTTTTTCGGTACCACTTATGTGCAAGGGGGAGGTCTCCGGCATTCTCGGGGTCTCGTACAGAGAAACAGAGACTCTGTCGTGGGAGGATTCGTCAAAACTTCCATCCGAGTTTCTCACCGCCCTTAAAGCCCAGTCCAGCCAGCTTGTCTCCATACTCCAAACCGTTCCTTCCCTCATGGAGGCTATGAACAAAGAGGATAAAAAAGCGACCGACTTAACGGAACTTCCATCACCTGCAACCCTGGACCAGGTGTATCTCAACAGCCTCTTCAGGAACTCTCCCGAGGCAATAGTGCTCCTCGACGAACAGAACAAGGTGCTCCGAATAAACCCCGAATTTACCCGCCTCTACGGTTTTAAGCCCGAAGAGGTTAAGGGAAAACATATAGACGAGATTATTGCGGGAAAAGAGAGGAGGGAAGAGGCCAATCGCTACTCCCGCCGTGCAGAGAGCGGAGAGAGTTTTTCCGCAGAATCCATAAGATACAGGAAAGATGGAACCCCCGTGGACGTCTCCATTTTGGGGGCTCCTGTGGAGGTGGAGGGAAAGATAATCGGGATCTTCGGAATTTACCGGGATATCTCGCACCGCAGAGAGATAGAGCGAAAGCTTGCCGAGAACGAGAAGCGCTACCGCTCTTTAATAGAAGAGGCGCCTGTCGGCATATTCCAAACCTCCTCCTGGGGGAGTTTTATCAACGTAAACAGAACTGCCGCTCACATACTCGGCTTCGACACCCCCGAGGAGTTAATAGACTACTATAGAGATATAAAATCTCAACTCTATGTACATCCAGCTCGGCGGGATCTTTTCCTGCAGACTCTCCGGGAAAACGGAGAGATCACCAACTACGAGTACCTGGCCGTGCGCAAAGACGGCACACAGGTGTGGTTAACCGTAAACGCCCGTATCTCGAAATGGCTGGATGACGGAGAGTTTTTAATAGACGGGTTTGTCTCCGATACATCGCTGCTCAAAGAGGCCTCGAAAAACCTCGAAAAATCCCTGAAGGATAAGGAGATATTGCTCCAGGAGGTCCACCACCGGGTAAAAAACAATATGCAGATTATCTCCAGTATCCTTAACCTTGAGGCGGATGAGGTAGAAGACTCGGCTGCCGAGGAGGCGCTCAAGACGAGCCAGAGCCGTATTCGTGCTATGTCGCTTATCCACGAAAAGCTCTACCACTCCGACGAGATGGCCTTTGTGGATTTGGAAGACTACACCAAAAGCCTCTGCAGGGAAGTGGTGCATTTTACCACACTAACCGATGAAAACCGTCCGTTCCTCAACTTCTCTATGGAAAAGCTGTATGCGGAGATAGATTTCTCCATACCCTTTGGGCTCATTGTAAATGAACTTGTTATAAACGCCTCTAAACACGCTTTTATCGGCATACACGCACCGGAGATACGGATACGGCTTTACCAAAAGAATAAGCAGATAATTCTCGAACTCTCGGACAACGGAGTGGGATTGCCGGGAGCGGATTTGAGCTCATCCGGAATCTCTATCCCGAGCGGCTTGGGAATACAGCTTATCTATTCTCTTGTAGAGCAGTTGCAGGGAACAATCGCCGTCTCCTCTAGCAACGGAACAGCCTATACCCTCTGCTTCCCCATGCCCGCCGGAGAGACTGTCTAGGCCCGCCATCAACCCAAGCCATCTATCAGCATAAGGTCGGCTGAAATGCCCGGACCCGCCGTCAGTATAGCCCGCCGGGCGGTGGTGCTATTAAACCGCGTAAACCGCCCATTTTTCTTGAAAGGCCGCACAAAGGGGCATACCGCTGTCGGAAGAGCCGTTGGAAATGCCGCAGGTATAACCGCTTTTATCGTGGTCGCTTGCGCCTTCTTTGCGGCCGCACCCCCTGAGGCACACCCACAGGATGCGGACGTGGTCTACACCGAGGGGAACG
>JBKHFZ010000009.1:0-35718 GCA_046539925.1 Spirochaetaceae bacterium
GGATATTCGGTGGTAACTCCCAAAACCATACGGCCCAAAATGCTCTTTGCGGCGTCCTTCCGTTCGATTCTTCCGACGGAGGTTCCCGCGTAGAGGGCTATAATGGAATCTCCCGCCTCCAGAGCTTCGTCCAGGTCGCTCGTGAGGATAAGCACCGCACTCCCCTCCCGGGCGAGAGTACGCATCTTCTCGAAGACGAAGTCCCGGCTTCTGGTGTCCAGACCCCAGGAGGGTTCGGAAAAAATAATCAGCTTGGGCAGCCTTTCGAGTTCCCTTGAGATTATTACTTTCTGGATATTTCCCCCGGAAAGGCCTGAGAGGCTCTGTCCCGGGCTTCCCTTTATTCCGTACTCCCTGCTAAGGCGTCCGGTGTAATGCTCGATTTCGTCTCTCTTGAGCCTTCCCCAGGAGTGAAAGCTGCGGTAGTTGAGCAGGATCATATTCTCCGCCACCGAAGAGTCCATACTCGCCCCGCGGAGGAGGCGCTCGGTAGGTATATAGGCTATTTTGCTTTTCCTGATCATGGATGTGGAGAAACTCTTTATCTCTTCTCCAAGGTATTTTATGGTACCCGAGTCGGGGGAGGTGAGTCCTGCAAGGATGTGTTCGAGGGTTTCCAGCCCGTTTTCCCTAATACCGGTTACGGCTATGGTCTCTCCCTCCCGGACAGTAAGAGAGAACTCTTTAATGGGAGGAAAACCCCCCTCGCTGCAGGAGACTTTTTCCATCTCAAGCACCTTCCCTCCTGGGCTCCGGCTATCCCCCGGGCCGGCAGGTTGCAGACCGACCGGCCGCTGGCCGTTTTCCTCCGCGTGGTGTTTTCTGTAGGGTACGTACTCCTCACCAATCATAAGGGTGCTGAGGGAGGCGGCGGTAAAATCGGAAGCCGCGCCTGTTGTAATAACGCGGCCGTTTCTCATAACCGTTATTCTGTCGGCTGCCGTGAGGGCGTCCTGGAGTTTGTGGGTTATAAGGACGACCGTTTTGTCCTCTTCTATTAGGCCTTCTATGAGGGACGCTGTAGAGCCGGCCCCCTCATGAACCGCTGTCGTCGGCTCGTCGAGGATAATCAGTTCCGCTTTGTGATACAGCACGGTAAGCAGGGCGGCATTCCGCATGCCCTCGGCGCTCAACTCTCCCGCGTACCGCAGAGGGTCTATCTCCAGGCCGTAGGTCTCGGAGAGTTTTCTCAGCTCCCGCAGAGCGGCATTTTCGCTTATCCTGGCCCATCGTCTTTTGGGTTCGGAACCGAGGACAACGTTCTCCCAGACCCTCAGCTGCCGGATAAGGCGGGGATGCTGGTGGACCATTCCTGTCCCGTACTCCAGCGCCTGCCGGGGGGAGCGTATGTCCGCAATGCTGCCTGATATACGTATCTCCCCGGAATAGCCGGCGATATAGCCGGACAAGACGTGCATGAGGGTGGATTTCCCGGAACCGTTTTCCCCGACAATGGCGTGGACCTCTCCTCTGCGTATAGTTATACCGGCCATGTCGTTTGCGGTTACTCCGTTTTCCGGGAACCGTACGGTTATATCCTTGAGCTCCGCGTGTTCAGCGGCGGCCGTAGTCCGCAATCGGGCCATAAACTTTCTCCTAAAGCAGCGATCCTAACGCAGAGGCAGGGAGATCTCTCCCTTCTTCATCATCTCTACTATCTCCGACTGTCTCTCCCGCAGGGACTCCGGTACATGCTCCGTGTAGAGGGGGTCATCATCTATAAAATCGATCCATCCCTCCTCAACACCTACAATAAGCCCCTCTCCGTAGTTCAGCCTTCCTTCGATGGCCTCTTTCGTCTTCTCGTATACCGCATCCTCCTGGAGTATCGCGGTGTTTCCCATAATTCTGCCGGGGGATTTGTTGTAGCCGTTGCTGTCGTACCATATTGCGTAAATTGAGTTCTCCTCGACGGCCTTTAGCACACCCTGGTTTGCACCTCCCGCTATGGGAAGGATAACGTCCACTCCGCCGGAGATCATCTCCTTTGCCAGCTCGTAGGCTTTTGAGGCGTCGTACCAGTTGCCGACTACCCGAAAGTCGAGCTCTATCTCTTCGTGTACTCTCCGCGCTCCCTCGAGGTAACCGGGCTTGATTGCATCGTTCATGTCGGGATACTCCTGCCCGGCGACAAGGCCGATTTTGAGTTCTTCCCCCGAGCCGGAAAGTTCGTCGGAGGTGGTAACAAGACCCGCCATGTGTCCCGCCAGAAAAGCCTGCTCCCGCTGATTGTACCTGAATGTATAGATGCTCTCGTTGCCCTCGAGGTAACCGTCGAAGAGGAGAAACTTCTGTTCCGGAATACGTTCGGCGACTTTAGCGCTTATCTCCGGCAGGGCGGGGTTGGAGGAGACGATAAGTTCGTACTCTTCGGATGCTGCCAGCTCGGTTATTCTGTCTAGCCACTCTCCCTGGTTAAATCCCCCCTCTATTACCTTTGCCTCGGCAAAATCGTACTCTCCGGCGGCCTTCTCCGCACCGTCGGCGAGCTCCTGGTACAGGGGGCTTCCCGCGAGGGCTCCGGGGATAAAGACGGCTATGTGAAACTCTTCTTTTTGCGCGGCCTCCTCCGCGTCGGTATTCGACTCCGGTCCCTTTTCTCCTGATTCGGCTTCCCCGCCGGAGGCGTTTTCTCCGGCAGTCTCGGTCTCTCCGGAGCAGGCGAGGAGAGAGAGGCTCAGCAGGATTACCGAGAGGGCACTAGGGATAATTCGAAACCGCCGGCCCTTTTTAAGGACGCGCAAAAACGGCTCTGTGGAAACAGTAGACATGGAAGTACCTCCTAATATGGACTCAAGTTCTCGTGTGCCGATTCGCCTTCGCTCCGCGGCAAGGGAAACGGCGAAAATCGCTTTCGGCAATTTTCTTACTATCATCCGAGGGGGGAACTCTTTTTTTGGGGGGGATCGTCGGCGGATATAACGGCAAATACACATATACCGGATATCCGGTATTCTCTCCTCCCTTCCAGACTTGCACTGTCGGTAACGGAATTGCACCGTCTCCACCCGTATCGGGGTTGCGGACTCTTACCGCCGGTCGGGACAATGTCCCTCCCTCGAAGAAAATATCCTCTTAAAGATATACCCCCCGGCTGCTTGTGTCAAGTTGTACAGCCGTGCTACCTTTTTGAGTATGCGGCAAAATGGTAAAGACCCCGAGGTCCAGAAAAATGCTCGAAGCATACTGGTAATGGATATCGGCACCTCGGCCCTCAAGGGGGGTATTATCGACGAGAACGGCCGTCTCCTCGATTGGGGCAAAGTGCATTTCGAGATCCGCTCCTCCGGAGAGTACCGGAAGTGGAACCCGAGACGGTGGGTAGAGGCGTGTGCACAGTTGTGCGCCGGACTCGATGGCGTGGAGAAGGCGGCGGCGGTGGTAATAAGCGGAAACGGCCCAAGCCTTGTTCCCCTCGATGAGGATGGAGAGCCCTCGGCGGAGGTACTCCTCTGGATCGACGGACGGGAGAGCCGAAAAGAGGGAACCTTCTCGTTCTTTCTCCCCAAAGCCGCCTGGTTTGCGGAGAACCGGCGGGAAGAGTATAAAAAGACCCGGATGTTTCTCGGTAGTCCGGAGTACCTCAGTTTTGTTCTCTGCGGAGAGAGAGCGGCGTTTACGCCTTCCAATGAGTTTGGTCGTTATATCTGGACGGGAGAAGAGATAGATGCATACGGTCTTTCCCGTAAGCAGTTTCCTCCTCTTGTAAAGACCGGCACCGTTTTAGGCGGAGTTACCGGTAGGGCGGCTGACGAGTTAGGCCTCTCTCCCGGTATTCCGGTAATAAGCGGAGGGTACGACTTTCTCATGGCGCTGCTAGGCTCGGGGACGGTGGAGCCGGGAATAACCTGCGACCGAACGGGAACGAGCGAGGGTATTAACTGCTGCAGTAAAGAGCCGGTTTCTCATCCTCGAATTCGCACACTGCCCCATGCGGTGGAGGGGTACTACAATGCCGCGGGCATTCTCTCCTCTACGGGGCTGATATTCGAGTGGTTCCGCCGCCTAACAGGCCAGCAACACAGGAACTACGAAGAGATGCTCGAGGATATCCGGAGGGTAGAAGGAGAAAGCGGTCCCCCTTACTTTTTCCCCTCTCTCCATCGCGGAGCGGTCTGGGAGTTCTCCGGGGGCGCCTTTACCGGCCTGGAAGCCGACCACGGTGCAGAAGAGATGGGAAGGGCCGTGGTACATTCTATAGGCTTCGGCATATACAACCTTATAGAGACCCTCGAGCAAAAGGGTTGCAACATCTCCTCTCTGCGGGTCTCCGGTGGGCAGGGGAAAAACAGCGTGTGGAATCAGATGAAGTCGGATATGACGGGCAAGTGCGTGGAGATACCCGCTATAATAGATGCGGAGTTAACCGGGTGTGCCGTAGCCGGGTACAGCGCTCTGGATAAAGGAGATCTAGTGGAGACGGCGCGGCGTCTGGTCAGGATCGAAGAGGTATTCTATCCGGACGCTGCCCTGCATAGGCTGTACCGGGAGCAGTATGGGGAGTACGAGCGGATATGCGAGGGAATGCTGCCGGCCTTTTTAACACAAGAGGGCAATCAGCCTTAGCGGAAGAGGGCAATCAAAGTGCGGTGCTCTTTGAGCCAGGCTTCGCTTTCGCGAAAATTCGGGCAGTAGCGCTGCACTTCTCTCCAGAACTGTTTTGAGTGGTTTAACTGGAGCTGATGTACCAGCTCGTGAATAACAAGGTAGCGCTGCACCTCAACAGGCGCCATTATCAGCCGCCAGTTGAGGGAGATATTACCCAAAGAGGAGCTGCTTCCCCATCGGGTCCTTTGGTTGCGGATATATATCCTCTTAAAGGGAAGGTCTGTCTCCGAAGAAATCTCCGCCGCAGTTTCCCGCAGTTTTTTCGATGCCCTTCGCTTGAGGGTGTTGGCAATGGCTCCCTCTACGGCCTCTCTCTTCGCGTTTTCCTTGACACATTCATGGGTTTCGGGAGCCCTGACCAGCAGAGTCTTGTCCCTCTCCGATAAAACGGCGGAGAACCGCACTTTATTGCTGTAGATAATTCTTACAGAGTACCGTTCTCCCTGATAGAATACCTGTCTTAGAGGATCCGCCTCCTCGAGACCCTGCAGGACCCTTTTAAGACAGCCGCTAATCCACTCGCTTTTACCGTCTACGGCTCTGCGAATCTCCGTTCTGCTGGTTCTAGAGGGTGCGGAAACGACCACTTCCCCATTGCCCGATACGCGCAGACGAATATACTTCTGTCCGCGCCGCCGTTTCACGATAATCTGGAGTTTCTCTCCGTTAAGAGAGAGCTGCAGATTCTCATGATCGTTCTTTTTAGGGGTGGCCATCTTTCCGCTTCCTTTTCTTAGTATTGCTTTGCAAAGTAATTCGGGCTATTTTAGAATTAAATGGAAGGGAGGTCTACCATGAAATTTTTACACCAGGGCTGGGGCGCCGGTGTATTTTCGCCGGGTATTTTCTCTCCGGCTTTTCTGTGTCTTCTATTTTACATCCTTTTCCCCGCAGATATCCGGGGGGATACCAAAATAGTAGATGGGAACATGGAGTTTCGCTTCGAGGTGCACAGTGCAGATGAGGATGTACTGGAGAACTTCTACGAGTACGAGAACAATTCGAACAGCCAGAAGGTAATAGAGCGGAAGGACGGGAGAATAACCGTCCTTACCCGGGCAGACCTCAGCGATTTCAGCAGCGATGTGCCCTTTCCCGTTGGAGAAAGGTACCGGGGCAAAGAGTTTTCCGATTATCTGGATATGTCCACCTCGAAGTCGGGAGAGCAGGTTACCACTCAGAACGGGAGAGTTATCGGTCGTCAACAGTTTACCGAGAAATCCCCTTTGTCCGACGGTGAGACGGGGTTTCTCCGGGAAAGGGCGGAGGAGATAAGCGAAGGGGCGCAAAGCCAGCACGAGGCGGTAGAGCGGATTATGAGGTATGTCCGCGGGAATGTGAGCTATAAACTCAACTCTCCAACAAATCCCGTGGAGGTGTTGAGGGGTGGAGAGGCTCACTGCGAGGGGTATTCCAACGCGGCGGCACTTTTGGCAAGAAGTATTGGAATTCCCGCTAAAGTAATGGACTCTTACATTCCTCCGGGGCATATGTGGGGCTTTGGGCTCGAGGGGGCCGGTGGTTATCATGCGCATGTGGAGATATATTACGAGGATGCCGGATGGGTGTCCTACGATCCTCAGGCAACGGTGCACTACGTGGATCCCTTCCATATAGTCAATTACCCCCGGCGCACCGTAAAAATAATACAGTTAGGTCAAAAGGACGAGAGGCGTATCGTGGACCGTCTGTACGAGCCCGAAAACTGGGATAACTTTTACATGAGGCGGACGGAGGAACGTCAGAACACTCCCCTCCTGGTGGGTACCATCCACACTAGAGAGGGCGCTCTGGTGGAAGACAGTTTTCGTACCGGGGAGTGGGTCTACAGACGGACCGAAGGGGGGGAAGGAGAGGGGATACGCATCCTCGCTAACGGCAGTTTTGCGGTAAGTCCGCAGCAGGGAGAGAGGGGGGTTACGTTTTTCTACCGCGACGACAGCGGCGGGTGGCTGGAAGAGACGGTGGAGTTTGATGAGCCCCGAAGAAGGAGTCGTACCTACAGGCTCGATAAACCCGAAGAAGGGTACACTATTCGTTCAGGCCGGAGTGGAAGGCTTTATGTCTGGTTTAAAGACCAGGAGAATAACTGGAAAATTGATGAGGTGGACCCTGGTAGAGACGGGAGCGTATTCCTTCTCTCCGAGAGGGGAAGCTGGATTGTAAGTGGAGATCGGCAGGCGATGGCTCCAAAGTATCTTCTGGCTACGAGAGAGCTTGAAAAGGGAGAGGGGTATGCGGTGGAAGAGCTGCCCCGCTATTTCGATCCGGGAACACTTTATATACACGGCTCTTTACCCGAAGACATGGGGGGCGGGGAGGAGCGCGAATCTTCGGTTAAGCTGGTGCGGAAGGACGGAGCCCGCACCGATGATATGCCCATACACAGCGACGGTACCTTTGCCGTTCCCCTGCCGGAGGAAAGCTTTACTATGCTCTTTTTCGAGAAGCATTCTGCTCTGGGCATAAAGAGGGTAGGTAACGTTGAAGAGGGTGAGGAAGGGGAAGGAGCTCATGTGTACACTCCTGAGGGGGATGCTCTTCGCGAAAAGTATGAAGGAGCGCCTTCCTATCCCCCTGTTACTGCCGATACGGTGGAGTACAGGGTCGAGACAGGAACCTCCGGTGCCGTGGTGTATCTGGTAAAGAGGATAGGCGGGCGGTTTAGCGAATTCGGCCGCACGGAGGCGGATAAAGAGGGGACTGCCTTGCTGTACGTGGATCCCGGTATCGCGGAGGAGGAAGATTTGTATATACTCTACGGCACGCCTCAGATTAAAGGACGCGCGGCTCTTCCCGATTCCGGAGATACCGTTGTAAGATTTGAGTAGAGATTTATGGGCACGGAGAGCATGGTATGAGTATAAACCTTTCCACAGTGGAGACGGCTTTTTCCATTATGGAGACTATAGGGCAAAGGGGAAGAGTGGGAGCAGCCGCCCTTGCACGGGATCTGGGGCTCGTCCGGGCCAACGTGCACAGGCTCCTTTTTACCCTCGAACAGCTCGGGTACGTGGAGAAGAGCGAATCCGGGGAGTACAATCTTACCTTTTCCCTCTTTGAGTTGGGAAATACCGTGCCCCACAGCAAGAATCTTATAGACACCGCCCGGCCTTCCATGCTTCGGCTTGCCCAGGTGGTCGGAGAGACGGTAAATAACGGTGTGTTCTTTGAGAATGAAGTTCTCTATATAGACAAGGTGGATGCCGCGGCGTATCTAAGACTCGACAGGGAAATTGGAAGCACCGACCCCGTGCACTGCACCTCCCTCGGCAAAGTTCTTCTCGCTTTCCAGGGGAAAGAGAGCCGAGAGAAAATCATATCCACTCTCCCTCTTATAAAGAAGACGGAAAACACCATAACGGACCCCACAAGACTGGAAGAGGAGTGTGCCCGGGTGGAAGAGCGGGGCTGTGCCTTCGATTTTCAGGAGCTCAGTTTCGAGCTCAACTGCATTGCAGCTCCCGTTTTCGATGCACATGGCCACATTAAGAGTGCTATAAGCATATCCGGCCCCTCCGACCGCTTTACAAGGGAAAAAGTTGAGGCCTCTCGCCCCAATCTCGAGGCAACGGCAAGGGAGATAAGCAGAGCTCTTGCGGAGTGCTGCGGGTAAAAAGCGTATAAGTCGGCTGGGCTATCGTGTTCGACCCTCCTCGCATCTTTACGGTCAAAAAAAATCAAAAAAAACCTTGACAAACGGGAAAGCTCCCTTCAAAATATGAGTGTGTCACAAAATATAAACAATGGTTCAAATAGCGAAAAAAAAGGCTATGTGCCCGCATCCACGGTAATGAAGGCGTTTAGTATGCTGGAGTTTATCGGTAACAATCAGCCCGTGCAGCCTGCGCAGATGGTAAAGTCACTCGGCTTTAGCAGGGCAAACGTGCACAGGCTGCTCGCTACGTTTCAAAATCTCGGTTATGTAGAGAAGGATAACCGGGGGTACGGTCTTACATTCAAGCTTTTCAAGCTCGGCAGTTCCGTTCCCCTCAGCAGGAACCTCAGGGATGTGGCCAAGCCTATTATGATAGAGCTTATGAGAAGAGCGGAGGAGAACATCTACTTAACGGTATTGGTGGAGGATATGGTAATTGCAATAGATGAGGTAAAGAGTTCGCACCATCTTACCCTCAACCCGGATGTAACCTACTCCTATCCAATACATACCTGCGCTTCCGGGAAAATATTTCTCGCCGCCCTTCCGGAGGAGCAGCGTAAAGCGGCAGCGGAGTCCCTTACGTACAGACGGCGCGCCGAGCGCACCATTACCAATTCGGAAACTTTTTTGGAGGCGGTACGGGAGACCGAGAGAAAGGGGTATGCTACGGAGATTATGGAATTTAGCGAAGATCTCAACAGCGTGGCCGCTCCCATCTACGACTACCGGCGGAAGGTGGTGGCTACCATCTCTATATCCGGACCTGCAATGAGGCTTACCGAAGAGAGGATGGAGGCTTTGGTAGATCCCCTGCTGGAAACTGCGGGGAGGATCTCCCGGCGCCTGGGGCAGGGAAGCGAGCATACCGCCTAGAGTGATAATAACCACACACGAAAACTGTGGGGATATTTTAATATTATTGTCGAAGGAGTTTTTTATGGAACAGGACAAGGTTTTTGCGGAACTGTCATTACCTAATGCACCCATTATCAAGGTTACCCCTCCGGGACCGAAGTCCAGGGAGATTCTCGATTATCAGAATAGTCACGAAAGTTCCCTCGTTTCCTATCCCAGGGGAATGCCGATGGCCCTGCAGAGGGGGCGCGGAGCGACCCTGGAAGATGCCGACGGAAATGTGTATATCGATATGTTCGGAGGCGCCGGCGTTATGGCCCTCGGCCATGGTCATCCCGAGGTGCTCAAGGCTGCCCACGAGCAGATAGACAAGGTGACCCACTCCCTCGATATACCCACGGATACCCGTCAAAGGATGGTGGAGACCCTCAGCTCGCTGCTGCCGAAGGAGCTTACCCGCGTGTTCTTTGGAGGACCTACCGGCTCGGATGCGGTCGAACAGGCCCTCAAGCTTGCCAAGTACAATACCGGCAGAAACGGAATAATTGCCTTCGAGGGAGCCTACCACGGTATGACGGGCGCCTCCCTTGCACTCACCACCGACAGCAGCCACCGGGACGGGGTTGGACAACTGGTGCCTGGAGTACAGTTTATCCCCTTTCCCTACACGTACCGCAACCCCTTTGGCTGCCCCGACGACCAAGTCGATATACAGGCGGCAAATAATCTGGAGAGGGTGCTCGAAGACAGTCACTCGGGATACTCCAAACCCGCCGCGGTAATTCTCGAATCCGTACAGGGCGAGGGAGGGACTATCATTCCGTCACCCAGATTTCTCAAAAAAGTACGAGAGATATGCGACACACACGATATAATCATGATCTGCGACGAAATCCAGTCCGGCCTCGGACGTACAGGCAAGATGTTCGCCTTTGAACACGCGGGAATAGTTCCGGATATTGTGACAATTAGCAAGGCCCTTGGGGGAGCGGGCTTCCCCATATCCGCCATAGCATACAAGGAAAAACTCAACACCCTTCCCGCGGGAAAAAGTATAGGTACCTTCCGGGGAAATATGGTGGCCTTTGCAGCCGGCGCTGCCGCTCTCAATTGGATGGTGGACAACAAGGTCTCCGAGCACGCCGCAGCTTTGGGAGAGAAGTGCATGGTCAAGCTCAAGGAGCTCGAGAGCGAGTCCTCCATTGTCGGCGAGTCCAGGGGGATCGGTCTAATGATGGCAATAGAACTGGTAAAAGACAAAAAGACCAAAGAACCCGCCTCCGATTACGCCAAAAAAGTGCGCAAGTACGGCCATCAGAGGGGTGTAATGATCGAGGTTGGAGGACACCACGGTAATGTCGCCAGGCTACTTCCGCCCCTCATTATTACGGAGGAGCTTGCGATGAAGGGTATAGACATCCTCATTGGTGTTATCAAGGATATCGAAGCCGGAAAACTGAGCTAAGGAGAAGAGTGCAATGGGAAAGAAAACAGCATACAATCTAGCCGTTGTCGGCGCTATGGGAATGGTCGGCACGGAGATGATAAAGACGCTCGAACGCAGGAATTTTCCTGTAGCGGAGTTCAGACCCCTTGATATTGCGCAGAACGAGGGCAAGGAGATTACCTTTAACGGAAAGAAGGTAAAGGTCCGGGAGGCCAAGGATGAGAATTTCGAGGGAATCGATATCGCCATCTTCTCCGCCGGCGGAGACGCCAGTCTCGACCTCTCCCCAAAAGCCGCAAAAAGGGGTGCGGTGGTAGTGGACAACAGCTCGGCCTGGAGGATGGACCCGAAGTGCCCGCTGGTTGTCCCAGAGGTAAACCCCGAAGATCTGGATTGGCACAACGGCATTATCGCCAATCCGAACTGTTCGACCATCCAGATGATGGTTACCCTCAAACCTCTCCACGACTACGGAAACATAAAGAGGGTGGTAGTTTCCACCTACCAGGCCGTCTCCGGCTCGGGGCAAAAGGCTTTCGAGGGGCTTAAGCACGAGTCCCGCCAGTTTATGGAGACAGGAGAGATAAAAGACCCCCAGGCGTACGACTACCCCATCGCCTTCAACTGCATTCCCCACATAGATGTCTTTGAGGAGGACGGCTACACGAAGGAAGAGTACAAGATGGCCAACGAGACGAAAAAAATCCTCGATGAGAACATAAAGGTAAACGCTACCTGTGTAAGGGTTCCCGTTCTCTACGGTCACTCCGAGATGGTCAATATAGAGACGGAAAAGAAAATTACCCAGGAGAAGGCACGGGAGCTGCTCTCGCAGGCACACAGCGTCAAGTTGGTGGACAATCCCGGAAAGAAGGAGTATCCCATGCCTCTCTACAGCAACGACGAAGATCTTACCATGGTGGGACGTATCCGCGAAGATCACACCATCGACAAGGGACTCGTGCTGTGGGTGGTGTCCAACAATATCAGGAAGGGAGCCGCTCTCAACGCGGTCCAGGTGGCGGAGACACTGGTAGAGAGGAATATAGTGTAAGATGGATATCGGAGAAAGGGCGGCAGAGTTAAAGGAAGAGGTAATCTCTCTCAGGAGGGATTTTCACACGTATCCCGAGCTCGGCTTTCAGGAGTACCGGACCGCGGAAAAAGTGGAAGAGTACCTCCGTGGGCTGGGGCTCGAGCCTCAAAGGGTCGCCGAAACCGGAGTAACCGCCGTGCTCAAGGGGGAGGCTGACGGGGCGAAAGATGGCCCGGTGCTCCTCCTTAGGGCGGATATGGACGCCCTCCCGATAACCGAAGAGAACGCCGTGCCCTATGTCTCGAGAAATCTAGGCGTCATGCACGCCTGCGGGCACGACGGTCACACCGCCATGCTTCTCGTAGCGGCTAAAATGTTAAGCGAGATAAAAGAGCACCTGGCCGGTACAATCAAATTCGTCTTTCAACCCAACGAAGAGATAGCCGGAGCGGAGATAATGGTGGAAGAGGGGGTCCTCGAAGATCCCGAGCCCGATGCGGCTCTGGGGTTTCATATCTGGACTCCCCTGCCCAGCGGTACGGTGGGGTTAAAGGCAGGTGCGGTTATGGCATCCATGGATGTCTTTAAAATAACCGTAAAGGGAAAGGGAGGCCATACCGGCTTTCCCGAAAGTGCAGTAGACCCCATCGTTGCAGCGGCGGATATGGTAAAAAATGTGCAGATCCTGCAGACCCGCGAGGTAAGCGCCATGAAGCCGACGATAATTATGTTCGGCAAGATAGCGGGGGGAACAAAAAACAACATTATTCCCGACGAAGTTGTCCTCGAAGGATCCATGCGCTACCTCTACGAGGGGGGGCCGGAGAGCGAAGAAAACCCGGCCCTGAGGCTTCGCCGGATTGCCGAAAATGTGGCTGCAGTACACAGATGCAGGGTAGACTTCGAGATAGAGCAGGAAAACTATGCAGTGGTAAACAGCGCCGAGATGACAGATCTCATGCGCGAGACTGCGGCGCAGATGGATTCGGTTGCTTCCGTTGTGGAGCATGCTTCGATGGCGGGAGAGGATTTTGCCGCCTTCTCATCACGAATACCTTCGGCATTTGTGTTTCTGGGAACGGCAAATCAGGAAAAGGGGACCGATTATCCGCATCACAACCCAAAATTTAACATCGACGAAGAAACTTTGCCATTAGGGGTGGAGATGTGCGTACGGAGTACATTACAATTCTTTAGTAAAGAAGAAAGAAAAGGAGGTGTAAAGGAAGGAGTATAAGGAAGAACTTTCGGAAGATATTTTAGTATGTGTACAATTTTTATAATAACCTAGGAGGTTTGAAAGGATGAAGAAAAGAATTGGTCTATTGATTTTGGCCGTAGTAGTAATCTTGGCTGCGGGACTCGTGTTTGTCGGATGTCAGGAAGAAGGGGCGGCACCGGCGCAGGAGGAAGAGACGGAAGAGGAGGAGAAATTACTCGACCGCAAAATCGAGGCGAGGATGGCCTCGGAAGAGGTGGAAGGCGACTTTATGACCGTGTGGGGCAACAACTTTGCCGATCACATGAGAGAACAGACCGACGAAATGTACGACCTGGAAGTCTACCCCTACGGTTCTCTCGGCGATACCCGGGATATAAACGAGCTCGCCCAGCTTGGTGTTGTGGAGTACGTGTTCTCCGACTTTGCATGGATAAGTTCCTTTGTACCGGAAGTTCAGGTGCTCTCATTGCACTACCTCTGGCCCAAAGACCATGTTGTGGAGGTTCTCGACTGGGTAGTAAACAACGGCGATATTATGCCGTTTCTTGAAGATGCCTTTCGCAATAACGGTCTCGTACCGCTCGGTATACTTTTCGAAGGCTGGCAGTGGCTTACCTCCAAGGATTCGATGGATACCGTCGAGGATCTGGAAGGAGTCAAGGTTCGTGTAATGGGCTCTAAACTGCTTGTGGAAGACTACCGCGGTTACGGTATGAGCCCCACACCCATGGCTTACGGTGAAATCTACAGCGGTCTGCAGACCGGGTTAATCGATGCGCAGATCCAGCCGATGTTTGCAAACTACAGCATGAAGTTCTACGAAGTAACCGACTACTTTACCCAGATGTGGGCGGAGCCCTTCCTGGGAATTCCTACCGTCAATATGCAGCACTTCGACACACTGCCCGACGAGGTACAGCAGATGATGAAGGATTACTTCCGCAGCAATATCATGGAATCTGCAGACTGGATCAACGAGCGCAATGCCTCCGACCGGGACAAGATCGAAGAGGAGAGGCCTGATCTCGAATTTACCGAATGGGGTGACGATCAGGTGGAAAAAGCCCGCGAAATGGCTCAGGTGGTATGGGAAGAAGAATATCCCGACATTGCCGGAGAGGGAGCAGTTGAGGCTCTCGAGATTCTCCTGGAGGATATCGAAGATGCCAAAGATGAACTTGGCATAGAGGACTAAAAACGGGAGCGCGGTGTTCTCCGGGGCCGATGCCCCGGAGAGGCCGGGTTCTCTTAAAAAAGGTGATACTATGAGTGAAGATCTAGAAAGGGATAATAAAGCCGAGAGGGGTGTCCAAAAAATCGGCAAAACCATCGGAAAGGTGGTCGACTGGACAGAGGTAATCATCTTGGCAGGCGGCACTGCAGCCCTGGCGGCGTTGTTGATTGCGAATGTGATTGCCCGTTCATTTTTCCAGAGTATCTATTACGCAGATGAGATTACCAAACTCTTGATAATTGTAATAACGATGGTGGGGGTGAGCTACGCTGCTCGAAAAGCGCGTCACATAAGAATGGGAGCTTTCCTCGATTTAATGCCTTCAAAGATGGAAAAAGTGTTTATTTTCATAATCTCCGCTATAAGTGCAGTGGTAATGTTTATGATGGCCTACTACAGCTACCAGTATGTGGTAAAGATGATGCAGCTTGGCCAACGAACCTCCGCTCTCCAGATACCCTTCTGGACTTTTAATGCAATAGTGCCCATTGGTTTTGCCGCGGCGGGGATACAGTATATCAGGACAATAATCAAGAACATCGTCGAGAAGGATGTCTGGCTCTCTGCGGACCAGCAGGGCGAGTACGAGGACGAAGTAAATACGGGCTATTAGGATAGAAGAGGAGTAACAAAATGACTGTACTATGGGTAAGTTTGATCAGTATGCTGCTCCTGGGATTTCCATTTATGGTGGTGCTCCTGGGGTCACTAATACTGCATCTCAATTTATCATTTCCGACTTTCAATTTTACCGTAATTGTTCAACAGATGGTAACGGGGATGACGCCCCCCGCTCTGGTGGCGGTTCCGATGTTCATCCTGGGAGCCAGTATTATGACTTCAGGGCAAGCATCGGGAAGACTTATTAACATGGTTAAGGCCTTCGTGGGGCATGTGCCCGGCGGTTTGGCTATTACCACCTGTGTATCCTGTACGCTTTTCGGGGCAGTATCGGGATCCACCCAGGCAACTGTAGCAGCCATCGGCGGTACTATGAGGCCAATGCTGCTTAAGGCGGGGTACAATAGCCCCTTTACCCTTGGCTTGATTATAAACGCCAGCGATATCGCTTTTCTGATTCCGCCGAGTATAGGGTTTATCGTGTACGGGGTTGTTACCAGTACCTCCGTGGGAAAACTGTTTCTTGCCGGTATAATACCGGGCCTTCTTATTCTTGTAATGTTTTCCACCTATGCCTTTTTCTACTCAAAGAAGAAGAAAGTGGGAGTCCTTCCAAAATCGACATGGGAGGAGAGAAAAAAGGTTGTAAAAGAGGGTTTTCTGGTACTCGGTTTTCCGCTTATAATTGTCGGCGGTATCTATGCTGGAATTTTCAGCCCCACAGAAGCGGCGGCAGCGGCGGTGGCCTATGCCCTTATCCTCGAAACTTTTATCTATCGGACGATAACATGGAAGAAGCTGGTAAACTCCTTTCTGGATACCGGTATTATAACAGGCGTCGTTTTTGTACTGGTTGGAGCCGGGCAGGCTCTCAGCTGGTTTCTCAGTTTTATACGCCTGCCCCAGGAGATAATGCCCCAAATTATCGGTACAGATCCCACTCAGCTCAAGGTCATTATCCTGGTAGTTATCTCTTACTTTATTGCCTGTATGTTTGTGGACCCCATAGTGGCTATTTACATTCTTACTCCGATTTTTGCTCCTTACGTGTTAAAAACCGGCATAGACCCGGTGTTCCTGGGAACCCTGGTTACCCTGCAGGCAGCGGTCGGCTCCGCCACTCCGCCCTTCGGCTGTGATATTTTTACGGCGCAACTGGTCTTCAGGAGGCCCTATTGGGAAGTAATACGGCACACGCCGCCCTTTATAATTATGCTGATGATTGCGACCGTTCTCATAATAGTGTTTCCCGAACTGGCTACGTTTCTGCCCAATTCGGCCTTAATAAAATAATAGGGTTTAAGAGAAGAAATAAGAGAAGAAAAGGGTTAGCTGCATGGAGTACAGGGTAAAAAAGGGACAGGTAAGCTACGGAGAGGCAATAGGCATAGTGCTGCTGGAAAACTACGCCCCCTATGTGCCGGGAGATGTGGCAAACGCCACCAGCTACTCCTACCCCATACGCTTCCAGCGGGTTGAGGGGTTTACTCCCGCCCGAATTTTTGCCCACGATATGACGCTTTCAGAGAGCGTAAAGGAGGCGGCCCTCTCCCTCCAGGGGGAGGGAGTGCGTGCCGTCACGGGAGACTGCGGTTTTATGCTTCTCTACCAGGAGGAGATAGCCGCGGCCCTTGATATCCCCGTGTTTATGTCGAGTCTGCTTCAACTCCCCTTTATACTCTCGACTCTGGAAGAGAAGAGGAAGGTTGGAATTATTACCGCACACTCCGGCTCTTTAACCGGGACTCTACTGACAAAAGCGGGAGTGGGACAAGACAGGCAATCCAGACTGGCGGTAAAGGGGCTGGAGAACACAGAACACTTTGTAAGTGCGGTTTTTAAGGAAGAAGGCCTCCTCGATACCTGCATAGTGGAAGAGGAAGTAACCGCTGTTGCCCGGGAACTTTGCCGGGAGAATCCGGAACTCGGGGCAGTGTTGCTCGAATGCAGTCTGCTGCCCCCCTATGGATCGGCGGTTGCGGAGGAAACAGGGCTGCCTGTGTTCGACTATATAACGATGATAGATTACGTGTTTCACGCGGTGGTAAAAAAACGCTACAGCGGTTTTATGTAAAGAGATCTTAATACTTTCAAACAAACAATTGACGAAGGAGGAGATATGCCCGTTTTTACAAAAGAGGAATACCAGGGGCGTGTGGAAAAGACAAAAAAGGCTATGGAAGAGAGAGGTGTCGATCTGCTCGTGGTGGTTCAACCTGCGAACATGAACTACCTTACCGGGTACGACGGCTGGAGCTTCTACGTACACCAGTGCGTGCTCGTCTCATTGGACCAGGAAGAGCCCCTGTGGATAGGCCGCGGAATGGACGCAAACGGTGCACGCCTTACTACCCATCTGAGCGATGATAATATCAGGGAGTACGCGGATCACTACGTACATTCGACGGTGCGTCATCCCATGGATTTTGTCTCCGATGTAATAAAGGAGAAGGGCTGGGACAAAAAGCGCATAGGCGTGGAGAGCGACCAGTTCTACTTTACCCATAAGTCTTTTGTAACTCTGGAGAAAAACCTGCCGGAGGCGCGTTTTGTCGACGCGGATGTGCTGGTAAACTGGGTTCGGGTGGTAAAGTCGGAAAAGGAAATCGAATTTCTCAAGAGAGCCGGGCAGATTGCGGTAAAGGTGATGGACGCGGCAATAGGCAATATCGATGTGGGTGTGCGGGAGTGCGACGTGTCTGCGGAGATAGCAAAGGCCCAGTACGCTGGAACCGACGAGTTCGCCGGCGACTACCCGGCAATTGTTCCGCTGATGATGTCGGGGGAAGCTACAAAAGCCCCGCACCTTACCTGGTCGGAGAAGAAGTACGAAAAGGATATGGCTGTATTGCTCGAACTCGCTGCCGCGTATCGCCACTACCAGGCGCCTATCGCGCGGACCGTTTTTCTGGGGAAAGAGCCGCCGCAGCTTATGCGGGATACCGCCGATGTGGTAATAGACGGGCTCAAGAAGACCCTGGAGTTTGTAAAACCCGGAGTTACGGCGGAACAGGTAGAGGAGAAGTGGCGCCAGGCAATTTCCCACTCTACAGTAGTAAAGGAGTCCCGCCTCGGATACTCGGTGGGAGTGAATTATCCGCCGGACTGGGGCGAGCAGACCATCAGTCTGAGACCCGGAGACAAAACCGAGCTCGAGCCGAATATGACGCTCCATCTTATACCCGGAATCTGGTACGAAGAAGTGGGTTTCGAGATCGATGCGACTATCAGGGTTACCGAAAAGGGGTGCGAAGGGCTCTACGACTATCCCTTCGAGATGTTCCTCAAATAGGTATCCGGGAGAGTTGTATGTCCGCTGGTAATACTCTGCCGACTTTGCACGACGTGTACACGGCACAGGCCCGAATCAAGGGCATTATACGAAATACACCGCTTATACCCTCGCCCAAGCTGGCGGGGGTGTGCGGTGCACAAGAGCTGTGGCTCAAGCTCGAATCGTTGCAGAACACCGGCGCCTTTAAGGTGCGGGGAGCTTCGAACAAAATTTTGGGCCTCCCGGAGGAGGATAGACGGCGAGGGGTAATTACCTTTTCCACGGGAAACCACGGCAAGGCGGTCTCCTATGTGGCGGGCAGAACCGGTATCAAGGCGGTGGTGTGCCTTTCCGAGCATGTGCCCTCCTACCGGGTGGAGAAGATACGGGAATTGGGGGCGGAGGTAGTGGTAAAGGGGAAATCCCAGGACGAGGCGGAGGAGCACTACAATACCCTTGTAAGAGAGCGGGGGATGATCCCGGTAGTGCCCTTCGACGACCCGGATGTAGTGGCAGGCCAGGGAACCATCTCCCTGGAAATTCTCACCGAGCGTCCCGAAATCGATATGCTTCTTGTCCCTCTCTCCGGGGGAGGGCTGCTGGCCGGTGTTGCCATGGCGGCAAAATCTGTCAACCCCAAAATCCGAGTGGTGGGAGTGTCTATAGAACGGTCCCCCGCAATGCTGGAAAGTATAAAGGCCGGAAAACCGGTAACGGTAGAGGAGCGGGATACCCTTGCAGACAGTCTGTTGGGGGGTATCGGAAGGGAAAACCGTTTTACCTTCCCCCTCGTTCGGGATTACACCGATGAACACGTTGTGGTGGAAGAGGAGGAGATAGAGCGGGGGATGGTCTACGCTTTCTCCGAGCATAGTCTCGTAATCGAGGGTGCCGCCGCGGTTGGAGCGGCCGCTCTGATGAGCGGGAAGGTCGAGGCGGCGGGAAAGAGAGTTGCCGCCGTATTTAGCGGAAGCAGCATCGACACCTCTCTCTACCTTTCGGTACTGAATACACATATAAACAGGGGGAATACCTGATGGTGCATATAGTTACAGAAGGAGAACTTTATAAAATAGTCAAGGTCGACCAGGATGCGGTTGAGGCGGTCGAGAAGGGCTTTAGCGAACTCGACAGGGGGAATGCGACGGTGCCTCCTGTTATGATGATACCTGTCCCCGAAAAAACCGGGGAGGTCGACGTAAAGAGCGCCTACATCAAGGGAATAGACCGACTTGCGATAAAGGTTGCCTCGGGCTTTTTCGAGAACAGTACACTCAACTTGCCTTCGGCAAGCGGCCAGATGCTCGTTCTGAGCGCGGAGACGGGATACCTCAAGGCGGTACTCCTGGACAACGGGTATCTTACCCAGGTGCGTACAGGTGCGGCCGGCGCTTTGGCCGCAAAACATCTTGCTCCAAAAAATGCGGAAAACGCGGGAGTAATAGGCTCGGGTACACAGGCAAGGTTTCAGATGCGCGGGCTCTCTCTTATGAGGAAGATAAAGACCATACGTATGTTCAGCCTCGATCCGGAAGAGGTGAAGGATGCCTACGTAAAGGATATGGAGGCGGAACTCGGTGTAAAGGTAATAAAAGCCGAAAGCCCGGAGGAGGTGGTGCGAGAAAGTTCGGTGGTGGTAACCACAACACCCGCGCGTAAAGGCTATATCAAGGCCGAGTGGCTCCACCCCGGCCTTCACATAACCGCCATGGGCAGCGATACCGAGGAGAAGCAGGAGCTGGAAGCGGAAGTTCTTGCAAAGGCGGATATCCTGGCCTGCGATTTGAAGAGCCAGGTATTCCGGCTCGGAGAGACCCGTTCGGCCCTGGAACAGGGGGTGCTTACCGAAGAGAGCCCTATAGTCGAACTCGGTGCCCTCGTCAACGGCAGGGAGAAAGGCCGCAGCTCGGAAGAGCAGATAAGCGTGTGCGACCTTACAGGAGTGGGCGTGCAGGATACGATGATAGCACTGGCAGCCTGCGACTTGGCGGAGGCCCGGGATATGGGCGTACACATCGAAACATAGAACCCGAACCGAGGAGAGAATGGAGTGAGCATGGCAACGCAGCAGCTTCCCAAAAAACGCGTGTTTACCGAGGAGGAGTACCGTCGGCGGTTGAGAAAAACGAAAGAGTCGATGGACCGGAGGGGTATTGAACTTCTGTTGGTAATAGATCCTGCCGGTATGAACTACCTTACCGGCTACGACGGCTGGTCTTTCTACGTCCACCAGGGAGTGCTCATTTCTCTCGACCAGGAGTATCCCCTCTGGTTCGGCAGAGAGCAGGATTCCAACGGCGCGCGTATTACCACGTGGCTGCCCGAGAGCTGCATCCACGGCTACCCGGACACCTACGTACAGTCCCGATATACCCACACAATGAACTGGCTGGCAGGACTTATTCGGGAGATGGGCTGGCAGCGGCGTTCCCTCGGTTTGGAGTTGGACGGCTACTGGTTTAACGCCAAAATGTACATAACCCTGGGGGAGGAGCTGCCTGATGCAAAGCTGGTGGACGCGACAAACCTGGTTAACTGGGTAAAAACGGTAAAGTCCTCTCCGGAGATAGAGTATATGAGGCAGGCAGCCCGTATATGCGAGGGGGTAATGAATACCGCCGTCGAAAGTATAGCACCGGGGGTGTGGGAGAAGGATGTAGCCGCACGGGTCTCTGGGGCGCAGATAGCCGGGACGGAAGAGTTTGGAGGCGATAGCCCGGCGATTTTTCCCATCATGCCCTCGGCCGAACGCAGCTCCTCGGCCCATCTTACCTTCGATCCCGACAGGAAGTATAATAAGGGGGATGTGGTACTCCTGGAGTTGAGCGGAGCGCGGTACCGCTACCATGCACCCCTCTCCAGGACGGTATACCTCGGGGAGCCGCCGCAGGACCTCAAAAAAGTTGCGGATGTGGTGGTAAACGGGCTTCGCAGAACCCTCGATTATATACAGCCTGGAGTAACCGCCGAAGAGGTGGAAGAGAAGTGGAGGGAGCAGCTTAAGGGCACGGGTGTGGAAAAACCCTCCAGGGTTGGGTACTCCTACGGGCTCAATTTTGTCCCCGACTGGGGAGAACATACGGTGAGTCTGCGACCCGGAGATAAAACCGTGCTCGAGCCCGGGATGACAATCCATTTTATGCCCGGTATATGGCTCGATACCTACGGCTTCGAGTGCAGCGAACCCTTTGTAGTTACCGAAAAGGGGTGCGAGAAGTTTATCGAATACCCGCAGAGACTCTTTACAAAGTAGCCCGTCTATACAATCATAGAGAAAATCCCGATGGATGGCGGTTGCGCTAAGCGCTGCAGGGGTTTTTTCCATAAAAGACAGGTTTTTGATCGGATAAAGGAGAACAGGATGATTGTGAGCAAATTCGGAGGCAGTTCCGTTGCCGATATTGGGCAGATAGAAAAAGTGCGAAAAGTGGTAGAGTCGGACCCTCAGAGGAGGGTTGTTGTAGTATCGGCGCCGGGAAAACGATCCAGGGAGGACGAGAAAATTACAGATCTTCTCTACAGCTGCCATAGAGAGGCATCGGAGGGAAATGGGTATAAAGAGACCTTTTCCAAAATACGCATGAGGTTCCAGGAGATTGCCGAAGGTTTGGGTGCCGGAGGAAGTCTGGATAAAGAGCTGGAGGAAGTGGAGAGACGGATTGCAGAGGAGAAGACTCCGGATTACGCCGCAAGCAGAGGTGAATACCTCAACGCAAAACTTTTCGCCTCTTACATGGGGGCGGAGTTTATCGACGCCGAAGATGTTGTGCGTCTTACGGAAGACGGCCGGGTGGATGAGACCTCCTACGAGCTGCTCGCCGAGCGGGTGGGGGAGGAAGGACGCTACGTGCTCCCCGGCTTTTTTGGTCGTGGTCCCGATGGAAAGGTAAAAACCTTTAGCCGGGGCGGCTCGGATATATCGGGGGCAATAGCGGCGAGGGCTCTGGAAGCGGATATCTACGAGAACTGGACCGATGTGTCGGGAATACTCATGGCCGACCCGAGGGTGGTAAGCAACCCTCCTTCCGTGCGTGAGGTTACCTACACGGAAGTGCGCGAGATGGCCTCTGTGGGAGCAAATGTATTTCATGAAGAGGCTATTGCCCCTGTAAGAGACACGGGTATACCGATACACATCAAAAACACCAACGAGCCGGAAGCGCCGGGCACCCACATTGTCATGAAGCGTGATGTAGGGGCTATGCCGATTGTAGGAGTTTCCGGGAAAAAACCCTACCGGAAAATTATCATAGAGAAATTTTTGCTCGCTAGATATCCGGATTTGACGGCAAAAATAAAGAAAAAAATAGAGAAAATTGCAGGAAAATGCGATTTTGAACTCCGCGGTTTCGATACCGTTACCTTCTTTGTAGAGGAGAATGAGCCGATAGAAGAGGCAAAACTCAACAGAGAACTTATAGACAAGTTGGGGGCCGACTCCGTAGTGTACGGACCGCGTACCGCCGTAATTGGAATTGTCGGAGAAGGGCTCAAACGGAGGGCGGATCTGGTTGGTGCTGCCGCGGGGACTCTCAGCTCCAGGTCCATAGCGATCGAAGGAGTAAACTATGGGGGTTCTCCCGTTACCATGCTAGTTGCGGTTCCCGTGGGAGAGTATGAAACGGCTCTGGAGATACTGGTAGAGGTTGCCGGCCGTTAAGTTGTGAGTTCAGTTCGCCGTTAAGTTGTCCGTTAAGGGACGGCGACCAGATTGAGCCGTTCGGTAAACTGTCTCTGCAGGGAGCCGTGAATAACGGCGTGCAGTTGTTCACTTATCTCCTGGGATACCTCTTTATCGAACATCAAAACGTAGAGCAGGCTCCCGTTGGGGAGTTTCCTCTTTATTGTAACCGTACCCGCCAGGCCCTCTATTCTCCCGTCTATATCTACTGCAAAATCCCTTAATTTTGTGCGTATAGAGAATGCCGGCCCCTCGGGAAGGGAAAAACTCACACCCGCAGTGCTGATGTCGTGTACCGTCCCGATAATTTTCCTGTTCTTGCGCATTATCTCTATTGAGGCTACGGAGTTGTTGTTTGTACCGAAGCGAACGTAGTTTCTTTGTCCTCGAACGTTCAAATTCAAAAGGAGGTCGATAAGTTCTTCACTCGCCCTTTCGGGAGATGAGTCTAAAAGATGGGGCGAGCAGTTGCCGATCTCTTTCATATACTCATCGATATCTTCATATTTCTCCTGGGCCCTGGTTAACAAAAAGATCTCTATAGAACGATGAGATGTCTGGCGGGAGAAATCCCGTATTATCGTCTTTATGTGCTCAAAATCCTTAAACTCGTCAATATGAAACAGAATGACGGCCCCATTGTATTGAAAAATAAGGGGAAGCCCTCTCTTTATGTCGGAGAGAGTATAAATTTCTATCTCTTTTTTAATAATATTTTTTACAATTGTTTTATGATAGGGACCTGCGGGAAAGAAGTAAAAAACCTTTCTTCCCGAGGGGAAATTAGCTGTTTCCATTGTTTTATCCCTCTTCGAGTATTTATGGGGAGTATACGATTTTTATCGAGAAGTTTCAAATAGCTCGAAAGAACCGCCCCCTCTTTTTTTCTCCATTTCCTCAATATAGTTGAGTTCAACCTCTCTTACCGGCTCGAGAAGAGACCTTTCGAGCCGTTTAAGATACACATACCCGGTTTGGGGGTCCAGAAATATTTTTCGGGCTGTAAAACCCTGAACGTCGGAGGAGACGAGGGGTATTTTTTCTCTTTCCAGGAAGGAGAATGCCAAACGGACATTAGACCCGCCTATGTCCGAATCTATCAGTCTTCCGGTGGAATCGCCCGTGTTAAGGACGTTTCCCCCTCCAAATACCTTTGCTTTGAGTCTAAGCCGCCTTCCCCCCTCCTTCATAATTGTGTTTATGAGCAGCTCCATCGCGTGCACCCCGAGCTTACCGCTTTCCTCCAACTCAAGGCTTCCTCCGGATACATCCAAATCCTTTTGAACTACCCTCTCATTGTTCTGGGCAAATTTTCCCGGAAGCATGAAGTGGTTCATGCCGCCGATCCGCTTCTCCTCATCATAAAGGATAACAGCTACACAGGATCCGAGTACGGTAGATAATAGACAGTCCTCCCCCGTGGCGTAGTATTCGCCCGGGTGGAGTATAATTACATTCCGCCTGTATTTATAGTTGTAGTGGCTGTACATCTCTTTATATTGAAAGTATTGAAAGCACCGAGATTAAATAAAACGGCAGCCGAAAACCCGGTGGAACGGCCGCCGCTTTTTAAGTAAATACTCTTGCACTCTGAAAAACGTGCACGTGAATACGTGCACGGAGTGTCACCTCTGAAATGCTGAAGAAGCTTACCTCATTCTTTCTTCTCTGCCTATTGCCAGCTGACTCTCTATGTCGAAAAATACCGTCTTTTCGAAGTGAGGGAAGAGATGGATTTTCTGACCTACTTCGAGGTGCACGTTGGGGCTAATACGGGCAATTGCCTGGGAGTTCTCGGTGTTTACATAGATATGAATCTCAGCCCCAAGGGGCTCGATGACCCCAACGCTTACGGGCATTGTCTTGCCCTCCTGTGCCTTTTCCACATGATCCATATCTTCAGGACGTATCCCAAATATAACCTGCTTTCCTACGTAGTCTTTAAGTACTTCCCCTCTATCCTTCGGAAGCTCGAGCTTGAAATCGCCTTCGTTGATAAAGACCTTGCCTCCCTCCTCCAGCACATCTACATGGATAAAGTTCATTGGCGGAGACCCTATAAAACCGGCTACAAACTGGTTTGCCGGGTCGTTGTAGAGTTCGAGGGGAGAGCCGATCTGCTGAATAAACCCGTCTTTCATAACCACGATTTTATCGGCCATTGTCATGGCTTCTACCTGGTCGTGGGTTACGTAGATCATTGTCGCCTGCAGTCTGTTGTGGAGAGAGGAAATTTCCGCCCTCATCTGAACCCTCAGCTTTGCGTCGAGGTTGGAGAGGGGTTCGTCGAAGAGGAATACCTTTGGGTCTCGTACGATTGCACGTCCTACCGCTACACGCTGGCGCTGGCCTCCGGAGAGGGCCTTGGGCTTTCTGTCGAGCAGCTGCTCGAGCCCGAGTATCTCCGATGCCTCTTTTACCCTGCGTTCTATTTCGCTCTTGTCGAATTTTCGGATTTTGAGCCCGAATGCCATGTTGTCGTACACGCTCATGTGGGGGTAGAGCGCATAGTTTTGAAACACCATAGCGATGTCCCGGTCTTTCGGCGGGATATCGTTAACCCGTTTGTCGTCGATGTACAAGTCGCCCTCGGTTATGTCTTCCAATCCTGCGACCATTCGCAGGGTGGTAGACTTTCCGCAGCCGGAGGGGCCGACAAATACCACAAATTCGCGATCGTTAATGTCGATGTTAGCGTCCGTTACCGCACGCACATCCCCTTCGTAGACCTTACCAATGTTCTTGAGTTTTACTGTTGCCACTTTGTGCCTCCAATATTATCTTATGTAGTCAAGGGTAATACGGAAGTTGTGAGCTGTCAACATAAATTATCCGCCGATCTACGCATGCCGATCTACGAGCGACCGCTATTCGGGTCTCTTATTCGGGTTTCTGGCGAAGCCATTTCTCAATTTCTCCGGAAAGGGTGCTGTCTTCCTCGGGATCACGCACCTGCCGGACGAACCATGGTTCAACTACTTTTTTCTCGATGGCGGTCCAGTTAATGGGCAGCCTTTCAGGAAATTTGAGAAACGATTCTTTGGGTATATGTCCTACCAGGGAGGGATGGATTTTGGGAAGAATTTCTTCGTTTACCCGACGCAGAGAGGAGAAGCCCCCGGCTATTCCAAAACTCCGGATTCTCTTGTACTCCGAAGCATCAAGAAGTTTCTCCTGGGTTTCTGTCTGGAAAAACCAGGATATAAACTCTTTGGCCGCTGTAATACCGGGAGCGCCGTGGGGTATACCCATGTAGAGGATTGGCGGTAGTACAGGTATTTTCTCTTCCTCCGCAGGCCACAGGAAGTCGAGAAGTCTACGCTTATCGGGGGGTATGGAAAAATAGGAAGAGATGTCATGATAATAGAAGAGAATACGCCCCTTCTCTTGAAGTATATGCGACGGCTCATAGAAGTATTTGTCGGAAAAAATTTTGGCGGCTTCCAGGCCTTCATTGCCCTCTCTTATCCATTCCCGGAAAAAATCAACGGTCTCCGTAACAGCGGAGCTGTCCCACGCCGGCAGCCCCCTTTCTGTTTCGCGGAAATCCGCTCCCCAGAGGAGGCTTGCGGTAAAAAGCATGCTCTCCTCCCAGAGAGGAGAAAAACCGAGTTTTTCCAGCCCGTGTTCTCCCTCCGTATTAAATTGCTCAGAAAAATCTCTCATCTCCGAAAGGGATATAAAAAAGGAAGATAGATCCTCCGGAGCCGATGACTCGGAATATGTTATTACAGGAAGGAGGAAAGAGACCGGCAGCAGGACATGCTGCCTCTCGCGTACTCCCTGAGAGAGGGGGGTGGTGTAGAATTGGTCCTCTTTAAGGTGATCCTCCTTGAAAAGAGTGTTGAGGGTGGCAAACTTGTCGAGCATCTCCCGAGAGTTCAGATTCTCCCCAATAACTATATCCGGAGCGTTTTTACCCGGACCGACTTCTCTGAACGCGCGTCCCGGCTCTTCCACGTACTCGATTCGAATTCTGTTTTTTTCGTGGTGTGCGTTATACAGTTCTACGTAGGAGGCAAACTCCGGCCTGTTAGTCCAGATGAGTGCCGTGTCGTCCCTCTCTTCCCGGCACCCGGGGAGAAGCAAAAAAGGTATAAGCAGCGCAAGAGGCAGTAGTAGAGAGGTAAGGGAGCGGGAAAGAGGATCTCGAGTTGGAGGTCTTTGATCTTTAAGGGGAGCGTGGTTTTTCCCGGAATGCTGCATAGATATAGAGTTAATCATTGGGGGACAGATTAAGGTATCCAATGGGGGTTGTCAATGTGAGACAGAGAGGAATATCCTTATGGAAATGACAGGAGAAGGCTTCTCTCAAAAAAATACAGACCCGATATTCAGACGATACAGCCGCTATTTGAAGGAAAAATACGGAGAACGGGTGTACAGAATATCCGTAGATGCCGGGTTTACCTGTCCCCACAGGCTCAGTGACGGAAGCGGAGGCTG
This sequence comes from Spirochaetaceae bacterium, assembly GCA_046539925.1. GTDB lineage: Bacteria > Spirochaetota > Spirochaetia > DSM-16054 > Sediminispirochaetaceae > CAYFVU01. Next base: position 27,086 of record JBKHFZ010000009.1, read on the forward strand.
TACATTCTGCGACGAGAGAGGAAGCCGGGCGGTGTATCAGGAAGAGGCCTTTGAGGGAAAGAAAATCCGGATTAAGCGGGGAGGGGGTGCCGTTTCGGAGAGACTCGAGCTTATTCGGCTTCAGATTGAAAGGGGAAGAGCTTTTCTTTCGAAAAGATACGGTACAGACAAATTTATTCTCTACTTTCAAGCTTTTACCAACACCTTTGGCCCTCCGGAAGTTCTCGATAAAATCTACCGCTATGCCCTCTCCCTCGAGTCCTTCAGGGAGCTTATAGTATCCACCCGCCCGGATTGTGTCGGTCCCGCCCATGCGGACCTGCTCGCCTCATACAAGAGTGAGAATTTTGACGTATGGGTGGAGCTGGGGCTTCAGTCTTATCACGATGCTACCCTGGAGAGGGTGAACAGGGGGCATCTCTCTTCCGTGTTTACCAGGGCCTACAATCTGTTAAAGGAGAGGGGAATAAAGATAACCGTGCATTTGATCTTTGGCCTGCCCGGAGAGGGGAGGAGAGAGATAATGCAGACTGTAGACAAAGTTGCTCTGCTGCGCCCCGACGGCATTAAGATTCACAATCTCGATATAGTGCGAGGGACCGAACTGGAAGCGGAGTATATGCGGGGGGAGTTGAATGTCCCCTCGGACAAGAGGCACCTCGAATACGTAATGGAGGCTTTAGAGCGCCTCCCGGAAGAGACGGTAGTGCAGAGGGTAACCTGCGATACCCGGAAAGATACCCTTGCGGCACCGCTTCGGTTTATGGACAAAAACAGGTTCTATTCCTCCCTCGATAAAGAGATGAGGAGACGAGGCAAGAGGCAGGGTCGTTTATTTCAAAAAGAGAAAGGCCTCCGGGGATAATTGGAGTTATTGGATTGACAGCGGCTATATTTTCCCATAGAGTTATCCCATGAGCGACCGTCGGAATTCTCCTGCGCCAAAAAAAGAGAACTTTCTGGAAAAAATAGTCTCCATGTTTATGGGCGGGGATGATCCGGAAAAGGAGAAGCGGAAGCTTCTTAAAGAAATTGGTAAAGAGCTAAAAAAAAAGAAGTACAAGTTCTATAAACCGAACTCCGGAGAAGCGCAACCTTCGATGGCCAAGTTCTTCTACAACATATATAAAGTGGTGGGTCCGGCCCAGGTAATGCTCGAGAATGCCTCCTCTTCGGGGGTAATAAAGTCGGTTATTATCGACCACTCTCTCTCGGAGAAACAACTGGAAATACGGGAGGAGTTGACCGAAGAGAATGTAAGGGCAAGGGCAAAGGATACCGATACAAAAACCCTTGCCGCAGAGCTGAAGGACAAGCTGTCCACTTTTTTTGCCGGTTTTAAAGGCGAAAAAGTAAGGGAGATTAATAATAACTACAATCTTATGCAGGTCTTCCTGCAGATAGTTCATTTCGACTACTACTTTCTCCTCAAAAAGTTCGATTCCGGCTTGCCCGAACGGGATTTTAACTACTCCCCAAAGTTCGAAGCGATAAATGGAGAGTACGTGCTGGACGATCTCAAGGACTTTCTTGAGGTAATGGTTGTTATTGACAAGGATGCCGATTGGGATACTCTCTTCGACATATTAAAAGAGTTCAAGAATACCGAAATAGTAAATCGCACAGCCTGGAAGAAGACCCTCCGCTCTATGGAACAGATTCATAAAGAGGGGGTGCTGGAACTGATAGTTAAACATCTAGGCAAAGACCCCTACTACAAAGCCCTCTCCCGTCCGCCGGATGAAAAGATAGTGGAGGAGTATTTAAACAAACTTAAAACACAATCGGAGATGGCTATCCAGAAAATTCTGCAGGAGCGGCAAAACAAAAAGATAGAGAAACTGCTCCAGCAGATATTTGGAACTACGGCGGTTGCGCGAACGAAGAACTATACCGACAAGGAGAATCTAAAATTTTCCAAGAAAATGCTGGGCGGGTATATCTATGTACAACCTGTTAACTATGTGAAGGCTTTTCTCCTCGACTACTTTAAGCGCGATATAAAGACTCTGATAGACCTCCTCCTTATAAGGGGAAAATGGTCTACCAGTGTAAACAGTCAGCAGCTCTCCGATGCGTTTCATTCGGTTATGGAGAGTTCGGAGCACCTGCTCAAGTTCGACGATTCTCTTGGAGACGATAGTGAGCGTGGGCAGAAGCTTAAGGTCTACATGTCCAAGTCGAGCAAAGACCAGAACGCGGTGGTGAGTCTTAGAAAAATATTGAAAGAGATTAACGACGAGGCTTTGGGGATAATACAGAATATTGCCCAAAATCTCATTATCATAGGGAAGAGTCTTAAACTCGTTTTGGACGATTACGAAAAAAAACCCCACGAACTCCTACTCAACTGGAAAGAGATAGAGCAGTACTCGGAGAAAGATATAAAAACACACATAACGGAAGTGTATAAAAAAATATACTATTTTATCCAGCTTCTTCAGTTTTACGTAAAGAAAAAATAGAGAGAGGTGCTCCCTCGAGGAGAAGGAGTTCCCGTTTCTTTTCCACTCCTCCGCCGTAGTTCCCCAGACCTCCTGCGCCGGGCAGAACCCGGTGGCAGGGAACAATTGGAGCGAGGGGATTGGTGGCCACCGCACTTGCCGCTGCCCGTACCGCCCCAGGTCGTCCTGCCGCGGAAGCAACGGCTCTGTAGGTAGTTACTCCCCCGGCGGGTATATCCAAAAGCGCCTTCCATACCTTGCGCTGAAACTCGGTACCGTAAAACTTCATGGGCGGCGGTATAAGCTGCTCTCCGGCGGCGCTTCGGGCAATATATTCGCTTACCAGGGTGCCAAGCCGATGCGGAGCTTTGGGCAGCTGCGGGTACTCCTCCTCTCCCCCCGCATATACCGGCATATTTTCCTCCAAGAGCTTTCGGAGCATACCCGGCAGACGGGTCTTCCCGGAAAGCAGGGGGCTGAAGCTGCAGTAGATCAGCTCCTGATCTTGGGCAATAAAGTGGAGAGTTCCGCATACACTCTCTGTGGTTCCCGATGTCAACATCCGTTTTTTCCTCCTCCCCCTGTCAATTTACCCTCCATATTGCTGTCCCGTCTATAGGTGGAAAAAAAATCGCTTTTTAGCCCAATTTTAAAAGCAGGAGGCGAGAAAAGCCCTAGTAAGGTCTAGGAGGAAGGTATGAAAAAGCACAAAGAGACTGAGGGAGTACAAAGGGTCGACTGGATAAGAGGTGCAATTATCGGTGCGGTTGTTATTGGAATCCTGCTTTCCGGGTGTGGGGTAGTGCAGGGACTGGGAAAACATGTGGAGGATGAAATAGCGTCTTCGAGTTACGGTGGAGCCCTAAAAAAGGAGGATAAAGACGAGCGGTTTACCGCACTCCTCGAGGCTTTTGATAATGCGGTTTCCTCCGGGAGAACAGGCCGCTTCGGGAGAACAGACCCCTCCGGCAGAGTGTATTTTTCCGGGAGAGTATATTTGGGGCATCTTTACTATATGGAGGAGAAACACGGCGCAGCGGAGGTCTATCTCCTGGATGAAGGGGATGGGGAGTATTCGGAGAAGCTCGAGCCTCTTGCCTATCTGCTCCTCTTGTTCCACAGGGGCCGGCAGGCCTTTACAGAAGGAGACTACCAGAAGGCTGTTTTTAAGCTCGAGGATGGGTTTTTCTCTCTTTTGGACAGTCCTGTCTTTAACAATTCCGATCTGCGGGAAGGCGGTGTAATCTACTCTGCGGTGAGCGAGGCCTCCGACTTGTTAGCCGCCTCTTTTTCGGCGTTGGACAGGCCTCGGGGGGCGCTGGAGGTGTATCGGCGTCTGTGGAAGCGCCGTTCCGTCGAAATGAGGGAGGACAGGTTTATCTCTTATGCATTATTGCTCTCAGAATCTATCGAAGATACCAAAAGGAAGGCCGGTAAGAGCGAAAAGGAGGAGCTCCGTCTAATATTGGAGGAGTGGAGTTCCAAAAGACCCTTTAGCAACCAAGGCGCTCCGGTTTTTATGGAGCTGTACGGGAGGATGAATCAGCCGGCTCACCAGCTTCTCGCCGGGGCGGAACAGCTGGAGTATATCCGGCCTTCCTTCGGCCGCCAGGAGTTTGTGGATGCGGTAGAGGGTCTTGTCTCTTCGGCATCCGAGGGGACTGCTGTTTATAAGGTGGCACAATTGCTCCGCCGGTATTCCAGGGAAGAATGGGGAAAAATGGAAGAGACTCTTGCGAATCTGCGGGAAGCCGGAGATGTTGAGGGCCTCTTGAGGCACCGATATTTCAAATATCTCTCCGCTGCAGCCGATATGTACCTGGGCAGGGAGGGCGGAACTTTTGAGGAGCTCGAAGAACTGTTTTCGGAGTTTCAAATGTACTACCTCAACCTTGCGGGTGGGGCCCTCGCGGCTGAACCTGGAAGGGAAAAACTGGCCGCTGCGGCTCTTAAGGCGGGTATTCTTGCGGCTCCGGGAACGGAGAGGGCCCTCGAAGCCCGGTATCTTCTCTGGGATCTGGAAGGGGCAAGCGGAGGGGCTGCTTCAAAGCCCTACCCGCTTTTGGACGAGGAGCTTACGCAAATAGCAGAGTTTATACGTTTAGGCGCCTCGCCTGTTCTCCTCGATCCGGCTGTAAATCTGCTTCGATATTCAGACAATATCTTCTCCCTTAAAGCAGAGTTGGCCCTGCGGCAGATACGAGGCTTGAGCCGGGTAGAGAATTATCTTGCCCTCCGCTACGAAGAGGCGGAGGGTAGGTTGAGGGAACGCCTGGGCTCGATTCTCAGGAGGTAGAGGCAAGGGGCGTGTGATGTGTATCGCCTCTCATAGAGCAGTAAGGGAAAAGGCGCGGCTTATTATACTCCGTACATTCTGCCCCGGAGATGGCGGCCTCCGTCTACAAAAACAATCTCTCCGGTAATAAAGGGGCTTGCGGCAAGAAAAAGCAGGGTCCGGGTAAAATCTTCGGGGGTGCCTGTTTTTTTCAGGGGATTTCCCAGGCGGAACTTTTCGAGCTGCCCTGGTGCTGTCCCGTCGGGGGGAAGGATAATTCCCGGGGCTATCCCGTTTACCCTAAAACGGGGGGCGAGCTCGACGGCGAGGATGCGGGTAATGTGAAAAAGAGTCAGTTTAGCCAGGTGGTAGGAGAAGTGCTGTGCGTCATAATCGACCATCCGTGCGTCGAGGACGTTTATAACGGAACCGCTTTCGGCCCTCTCGGCAAAGCGCCGGGAGAGTTCCAGGGGGCCGTATGCTGTCAGGTCGGCGACTGCGTGGAGGTCTTTACGCGAGGCGGTGGAGAAAGTATCTGCTCTGTAGAGGGAGGCGGAGTTTATTACCATCGTCGGCAGAAGTTTCTCCCCCTCGAGACGGTCTATCAGCTCCCGGGCTTCTCCCTCTACAGAAAGGTCGGCTTTGCGGCAGAGGGCATGCACCCCCTTCCGGCTTATCTCTTCCACCGCAGCGGCGGCATCGTCATCTGAGGAGTGGTAGTGGATTACTATATCCGCACCGGCATCGGCACAGACCCCGGCAGCCCGTTTACCCAGCCGGCGGGCGCCGCCGGTTACAAGAACTCTCTCTCCCTCGAGGCTATTAAGGTTCATGCTTCCATACTAAGGGAGGCTTTTGTAAAAATCAACGGAAGGCCTGGACACGGTCGTTAAAACCGGATATAAGACCCGTCTGCACATAGAGAAGCAGGTAGGAGCCGAAGGTACCGGAGGCGATAACGAGAGAGAGGGGAGCGAGAACGCCGCCGGAGGAGAAGCCGGTAAAAGCGGTTGGTAAAACCCCCGCAGCGGTGGTAAGCGCGGATAACATGAGGGGCCTCTCCTTATCGGCCAGTCGGAGCACTGCGTCCTCCCTTCCCGAGCCGCCGAAAAGCACTATTCCGTTGTTTACACTTACCCCGGCCAGGAGCAGAAATCCTGCAAGGGTCGGTATGGAGAGTTCGAGTCCGAGAAGAGACAGTATGTACACGGGCAGTATGTAGGATAGGGGGATTTGCAGCACCGCCGCTGCGGTGGAGAGGACTCTTCCAAAATAGCCGTAGAGCAGAATGGCAATAACAACTAGAGCTGCACAGAGAAAGAGGAAGATGTTTCGCCCCAAAAGTAACTCCTCTTCGAAATCCGGGTCTATTAGAGCATCGGGGAAAAAATCCTGCAGAACCCCTCCAGCTTCTTTCCGTGAGAGGGTGTCTGTGTGGAGGGTAATTCCCGCGGAAGGCAGGGTGTCGCGTCTGTAAAAGGTGCCGTGGGAGCTCTCCTTTCTTATGCGCAGAAAGGTATCCATGGGAGGGAGAGAGGTCTCGGCTGCCGAAGCAAGTGAGGAGGAGAGAGCTGCGAGAGAGCGAGGGGGGCCGCCGAAGAGATCGGCTTTGAGTGTAAGGTCGTACTCCATGCTGTGGAGGATTGCTTTTTCGAAGGGGGTCTCCGAGAGGGCCCAGAAGAGTTCCGATCCGGAAGAGAGAGGAGCAGCGGGAGAGGGAAAGGGACCTCCGGGATATATACCGATGCGGTAGAGGTGCATGGGATCCTTGAAATGGAAGGAGATGTCGGATTCGGGTAGGGATCTACCGATCTTCCGTGCAGCTTCCTGTGCGTTCGCGGCTGCAGAGGGAAAATCCGCCGCAAAAAAGTAGAGGGGTACTGAGGTTTCTCTCCTTTCTTTGGAAGAGACAAAGAGGGAACCCCCGAATCCCGGTCTCTTGAAGTATCCTTTTGCCGCTGCAAGAATATCCTCTTTCCCCTGGGGGGAGTGAGGGGTAATGGTAAGGGTGCCCCTCTCCCTTGTTACGGAGACTCTTACCTCTTTGGCGACGGAGTTCATATACTCTTCTACAGGTCGAAGGGCGGCGTCTACCGCCTCTGCCACCGTGCCCTGGGGGAACTCGTACCTCAGGTGTACCGAGGGTTCGGGTATATCCGGGTAGGGAGAAAAGGAGAGGGAGCCGAAAAGCAGGACGGCACCGGAGGTGAGCAGTAAAAGAGTAAAAGCTGTGGGAACACGGAATCGGCGAAACAGGTGGGTCCGGCGGAGCACTTTTTTTATGGAGATGTGCCTGTAGAGAGTGCGATGCAAAGGGTCCTCCGACCCGGGAAGCAGCCTCGGGAGACCGTAGAGGGTGTACAGAGTGGATACGGAGAGGGCGGGGATAATAACACCGGCAAAACCGGCAAACTGAACACGAATTTCCGGCGGGAAGAAGGGAAGGGGAAAAAACACAGCCCCAGTAGTGAGTGTGGAGAGAAGGATCGGGGAGAACACTCGGCTCTTGAAGGCCCTGAAACCGTGGATCCGGGTAAACTCGTAGGCAAGAACCGAAGTATCTACACACAGTCCAATACTTACAGCTGCTCCGGATAGAGTCATCATATTGAGGGATGTGTCTGCTGCTTTGAGGGCTGCTGCAGCGCCTAAAAGGGCAAGGGGGATGCTTATAAGGAGAGAAAAGGTGGAGGAGAAACCGCTGTTTCTGGAAAGTAATATACACACCAGTACAATGCCTGCTCCCACCGAGAGGAATATCTCCCCCAGAATACCCCCTATAGAGCTGCCCCTGTTGAGGACGGTACGGCTGTGGGGGTATGTGCGGCGCAGTTTTTCAAGAAGCCCGCAGAGGCGGACAGTGTGTTCTCCCCCCTCGTTGTAGATCCACACAAAGAGGGAGGGAGCGCCGTCTATTCTCTCTATTGAAGTTTTACTCTTTTTCGAGAGAAGAAGGCTGGAGGTCTCCTCTGCCGAAACGGTAGTACCGTAGGTACTTCCGGAGAGAAGAGAATCAAGGCCGCCCCCGGAGTACAGGATGCTTCCCCTGGAAAACTCGTAATGGGCACTCTGCAATAAATCGGAAAAGCCGGAAAGGAGGGAGGTCTGTGTAACACCGGCACCTGCCGCCGTAAGAGTATCCATTCGAACCTCGTACCCTCTTCTGATTTCGGGGGGACCTGAGACTCTTAGTCTTGGGGAGAGCATTTCCGCTTTTTCGGCAAACTCCTCCGCTTCCCTCCGGCTGTCTTCGGGAAAAGCGACAGCCCATACGGGAAGGCTCTCCTCGCCTCCCTCGTACACCGAAGGGCCGGAGACTGCCGAGGGGAGTTCTGGAAGAAGATCCGATAAGGCTCTTCTGAGCCTGAGGGCTGCTGTTTCTCCGGATATCCCCAGTTCAAATACCACGTATACCGAAGACTTTCCCTGGGTACTTACCGAGTAGGTGGAGGAAGCACCGGGGAGGACCGCTGCCGCTCTCTCTATAGGGACGGAAATTCTTCTGTCTACCTCTTTTGCCGAAGCCTGTCGATACTCGCTTATCACCGTCAATACCGGCTTTGGTGGAGCGGGGTAGTAGGACTGGGAGAGGAGAGATGCGGCTGTAAAGGCTGCAGCAGTCAAGATTGGAAGCAGAAGTCCCGAGACCGCGGTTTTTTTTCCCGGCATAGACATGCTTTACTCCCTTGGCAGCTCTTCCGGCTGTTCTTTTTTCTGTTCTTCCGGCCGGGTATTTTCGGCTTCCCGGCGAGAGAAGCGGTATCTCAGCGGAGAGCCGTTGAGGGATAGAATCCTCCGCGATTCCAGGGAGCCGGTAATCTCGGTTATTTCTCCAAGGGAAGCCACGGCTCTGCTCAGAGCTGTCGGAAAAGAGGAGATGCCGTGGAATGTGTCGTGAGAAAAGCCGTGGGAAG
>JBKHFZ010000010.1:0-34796 GCA_046539925.1 Spirochaetaceae bacterium
AGAAGCCTTCCGGCCTCAAGCTTTGCGGTGCGCTCTTCGAGCAGGCCGTATTCCCGCCGCAGGTCAACCAACTCCTGGGAGAATGTTCGGATTCTCTCGAGCAGATTTTCCTGCGGGGAGGAGAAGAGGTCCACCAACTCCGATACTAGTGAGGATTTTTGTCTATAGTCTTCTACTGCCCGGTCCCCAATTTTCCAGTGGAGCCTTACCCTTCCGCGTATTTTCTCCGTTCCCTCGCAGCGAACAAGACGCACCTCTCCGGTGGTTGCGGTGTGAACGCCTCCACATGCCACCGCGTCGTACCCCTCTACCGACACTATCCTGAGAGTACCGGAGACCTTCGGTTCCCGGCGCAGGTCGTAGGAGGGGGCCTCCTTCTCGTCTATCCAGAAGGCCTTTACGGGCCGGTTCTCCGATATCAGCTGCAGCACCCTCTCTTCTATCTGCAGGATTTTATGCTCCTCCAGAGAGTCCGCCTCTATTTCTATGGAGGTCGATTCGCTTCCCTGATGGATAGAGACGGTGTGGTATCCGAAATCCCTGTACATAACAGCCGAGAGCAGGTGCTGTCCAGTGTGCTGCTGCATAAAATCGTAACGCCTCTTCCAGTCTATCCTGCAGGAGACCTCCTCTCCCTCTTTAAAACGCTCTTCGAGCTCTTCAATCGGGAAAGATAGGTAGTGCAGGATTCTCCCCTCCGCCTTTTTTACATCCTTTACCTCAACTCCGCCAATGGTACCCAGGTCCGCGGGCTGCCCCCCGCCTTCGGGGTAGAAGGCCGTGCGGTCGAGCTGAACCGCCGCCCCCTTTTTGCCCCTCTCTATCGCCTTTACCTCCGCGGTAAACTCCACCGTGTAGGGCTCGGTATAGTAGAGCTGCTCACCCATCCCCTTGCTCGAATTGTCCCGTGCTTCGTCGCTTGTATTACTATTCATTCTTTACCCCTATAAGGAGATCCTCCGGACGGTTTATATTGCGGAAGGGAGCAGCCCCCGGAACATCCACCGCCACATGGGGCATGCGTTCCGCTGTAAAACGGAGCTTGAAGTTTCCGCTCCTGTATGCTCTCTCCCAGTACACAAGCAGCTCCTTGGGGTAGAAGGCCAACAGCGGCTGCAGCCCCCGCTCTGTCCGTGGGAAGACCGCCTTCCCCGGCTCCCGAGCTTCCTTGAGTGTTCGAATAAACTCCGGGTCGAGCAGGAGTATGTCGCAGGCGGCCAGCAGGAGCCACTCCTTTACAAAGGGAGCTATCGAAAGGATCCCGCTTATGGGGGTGGGAGTGGTGGTTATATCCGGTATAACTGTCCAGGGGAGGCGGGTAAACTTATCCGGCTCTTTAGAGAGAATATAGGTCTGTTCGGCAAAGGAGGAGACACTCTGCAGGGCGTATTCCACCAGCGGGCGGCCCTTCCACTCTGCAAAGGCTTTGTCCGCCCCGTATCTTCTGCCGCCTCCGCCTGCGAGCACACCTCCTACTATGTGTTCCACAGTCTACTCCATCTTCTCTATTCTGCAGGCCGCGACCTTGAGCTCCGGTATTTTGGAGGCCGGATCGAGTACATCGTTGGTAAGCCTGTTGGCGGGGGACTCATGAAAGTGGAAGGGAATAAACACCGTACCCCGTTCGACACGGTCGCTCTTTCTGGCAAAGATTTCGATCTCCCCCCTTCTGGTAAAAACCCGGACCCTGCAGCCGTTGCACGCCCCTATCTCCTCGAGGTCCTCCCCGTGGATCTCTACGTAGGCATCCTTTGCAAAGGTATTGAGGGGGACGGACTTTCTCGACAGCGTGGCCGTATGGTAATGGTAGAGCATTCTGCCGGTGGAGAGGATAAGCGGGTACTCTTTGTCGGGCATTTCCGCCGGCGGAATATAATCCACGGGGTGGAACTTGCCCTTTCCCCGCTTAAAGGCACCTTCGCGGTGAAGAAACTGAGTTCCGGGATGCCCGCTGTCGAGAACCGGCCAATGCAGCTTTTCCGTCTCCAGCCGTTGGTAGCTTATACCGCCGTATATCGGTGTAAGCCGGGCTATCTCTTCCATAATTTCCCGGGCGGACTCGTACTTCATGGGGTATCCCATTCGGCTGCTTATCTCGCTCGTTATCCACCAGTCCGGCTGTGCCTCTCCAGGTGCGGGCACGGCTTTGCGCACCCTCAGGACGCTGCGGCCGCTGTTGGTAAAAGTACCGTTTTTCTCCGCAAAGGAGGCCGCCGGGAGCACCACATCCGCAAGCACCGCTGTCTCGCTTAAGAAGATATCCTGCACCACGAGAAAGTCCAGACTCTTAAGAGCCTCCTCTACATGCCGTATATTGGGATCCGAGAGCATGGGATTTTCTCCCATTATGTAGAGTCCCCTTACATCCTTGTCCAGCGCGGCATGCATTATCTCAACTACCGTCCTTCCGGGCGTGTCGGAGAGCTCCTTTACACCCCACTCTCTCTGGAATTTTTTCTGCATCTCGGGGTCGTCCACTTTCTGGTACCCCGAATATACGTTGGGAAGACTGCCGAGGTCGCAGGCCCCCTGCACATTATTCTGCCCCCGAAGAGGATTGACGCCGGTCGACTCTCTTCCTATCTGCCCGGTAATCATTGCCAAATTTGCCAGGGAGAGCACATTGTCTGTTCCGGTTATATGCTGGGTAATACCCATGGAGTAGACAATTGCCGATTTTTCGGCACCCGCAAAAAAACGGGCCGCCTCCCTTATTTTCTCTGCGGGTATTCCGCTTATCTCCTCAGCCTTCTCGGGGGTATACTGCTCTACCGTCTTCTTCATCTCCTCGAAGTTTTCCGTGTGCTCCGCTATAAACTTCTCGTCTGCCAGACCCTCGTGTATTATTACGTGGAGCAGCCCGTTTATCCACGCCACATCCGAACCCGGCTTCTGCCGCAAATGGAGATCCGCCTTTTTTGCCAGGTCTATTCGTCGAGGGTCTATTACCACAAGCTTCGCCCCTCGGCTTACCGCGTTTTTAATATACGTGGCGGTTACGGGATGGGTCTCCGTTACATTGGAACCGGTAACCAAAATGCAGTCCGCCCCGGCAAGCTCTCCAATAGAGTTTGTCATCGCGCCGGAACCGAAAGCCGCTCCAAGCCCGGCAACCGTAGGTGCATGACACAGACGAGCACAGTGGTCTACGCTGTTTGTTCCGAAAACCGAACGAACAAATTTCTGAAATACGTAATTCTCCTCGTTCGTACATTTTGCAGAAGCGAGGCCGGCGAGAGCTTCGCTGCCGTAGTCCCGCTTGATAGCGGTAAACTTTTCGGCAATTACCCCCAAAGCTTCTTTCCAGGAGACAGGCTCGAGAACCCCGTTTTTCTTTATAAGGGGTTGAGTAAGCCGCTCTTCACTAGCCACAAACTCATAGCCGAACCGTCCTTTTACGCAAAGCCGGCCGTAGTTAGGTTCTTCCACAGCTCCGCGCACCTTTACAATTTTATCCTTTTTTATCCATAGATCCATCTGGCATCCCACACCGCAGTATACACAGGTGGTCCTCACCTTTCTCTCTATATCAGTCGGGCGCACACGCTCGACAAGGGGCTTTTCGGTAAGAGCTCCGGTAGGGCAAAGCTGTACACACTCACCGCAGCCGTCGCAGCTCGATTTTTTCCACTGCCCGAACTCCGGAGATATAAAGGCCTTTTCCCCACGATGGATGAGGCTGAGGACCGATTTCCCCTGCACTTCGGTACATGCCCCTGCACAGCGCTCGCAGCGGATGCACTTTTTTGCATCGTATATGAGAACGGGAGATGAAGTATCTTTAGGCAGAGTAACACTTCCGAGGATCGAGGGAATAGTTCGGTTCTTCGTTACTCCCATTTCATATCTGTAAGCAAGATCCTGCAGCTCGCACTCTCCGTCGCTATCGCACACGGCACAGTCGAAATCGTGTTCCGCAAGAAGCAGCTCCAGGGTGGTTCTCCTCAACCCCTCCACCTCCTCGTCGAAGGCGGCTACTATCATTCCCTCCTCTACAGTCGTAGAGCAGGCGGTTACAAACCCCCTGCGGCCCTCTACCCTTACGATGCACATTCTACAGGCGCCGTTAGGTGTAATCGCGGGATGATAGCAGAGGCTGGGTATATCTATGTTATTCTCATGAGCTGTCTGAAGGAGGTTCGCTCCCTTCGGTGCACGGATCTCCTTTCCGTCGATAGTAAAGCTTACCATTTCCGCCATTCCTTTACTCCCGTTTTAGTTCAGTAAATAACGAAAGTATAGAAGATTCTATATAAAGAGTAAAGGAAATACACACCCCAAAAATCAGCTTTCCAACCCCGTGCAGACTTATCCAGCACGACGGGCTTGTTCAAAAATTTCCGGAACTCTTCCTCCGCAGTTGCCGTTGAAGGTGTTTCGATTGTATATTGCAGTGAGAGTTCAAAGAGAGAGAATAAAAGGAGACAGGATATGGCACATATAAAATCCGCATGGGAGATAGCGCTCGAGAGAACTTCCGACATAAAAAGCGACAAATCCTCGGTAAGGGCAAACGAACTAAAGCGGGAAGGACAAAAAATAGCCTCGGAGTATGTAAATGCAGATTCCCCCGACCCAAAAACACTTTCCTCACGTTTAAAAGAGTACTCAAAGGAAGAGCGAAAAGAGGTGGAAAAGTCCGTGTTTGAGGTACTTCTCTCGCAAATCAGCCTGCCTCGCAACAACCAGTTCAAGGAAAAACTCGAGACGGCCAAAAAAGGGCTCGGTGAACTTACGGGGGAGACAAAAAAAATTGGGGGAATTGTCGATCAGATAGGGAGTTTCTTTGAACAATACCTGCAGTACCAGGAACAGATAAGCGAACAGCTGAAGAAACAGTACGAACCTCAGCTCAAGAAGAAACAGGAACAGCTCTCACGCCAATACGGTTACTCCGTTGAGCTGAGGCCGGAACAGGACCCGGAGTTTAACCAGATCCTCCAGAGTAATTTGGAACAACTCGAAGAGCAGTACCGGCAGGCTCTCAATAAAGCCAGGGATGAGATACGCTCGATTACCGGTTACGCCGGTTAATACGTTCTCTCCACTCCTCGGGGATTTCACTCACAGGGTTTACAAATCCTATGGCCACTCCCTCTTTGCCTATAATAACGGTGGGCAGCCCCAGCAGTTCGTAATAGGCGTTTACCGCCGCACCCCCGGAGTTTCCGTTATGAATGACCGCGTCGGTTTTAATAAGAAACCGCCCGCCGGAACGTTCAAAACCGCTTACAATACCCCTGGTAAGGGATATTGACGCGCGGGAACCCGTACCCCCGATCGAGGGGTAGCCGAGAAAAGATATCGGTTGACCAATATTCAGTCTTTCCGGATCTCCCAGACGAAAATAGGGGAATTTGTAATCGGAAGGAACCGGTTGAGAATACAGCCCGGAGACTATCTCCAGCAGGGCAAAATCCGTATCTTCATCGTGCTCGACAACTTCCGCCCGAAACATCTCCGTCGGCGGTTCCTGCTGGGAGTAGCTTAGGGCAATATAGAGAGGATCCGAGGCTCCTCCGGAAAAGCCCTTCACTACGTGCCAGTTGGTAAGGATAAGCCCGTCATCGCTTACCAGACAGCCGGAGCCCCTCCCGGCCTCGCCGATTATCTCTACCGTGGAGTGGAAAGCGCGTTCAAGCTCGTCGCTTGTTCTGGGGAGAGGAGGTATTTTCTTGAGCTCCTCCGGCGCTTCGCTCTTTAAACTTGCCTGTATGGAAAACTCCTCGGGATGCTCCATCGAGACCTGGTCAAAAACGGTTATGTAGTATTTACCAGCCTGGAGCTCAGGCTCATCTTCATCTCCCTTCAGAACAATCGACTCTCGGCTAAGAAGGCTCTCCTTTACATAATCCGCGGTAGCTCTTGTAAGAACAGGTTCCTCATATCCTACCATAAGATCAAGATCGGCGACTGTATCAAAGAGATCTACCCTGCACTCCTCTACTCCCTCGGGCAGTTCTATTTCGAATATCTGCGCCATCCCCTCCTCCGGCTTCAACTCCCCTCTGTACTCTGTATCGGCTTCTATACTGCGATAGTCGGAAGCAGAGATAACTTCGAGGGTAAGCGAGAAGGGAATATCCTTCAATCTCTTCCATTTATCGAAGGGAAGTATAGAACGCTGGTACGCTACATCTATGTAGTATTTCCCATCCTGCAGAGGAGTGTCGGAGACCCTGGAGACAAAGAGCGTCTCATTGTAATCCTCCCTGGTGCTCTTGTAATCCACATGTTGATAATTCTCTATCTCTCTTTCGTGGAGCATAAAAAGATCGAGATCGGCGGGGGCGTCGGAAATGGATAGACGGACTGCAAAGGCATCCTCCGGCACATCAATAACAAAAGTGCGGTAGCCGCTTCCGCTACTGGAAATATCGACGCTCGACTCAACTGTCTCCCCTTCCTCGAGCACGGGATATTCATCTTCGAAATCCGCCGCGGCGCTGTTTACAACGGCACCCGTAGAGAGGAGTACAATAAGTATAAAGAGGAGAGACCCCCTTCGGTATTCTCTTTTGTATGTTTTCACCTGCCCGTTCCTTTCTTTGCAAGTTGTATTACCCGGCAGCAGACACAATGCTCCGCCTGGTCCGGATATTTTCCGTAATAGTGCGCTTATAATAACACAATTAAGAGAGGAGGCAAACAACCCTTCAAGGCTCTGCACGGTACTTTTTATTGTGCCTCCGGGCCTCTCCCTTTAATCTTTCCATCTCTGCTCTTGTAAATCTATCCCACTCGTGGGGAAAAATCGTATTATTCTGGAACAAAGGCTCATCTTTTATCGGATATGCACTCATCGAAACACTCCTATTCCACAGAGAAGTGCCCGGTACCGGCGAATATTCGGAGATCGAAAGACTCACTCCGAGCCGAGAGGCATTTTCCAGTGTCCCCTCCACCTCCTCCGCTCTCTGCCCGGGAAGCCCGGCCAGTATATAGAGTATAATACGCTCCGGAGTGTAACCGGCGCGGCGGAGAATTTCCACAGCCTTCGGTACATCCATGGGGCGGTACTTTGCTGTAGAAGCTGCAGATGTTTCATCCGCCGTCTCGTAGCCAAGACGTACCTCTTTACACCCGGCTCTGCTCATCAACCGCGCCGTCTCGTTATCTATGTATCTAATATGCACCGCATTGGGAAGGTAAAAGGAGAATTCCCTCTCCGATTGGGCTGCCTTTTCGAGAAAGGGGAGAAACACCTCCCCCTTGTCCATAAGGAGAGCATCATCATAAAAGGCAAAATTACATGTTCCGTACCGGCCGTTCATCTCCAGAGCCGTACTCCACACCTCCTCCGCGTCTCCCCGCCGGAATACCGGCTCTATCCGTGCCGAGGCGCAGTAGGGACACCGAAAGGGACACCCCCTATTGAGTCTCAGCACTCCTCCGTCCTCCCAGATACCCGGAAGCATGAGGGGTACATTCGGCACCTCACCGGAGGGTACGGGGAGGCCGTGTTCTTCCATCAATACTTTTAGGGAAGCGATATCCTCTCCCTGTATTACCGCATCCGCTCCGCTCGTGCGTGCACAGTGCTCGGGGAGAAGGCTCGCATACACCCCCCCGACAGCCACAGGTACATCGGGAAAGAGCTCTTTTACCGTATCTACGGCCTCCCTTACCCCAGGGTACCAGTAGGTCATCTGGGATGTGACCAGAACAAGATCCGGCTTCGTCTTTCCAATGCGCCCGTGAAAGCTCTCCGGCAACATACCGTAACGGCTGATATACCGCTTCGTCCTCTTTCCAAAGCGGCGGCGGAAAAGCTCAAACCCCCCTGCGGCCCCCTCGGTCTCTTCGTCTCCTTCACATCCTCCCCCCGGGTTTCCGCCCCCGGCCGCCCGAATCGGCAGGGGATCCGACAGGGACAAGGACCGGCGGTGGAACTTTCCCGTACCGTCGGGATTCCGTCGTACCGGCCCCAGCAGCCGCAGAGTTTCGGAGTCTTTGTAGTCGAGCCCGTTTACCAGCCGCACCCTGTATCCGCCGTCTTCAAACCATTTTCCCATCCTCATTAGACCGAAGGGCTTAAAGTGGAGGTCGTAGAGTGCAAAATCGTACACCGGCGGCTGTACAAGCAGCACCTCCGGCGCATCCCCTTTTTCCTTTCTCATTCCCACTACTGGACACTCCCGGTTCTTTTTGCTATTTTGAAGATGTGCTGAGGAACTTCACTAAAGTGTCCTACACACACAAGGCGCCGTACCCAAGTGGTAAGGGGGAGGTCTGCAAAACCTTTATTCACCGGTTCGAATCCGGTCGGCGCCTCTTTTATTCCCCTCCATTTCTACACACCCTTCGTACAACGCCAAAGCCGCTACCATAATAGCGTTATTGTAGGGGGGTGTGCCCATGCTCCCGCGCACATCCTCTACGGAAACCAGGTGAATATTGATACTCTCGTGAACATCGAGCTGCTGCTCTCCTTTATACCTTAGATCCCGGGCCACATAGGTGTAGGTAGTATTGGACATAAACGCGGGGTTAGGCGATAGAGCACCTATCCGCATAAGCGTGCCCGCGCAATAGCCGGTTTCCTCCCGCAGCTCCCTCTCGGCGGTCTGTCGGGGGTCCTCTCCAGGGTCCACGGTACCGGCGGGGAATTCCATGGTCACCTCCCCGCTTCCGTGCCGGTACTGCTCCACCATAAGAAAGCAGTCTCTCCCGGACTCGTCCACCGTAAGCGGCACCACCGTTACCCAGTCGGGAGCATGGAGAATGTAAAAATCTCCTCTGCCGCCCCTGTCGGACTCCTTTAGAACCTCCTCTACCCTAAAAATTGAACAGGAGAGGAGCTCTCGCTTCTTCTTGTCAAACCATCTTTCCATGCCCGCATACTACCCCAAAAGCCGCGTATCCGCGATCCCCCTTGCAATATATCAAAAATACACTACAATTAAAACCAATGAACTTGGGGGGTGCAGGATGAACAGAAACATCGGTTTTTTATCTTTTCGGATTTCCGGAACCGACGGAGTCTCTTTAGAGACAAAAAAGTGGGCGGATGTATTTGAACGACACGACTATACTTGCTTTTTTATGGCGGGAGAGCTCGATACACCGGATGAAGTCTCCTTTATAGCCGAGGAGGCCCACTTCAAGCACCCGGAAATCGTGAAACTCTACAATATGAGTTTTGATCAGTCGATACGCCCCAAAGAGCTTACCGAAGGGATTCACAAGTACCGGGAAATTTTGAAGGAGAAGATCTACGAATTTATTCAGAAGTTTCAGATAGACCTTCTTATTCCTCAAAACACTCTTACCATTCCCCTCAACGTACCCCTTGCCCTTGCCACAACCGAAGTAATCGCGGAGACAGGCATCCCGACTATTGCGCATCACCACGACTTTTTTTGGGAACGCAAGCGCTTCCTCTACAACTGCGTATGGGACTACTTGAACTCCGCCTATCCCCCCAACCTCAAATCGATTTACCACGTGGTAATTAACAGCTCCGCCAAGAATCAGCGCGCCCTGCGCACGGGTATCGGTGGAACGCTTATTCCCAACGTTATGGACTTTGAGACTCCCGGCAACGGGATAGACGACTACAACAAAGACGCCCGGAGAGACATCGGCGTTGAGGATGACGAACTCTTTATACTCCAACCGACCAGGGTTGTTCAGAGAAAGGGTATAGAACACGCAATAGAGCTGGTGGCAAGACTCAATATGAAAGCTACCCTGGTTATCAGCCACGCTTCCGGGGACGAGGGGTACGAGTATCAGACCAGGGTAAAGGAGTTTGCCGAACTCCTTGGGATAAAGGCAATATTTGTAAACGACATTATAGACGACAGCCGCGGAACCACCGCGGACGGGAGAAAGATCTACACCCTCCACGACGTATATCCCCACGCGGATCTGGTAACATACCCGTCGATTGTAGAGGGCTTCGGCAACGCCTTTCTCGAGGCGATCTATCACAAGAAGCCGATTCTCGTAAACAACTACTCCATCTACTCCTACGACATAAAGCCCAAGGGCTTCGACGTAATAGAGATGGACAACTTTATAAGCAACGAAACCGTGGAATATACGAGGAGCGTGCTTCAGGACCGCAAGCGCGTAAAACGGATGGCGGAGACAAACTACAAGCTGGGGCTCAAGTACTACTCCTACAGCGTTCTCGAAACCAAACTGCGCCACCTCACCACAAATATCTGGGGAAGCAAGCAGTTCCGGGATATATAGAACGCCGTCCCCTCTCTGCCCAACTCTGCCGCTAACTGAGCCAATACACCCCGTAGGGCTGGATCTGGAAACGGAGGGAGTGTGTCCCCACCTCGGCGGAAACAGTCTCTCCCCCAATAATTTCGGTAAAAGAGCTCTTGACCCCTGTTTTTAAAACATCGAAGGGCAGTTCGAAGGTTACCACCTGGGAACTTACATTGATAATACAGATAACTCGTTCAGATTTATCTTCCGAAACGCGAAGGAGCGAAAATATTCTGTGGTCTTTATGCACCACCTCCATGGTTCCCGAGGGATGGAAAGCTTTATGGGTCTTTCTCGCATTGAGCATGGAGGTGTAACCGGAAAAAATCCTGTTGCGCAGGGTGCCGGGGGTATTGATCTCCTCGAGAACCTCCCGGTAGTTCAGCTTCTCCCTGTTAATTGTCCTGTTCTGTCCCGTCTTCTCCACACCCTCTCGGTAATTCCCCGACCCGAGAAGGCTGTGGACATAAATGCCGGGAACCCCCGGCACACTCAGCATTACTGCCTGGCTCGCAAGAAACTTCCTCGCCCTCACACTCTCGTTGAGATCCTTCTCCGCCACTGCGTCGAGGTAGGTAATATTCATCTCGTAGGGAATTTTTCCCTCCGGAGTGGCTTTGTAGTTGATAAAACCGCCCCGCTCGCCGGCGGCCCTCACCAAACCGTCAATCTCCTCCCGGGAGAGTATGCCCTGGGCCGGCAGCAGTCCTATACCGTCGTGGGAGGCGAGAAAGTTGAAGAATGTTGTCCTCCCCCCCGTATCGGGCAGATTCGAAGCCCATCCGGCAAGACGGCGTGCATCCTCCCGAAGAAAGGCGTCGAGAGTAAGCGGCGGGAGGGGAAACTGATAGACCATGTGGGCCTCGTCCCGGTAATTGCCGAAGTAGCTTACATTCTCTTCGTGGGGCACGTTGGTCTCGGTAATAATAACGACCCAGGGGGCCACTTTGTCGAGAAGAGTTCTAAAGAGCTTTACCACCGCGTGGGTTTTTTCGTGATGGATGCTCGGGTGTCCTATCTCCTTCCACAGGTAGGCGATTGCGTCGAGGCGAATAACCTGTATTCCCCGGCGAATGTGGTAGAGAAGTACCCGCACCATCTCCAGGAGCACGGCGGGCTCTGCAAAGTTGAGGTCTACCTGATCGGCGCTAAAGGTAGTCCACACGTGGAGGGTTCCGCGGGAACTCTCGTAGGGGGTAAGCAGCGGATGCGTTCGGGGCCGGACAATGCTCGAGAGATCGGTCTCGGGGTCCACGGCAATAAAGAAGTTCTCGTACCCGGGCTCACCGGCGAGGAATTTCCTGAACCACTCGTTTTGGGAGGAACAGTGGTTGAGAACCAGGTCCGACATCAGCTTAAAAGTCGAGCCTATCTCCGAGACCTCCTTCCACGTGCCGAGCTCCGGGTTCACCTCGTAGTAGTCTATAATCGAAAAACCGTCGTCCGAAGAGTAGGGGAAAAAGGGCAGAATATGAATACCCGAAACCGAATCCTCGAGCTTCTCCCGGGCAAAATCGCGAAGCCCCTCCAGGGGGGGCGCCCCCTCCGGCTCGAGGGAATCGCCGTAGGTAATAAGAAACGCGTCTTCCTGCGAGAGGGGAAGTTCTCCGGTCCCCCTGTAGGATGGCGCTTCTATAGACTCGCCCTCCTCTTCTGCAAGCTCCAGGAGACGATTAGCCGTCTCTTCTCCCCTCTTCTCGCCATAGATAAACCGCAGCAGCTCTCCTATACGCTCTTTCATACCCGCTCCTTTTTTGCCCAATGCCTCTTACAGTATAAACGGGAGCGCCCTGTTTTTCCATCTCTTTATTATGAAAATGAGACTGCCAAAAGGTGCAGCACGGGTAGAAAGCGGGGCTGGCTATCCGAACCGGCCGCTTATATAGTCGGCGGTTTTTTTACTCTCCGGGTTAAGAAAGATCCTTTCGGTGGTATTGAACTCCTCGAGGTAACCGTTGAGGAAGAAGGCGGAAAAATCTCCCACTCTACCCGCCTGCTGCATGTTATGGGTCACTATTACCACGGTGTAGTTCTTTTTCAGCTCCGCTATCAGGTCTTCGATATGGGTTGTGGCGATGGGATCGAGGGCGGAGGCGGGCTCGTCCATAAGGATTACCTCCGGCTCCACCGCAATAGCCCTGGCAATACAGAGTCGCTGCTGCTGTCCTCCCGAGAGGGAGAGGGCGCTTGTATTGAGCCGCTCTTTTACCTCATCGTAGAGAGCGGACTTTTTCAGACTCGTTTCCACTATACTGTGAAGCTCATCCCTGTCCTTCACACCGTGCATTCGGGGGCCGTAGGCTACATTATCAAAGATACTCTTGGGAAAGGGGTTGGGCTGCTGGAAGACCATTCCTATATGCCTTCTCAGTCGGACCGGGTCTATCTCCCTGTCATATATGTTTATTCCGTCCAGCAGTACTTCACCCTCCACACGGCTTCCCGGGATAAGATCGTTCATCCTGTTAAAACACCTGAGCATCGTCGACTTACCGCATCCGCTCGGACCGATTATTGAGGTAACCCTGTTCTTGTAGATCTTCATATCCACGTTCATCAAAGCCTGGGTTTCGCCGTAGAAAAAATCCAGGTCCCTCACCTCTATTACCGAATCAAGAACAGAAATATCCTTTATCCTCTCCTCTTGCGGAGGAGCATCTTCTTTCTGTGAAAGAGGTTTCATCTGTACCATCCTATACTCCTATATGTTTCGTCTCTTTTGATAGAATTTGTTCCGCGCATAGATGGCAACACCGTTTAACGAGAGTATTACCACGAGAAGAACTATAATTGCCGCGGGCACAACACCGTGTTGAAACTCCGGCTTTGGGAAATCGGACCAGGCAAATATCTGCAGGGGCATCGCGCTGAAGGAGCTGAACAGACCGTGGGGGGGAGAGAAGATCGATGTGGCCACTCCCACCATGATAAGCGGAGCGGTCTCTCCTATTGCGTTGGCAAGGGCAATAATAGTACCGGTAAGGATTCCGGGTAAAGCCTCGGGCAGTACCGTTGTACGGATCATCTGCCACTTCGTGGTACCCAGCGCCAAAGAGGCTTTTCGCTGCAAATCGGGAACCGCCTTTATAGCCTCCTGGGAGGAGACAATAACGATAGGCAAAACCCTCAGGGTAAGGGTAAAAGCGCCTACCAGAACGACTCCATGGGGCAAGCCCAGGGTCGAGACAAAAAGCCCGAGCCCCAGCAACCCGTAGACTATGGAGGGGACCCCCGCCAAATTGCCAATATTGGTCTCTATAAGCATTTGGAGAAAGGTTTTCCTCGAATACTCCACCAGATAGACCGCTGCCCCAACTCCCAGGGGCAGGGAAAAGAGGGCTACCAGGGAGACCACAAAAAAGGAGCCGAGCAGAGCGGGATAGATCCCCGCCTGTTCCGGAAACCTGGAGGGAGTACTGGTAATAAACTGCCAATCCAGCCAGCCGATGGCTTCTACACTCACATAGACAAGCAGAACCCCCAGGGCGGCAATACCGAAGAGGGTTGCAGCTAAACAGATAAACTGGAACACCACCCCCTTTCTCCGCTCTTTCTCTATATTGTCCTGCCTCTCGGCCTCAAATAGCGAATTACTGGATATAGTACTCATTCATACTTCTCCCGGTATCGATTTTTTATGTACTGACTCAGAATGTTGAGAAGCATTGTCATTACAAACAGGGTGAGCCCAACGGCAAACAGGCTTTTGTAGGCGACCGAATCTCCCGATACATCGCTCACCCCAATTTCCACCATTGCCGCCGTCATGGTCTGCACGGGATTAAACAGGGCCTCCTTCGGCTCCAACCAGTTTACTATCCGGGAGAGGTTCCCCCCCGCAATAGTAACGGCCATAGTCTCCCCTATAGCCCTCGATATACCGAGGATAAAGGAAGAGACGATACCCGAAAGCGCCGCCGGTACCACAATGGTACCGGTAACCTGAAACTTGGTTATTCCGAGACCGTAGCCGGCGTCTCTCAGAGTCTTGGGAACCGCCCTCAGGGCATCCTCGCTTATACTCGCGATGGTAGGAATAATCATGATTCCCACAACAATCGAGGCGCTCATCACATTGAAGGTTCTTAAATCGGGGAATATCATTTTGAGGAAGGGTGTAATATAGACAAGGGCGAAAAAACCGTAGACGACAGTGGGAATTCCTGCAAGCATCTCCAGGGCCGGTTTGAGTATTCCCCTTACCCGCTCGCTTGCGTATTCGCTCAGATAGACAGCCGCGAGCAGTCCCGTAGGAATTGCCACGAGGGCGGCTCCCAGGGTAAAGGTGAGTGTTCCGCTTATAAGGGAAAGCACGCCGAACTCCGCGGGCTTGATCGTAGGGCTCCACCTGCGGGAGGTAAAAAAGTCGATAATCGAAATTTCCCTAAAAAAATCGATGGAGTCGACCAGGAGGACTACTACAATTCCCACCGTGGTAATTACCGAAAGAAAGGCGGTAGAGAAAAACACCCCGCGTATAAGATGTTCCTTGATGTCCGCTCTAAACTCTTTGTGTATCTGTGGAGTCTTTATCATATACCCTTCCTGTCTCTCTGTTTCCAAATCACCGGAGAAGCACACGGATGTGCTCCCCCGGGACACTTTTTCGTCGTTCCGCTTGCCGCGTAGGGGCAAGCGGAACTATTCCACTTTTTTTATCCAACTTCTACATTTACCCTTTCTACTCAACACCCAGATCGTCAATTGCCGCTTCGAGCTTTTCTATTTGCTCCTCTTTGTCGGCGGTGGTCATGGGAACGTAGCCGATCTCTTTAATCAGCTCCGTATCGATTCTGTCGAGGTAGAACCGGATAAACTCCCGTACCTCCGGCCTTTTGAGCTCATTCTTCGATACGTAGATAAACAGGGGTCTCGAGAGGGGGGAATACTCCCCGGACTTGGCTGTTTCTATGGAAGGCATTACACCGTCAACCGACAACGCCTTAATTTTATCCTTGTTTTCGAGGTAGTAGGCCATGCCGAAATACCCTATTGCAGTTTTGGAACCGGCAAGCGCCTGTACAATGGTGTTGTCCTGTTCGGTTCCCTGGTAGTCGGAGCGGTGAGCCCCCTCTTCTCCTATTATCTTTTCAGTAAAATAGGCAAAGGTTCCCGAGGCGGAGGTGGGACCGTAGAGTTCGATCTCCTCGTCGGGCCAGGACGAATCGACATCGCTCCACTTCTTCGCGGGATCATCGGGCCTCCAGATATGGGCAAGCTGCTCGGGGGTGACGTTGTCGACAGGGTTGTCCTTGTGAACGGCGATGGAAATGGCGTCGGTGCCCACGAGAAACTCAAGAGGTTCAACATCGTTGGCCCTTGCCTCTTCGATCTCGCTATCCTTTATGGCGCGGCTTGCGTTGTTAATTGCCGTCTTGCCGGGGATAAAGAAATTCTTGAAGCCGCCGCCGGAGCCGGTAGACTGGATGGGAATCTCCACATCGGGGTGCAGCTTGCTAAAATCTTCGGCTATTGCCGTCGTAACGGGGTACACCGTGCTGCTTCCCGCTACCTTGATAGACCCGGAAAGCTTCTCTTCTCCGCCTTCTTCCTGTTTTTCCTGGCTTCCGCCGGCAAAGGCAAAGGCAGGTACGAGCATCGCAATCAATAGTCCAGTGATAATTCTTCGCATCTGAAATCTCCTTTCAAAATGTGTTGTGCACCTGTACGGTACACCCCCAATATCAACCGGAAATGTTAGATGAGTACCACCTTACAATGAGAAATCTCTTATATTCAGGTTAGCTTTTGATGAGGCAAATGTTATATTTCTATGAGTTGGAGTTCTGGATGGGGAAGTGCAAAAAAAAGGCGGTTCCCTCTCCCCGTCTGGACTCGAGGGTAACCGAACCGCCGTGGATAAGCATTATATGCTTTACAATAGCAAGGCCTAGGCCCGTACCCCCCATATCTCTGCTGCGGGCCTTCTCTACCCGGTAAAACCGCTCAAAAATGCGGGACTGGTCTTTCTGGGGGATTCCCGGGCCGTTATCCCTGATAACAAGGGTGTGGATTCCCTTCTTTCCCGCTTCGCTGTACAGAGATATCTCGCTTCCCTCGGGGCAGTACTTTATGGCGTTGTCCACAAGGTTCACCACCGCCTGTTCCATCAGCCGGGGGTTGCCCCAGACTTTGGGCTCAACATAACAACCGTTTGTAACGGCTATCGACTTTTCATCCGCACGATTTTTACAGACCGCGATTGCGTCGTAGGCCGTCCTGGAAAGCGTTACGGGTTCAAAGGGAAACCGGGAACTGTCCTTACTCTGCTCGAGCCTGCTGAGAGTCAGAAGATCTTCCACTATATTGCCTATGCGGGAGGTCTGTTTTTCGATAATTTCGAGAAACCTTTGTGCGTTCTCCCTGTCGTCAATAGCCCCGTCGAGGAGAGTCTCCACAAACCCCTTTATCGACGTAATAGGCGTTTTCAGTTCGTGGGAGACATTGGCAACAAACTCCTTGCGGACCTCCTCGAGCTTTTTGAGGGTGGTAATATCGTTCATTACCAGAATAAGACGCTGAATCCGGGTTTCTCCCTCCGCGGTTTCGACCACCGCCTCTATTGTAGATGCGTTGACCTGTAGATACGTCTCCGTTCCCCTGCCCGGCAGTACAATAGAACACTGGCTAATCCCCCGCGAGGCGAGGGCTTCCCTGGCAAAATCGTCGAGTTCGGTGTTGTGGATAAGCTGAATAAGGCTTTTCCCGGGCATGGGTTCGGTAGAGGCTCCGAAGAGTCTTCCGGCGGAGGGGTTTACCTCCGTTATTACCAGATTCCGATCCAGTACGATTACCGCCTCGTTCATTCCCGTTAACACCGCCTCGAGCTCCTGTTTCTGTCGGGTCACCTCTCCTATTCGGCTGGTAAGGGAACGCGCCATACTCTGAAGTGCGTCCGCGGTGGTGCTGATCTCCAGGGGGCCTTCGATATTCATAGGCGAGGAAAAATCGTAGTCCGCATAAGCTGCGGCGCTCTTTGCAATCTTTGAGAGGGGAACCGTTATCTTGCGGGATACCAGCACCATTGCCGCAATAGCTGCGGCAAGGAGCACAAAAGTTATCAGACTAATCTCCCACGCCGCTGTAGAGACGAGGTTTTCCAGGTTTTCCGAGGGTATACTCAGACGAAGAACGGCAAAGACCTCCCCCGACCGATCCTGGAGGGGAAAGGCGTGGTAAAACATGGGGATGGAGAGGGTGGGGCTCTTGCGCACGGTGGCTTTTTCCGCTCCGGAAAAGGCCTCTTTAATTTCCGGTCGGCCCGCATGATTCTCCATTATCTGCGGGTCTTCATGGCTGTCGGCAAAGACAGTACCCTCGGAGTCTATAAAGGTAATACGAATAGACTCTTCCGTGCCGATTGTGCGAATTATCTCTTCCGCTTTCTCTCTCAGCTCCTCCGACTCCTTCGGGAGAAATGCCTGCATAAGCATCCCCGCCGATTCGAGCCTCAGATAATACTCCCTGTACAGCAGCCGGGTAAGATTCCGGTAGGTAAAGAACGCCACCGATACGGCGAGAACAAGAAAGAGCATCCCCAGTGAGAGAAGCATAAATTTGAAAATCGAGAGCCTCTTCGCCGTTTCCTTTGTCTTTGGCATCATTATTTTTGCAATCCTTGCAGAGCCTTATTTTTCCCGCAGGCGGTACCCTACCCCGCGGACCGTTTCGACAAGACTGCCCCTCTCCTTTAACTTTTTTCGCAGCCCGAGTATCTGTACATCCACCGAACGCTCCGTTACGGGGTAGTCCGCCCCCTTCACCGCGCCGATTATCTGGCTCCTGCTGAACACCCATCCGGGATTACGGGCAAGGAATTCGAGGATGGAGAACTCGCTCACGCTCAGGTCTATCGGCTCGCCGCCGCAGCTTACCTTATAGCGTACGGTATCGATAACTATATCGTGAACTCTTATAACAGGCTCTTCCTTAACCGGAAGCTCTCTGCGCTCCTTTCTTCTGATGAGGGCCCTGATACGGGCAATTAACACTTTGGGGCTAAAGGGTTTGGTTACGTAATCGTCCGCCCCCACTTCCAGACCGCTTATTACATCGGAGTCTTCGCTCTTTGCGGTAAGCATAATGACGGGTACATCCGAGAGCTCTTCTTTAGCCCTTAAACGGCGGCAGACTTCCACCCCGTCTATTCCCGGAAGCATCAGGTCGAGGACGATTAGGTCCGGCTCTCCCGAAAGAGCTTTTTCTACAGCCGCCTCACCCGTCTCGACAGTAATGACTTTATAGCCCTCCCGCTCCAGGTTATAACTGAGCAGTTCGAGAATATCCTGCTCGTCATCCACCACAAGAATCGTTTCGTGCCCCATGAGCAACTCCTTGCCTATAGATTTAACTCGACATGCTCCCCAGTGCAGTTGTATACAATCCACTCGCTAATATTGGTTGCATGATCCCCAAACCGTTCGAGCCAGCGGGAGATAAAGAGAAGAGTGGTTGCCTGGTTGATGTTTTTCACATCGCTCATCATATAGGTAAGAAGCTCCCGCCATACCTGATTATGGAGATTATCTATCTTGTCATCAAGTTTGGCAACGGCAATTGCCTTCTCCCTGTCGTTTTCCGCAAAGGCGTTGAGCACTCCATGAAGCATCTCTATACCGTATTCCGCCATTTGAGGAAGGTCGATCAGTTCCTTGATGTACTCCTCTCCGGCTATTCTCAGCACTCCCTTTGCCACGTGCACCGCGTGATCCCCCATCCGTTCAATCTGAGTAACTATCTTGAGGCTGGTAATTATATGCCGCAGATCCTCCGCTACAGGCTGTTCGGTTGCAATAAGGAGGGTGAGTTTGTCCTGTATAGTCATTTCGAGGTTATTAATGTGCTCGTCGTCGGCTACTACCTTCTCCGCGGCCCGGGTGTCGTGTTCCACCAGCGCCTGTATGGATTTTCGAACCGCCTCTTCCACCAGAGCTCCCATTTTGAGAATCTCATGGTCCAATTCCCGCATCTTGTCGCCGTAATGTCGGCGAAGCCTTCCCTGTTTCATCCTCCGGCTCTCCTTTTTCGAAATTGAGCCTATTCTTATCCTTCCCGATGATTCTTTTATGTGTTATTTATGAGATTTCGGTTAAAACACGGCTCTCCCAGCCCCGTTTGCACTTTATCCCGAAACAGGCTACTATGCAACTATGGATACACTTACGATTTTCCACTACCATCTTCTTACCGGAGGAATAAGCCAGGTAATAAAATCCTCCCTCTCCGCTCTGCTTTCCTCAGAAACCGACCCGCCTGTATCGAAAATACAGCTTGTCTGCGGGAGTGAAGAGAACACGGAGGCGGTAGCCGGAGAGATTAAAGCCGCTGCAGCGCAAGCGGGTAGAGAAGAACCGGAAGTAGAACTGCATATAATACCGGAACTCCGTTATTTTTCGCAGCTCGGTGAGCTGCCGAAACCGGAAGAACTGGAAGAGCTCCTGCTCCGCCGCTTTGGTGGTGGAATATGGTGGGTGCACAACTATCATATAGGGAAGAACCCCCTCTTTACCAAGGCTTTGCTCCGTATTGCCGAAAAAAACCCTGAGCAGAGAATGGTCCTTCATATCCACGATTTTCCCGAAAGCGGCCGCTTCGGGAATCTTGAACTTCTCTACTCCTATATCTCCTCCGATTTGTATCCCCTGGGGCCTCATATTCGGTACGCGGTAATAAACGGGAGAGACTACTCACTTCTATTGGAGGCGGGAATACCCGAGGGCCGCCTCTTTCTCCTGGACAATCCGGTTGCTCCCTCTGGAAAACCCGGAACCCGGGAGGAAGAAGAAGAGACGGAGATAGACAAAGAAGCAGGCTCTCCGGCGGGAATCGTAAGGGATTTCTGCTCATCCTACTCTTCCTGGTGGGATGAGGGGGGGAAACTCGCACTCTACCCCGTCCGCAGCATTAAAAGAAAAAACGTTCTGGAGGCGGGGTTTCTTGTCCGCCTCCTCCAACGACCGGTAAATTTGCTGGTTACCCTTCCAGGTGTTTCCGCACAGCAGCAGGAATATTCCAATTTTGTGGGCGGTTGTTTTGAAGAGGGACTCATTCCGGGGGCATGGCAGATTGGTACGCAACTCGACGAGATAGGTTTGACCTTTCCCCAGCTTATCGAAGCCTCGGATATCGTCGTATCCAGCTCTATACAGGAGGGTTTCGGCTACCTCTTCCTCAATTCTCTTGGCTGGAAAAAACCGCTTCTCTCGAGGGACCTGGATATACTCGACGGCATGCGTTACATTTTCGAGGGATATCCCGCACAGTTCTACTCCTCCCTGCTCGTACCTCTCACTGCCTCGGGAAGGGAAAAACTCCTCCAGCAGTACAGAGAGCGGGTACTACCCGTGCTCTCCCGTATTTTTCCCCAGACTGATGTCGAAAATATCGAAAAAGATCTTACACAGATATGCGGCGGCGGGTTGGTGGATTTTTCGTACCTCTCCCCTCAACTGCAGAAGGAGGCCCTCGAGCGCTTGTCCAACCCGGCGTACAGAAAAGAGGTGGAAGATGCCAACGCGGCGGCTATAGAATCTCTCTCGGCTGCAATGGAGGAGAGAATCTCGGACAAGAGCGGCGAGATAGAGCAACGGTTCGGTCCGGAAGCGCACGCCCGGGAGATGCGCCGTATACTCCACTCCGTTACCACCGCCGATGCCGATAGGGGAGAGCAAAAGGGTAAGGGTGGAAACATCCATCAAAAGGTCCTTCGCATGTGTACCCGCGCGGAGTACATGAGGCTCCTTTTTTTCTAGACCCAAGTGTATCAAATCTCTAAAATTGGCAATTTATAAATATCACCTCAAGTACCTCGATCGCTCCTTGTACGCAATCGATAATTTTAGTATAATTGTCTCAACCTATAAAATATAGAGGGATTAACTATGTCAGAGAAAAAGATGGTGACGATCGACGGCAATACAGCCGCCGCACACGTTGCGCACGCCACCAACGAAGTGTGTGCGATTTATCCTATTACCCCTTCCTCCCCAATGGGAGAACTGGCGGATCTCTTTTCCGCCCAGGGGAAAACCAATATCTGGGGAACCTCCCCGGAAGTTGTTGAGCTGCAGTCGGAGGCGGGGGCCTCTGCGTCCGTACACGGAGCACTGCAGACCGGGGCACTTACCACTACGTTTACCGCATCCCAGGGGCTTCTGTTGATGATGCCCAATATGTTCAAAATTGCCGGTGAACTTACATCCACTGTCTTTCATATTGCCGCACGAGCGGTGGCAAACCAGGCACTCTCGATCTTTGGGGACCATTCCGATGTAATGGCTGCCCGGTCCACCGGTTTTGCCGAACTGGCATCCGGAAGCATTCAGGAAGTAATGGACAACGCGCTTATCGCACAGGCATCCACCCTTCATTCGAGGATTCCCTTCCTGCACTTTTTCGACGGTTTCCGCTCGAGCCACGAGATCCAGAAAGTGGAAGAACTCGACCAGGAGACAATGAAGAAACTTATAGACTCGGAGACCGTACGAGCCCACCGAGGCCGGGGGATGAACCCCGAGAAACCGATTATCCGCGGTACCAGCCAGAACCCGGATGTCTTTTTTGCAGCCAGGGAGACGGTAAACAAGTACTACGACGCTACTCCGGAAATAGTGCAAAAGGCAATGGATAAATTTGCCGAACTTACCGGCCGCAGCTACCACCTCTTCGACTACATCGGAGCTCCCGATGCGGAAAGAGTGGTTGTCCTTATGGGCAGCGGCGCGGAGACTATGGAAGAGACGGTAGACTACCTCGTAAAAAAAGGGGAGAAGGTGGGTGTTGTAAAGGTACGGCTCTACCGACCCTTCAGCATGAAGGATTTTGTAAACGCTCTTCCCTCTACGGTAAAATCGATTGCTGTACTAGACCGTACAAAAGAGTCCGGTTCTCTCGGAGAGCCCCTCTACGAAGATGTAAGAACCGCCGTTGGAGAGATGTTGGAAGCCGGGAAAGCCCCATTCAAGGACTACCCGGCCATTGTAGGCGGCCGTTACGGGTTGGGATCCAACGAGTTTAACCCTGGAATGGCAAAAGCGGTTCTGGACAACTTGAGCAAAAAAGAACCGAAAAATCACTTTACCCTGGGTATCTACGACGATGTGACCAAGACGAGCCTGGAGTGGGACGAAGGTTTCTCGACTGCCGGCTCCGATGTAACCCGGGCCATGTTCTACGGCCTCGGCTCCGACGGTACCGTCGGTGCAAACAAAAACTCAATTAAAATTATCGGAGAAGCCACCGAGAACTTCGCACAGGGCTACTTTGTGTACGACTCCAAAAAGGCGGGGGCAACCACGGTGAGCCACCTGCGTTTCGGCAAGAATCCCATTAAGAGCACCTACCTTATTCAGAAGGCGAACTTCCTCGCCTGCCATAAGTTTACCTTTCTCGAGCGTTACGACATGCTCAAGAACGCGGAAGAGGGGGGCACCTTCCTCCTCAACAGCCCCTTTGGCAAAGACGAGGTGTGGGACAACATACCCGAGGAAGTGCAGAGACAGATAATAGACAAAAAACTCAAGTTCTATGTAATAGACGGCTACTCTATTGCGGAAAAAGCAGGCATGGGCAACAGAATAAATGTTGTTATGCAGACCGCATTCTTTAAGATTTCCGGTGTACTTCCCGAAGAACAGGCGATAGACCTTATCAAGAAGTACATCAAGAAAACCTACAGCAAAAAGGGCCAGGACATAGTGGACAAAAACATTGCCACCATAGATATGGCCCTCGAAGGAATAGAGAAGGTTGACTACCCCAATGAGACAAGGGGCGGCAACCACATGGTGCAGATTATTCCCGACGAGGCTCCCCAGTTTGTAAAGGATGTAACCGGGGAGATTATCGCAGGCAGGGGCGAGAAAATTAAAGTCTCCCAGCTTCCCGACGACGGAACTTACCCCCTCGGCACCACCCAATACGAAAAACGGAATGTGGCGGAGAAGATTCCGGTGTGGGATCCGGAAAGCTGCATCCAGTGCGGGAAGTGTTCCACGGTGTGTCCCCACGGTGTAATAAGGATGAAGATGTACGACCCTGCCCTGCTGGAAAAGGCACCGGAGACTTTCAAAAGCACCGACCCCATTAACAAGCTCTTTAGCGGCAAGAAGTTTACCATACAGGTTGCCCCGGAGGATTGTACCGGCTGCGGCGCCTGTGTAAACATCTGTCCCGAAAGCAAGAAGACCGGCCACAAGGCGCTCAGCTTCCATCCGCAGATCCCTCTTAGGGAACAGGAAAGGGAAAACTGGAACTTCTTTGTAAACGAAATCCCCGATTACACGCGCAAAGACCTCAAGCTCAAAACGACTCTGGACTCGCAGCTGCTTCGGCCCCTGTTCGAGTTCTCCGGGGCCTGTGCGGGATGCGGCGAGACCCCCTATGTAAAACTGGTAAGCCAGTTCTTCGGCGACCGTGCAATTATTGCAAACGCCACGGGATGTTCCTCCATATACGGCGGTAACCTGCCGACTACGCCTTACACCACCCGCGAGGACGGACGCGGACCTTCCTGGTCCAACTCTCTCTTCGAAGATGCGGCGGAGTTCGGATACGGGTTCCGCCTCACCAGCGACAGGATGGCGACCTATGCAAACGAGCTTATAGACCGCATGCTCTCCAACGGGAACAAGGGTGTAGACAAGGAAATCCTCAAAAACATGAAGGAAAATCCCCAGCGGACCGAAGAGGAGATAGAAAACCAGCGTCAGTGGAAGGAAGACCTTGTTAAGCAGCTAGAGAAAGATTCCAGCGAAGAGGCCAAAGAGCTTATCTCCGTGGCGGACTACCTGGTACGCCGCTCGGTATGGATATTCGGAGGTGACGGCTGGGCATACGATATCGGCTACGGCGGACTCGACCACGTTCTCGCATCCGGCCGGGACGTAAATGTTCTGGTAATGGATACCGAGGTCTACTCCAACACGGGCGGGCAGATGTCCAAGGCTACTCCCACAGGTGCAATAGCCAAATTTGCCGCAAGCGGCAAGGAGGTCGCCAAAAAGGACCTGGGACTCATGGCGATGAGCTACGGCTACGTCTATGTGGCCAAGGTAGCTATGGGCTACAACGAAGTACAGACCATCCGGGCCATTCAGGAGGCGGAAGCCTACCCCGGCCCCTCCCTTATTATCGCTTACAGCCACTGTATAGCCCACGGAATCGATATGATGAAGGGCATGGACCAGCAGCAGAAGGCCGTTACCAGCGGTATATGGCCCCTGTACCGGTACAATCCGCAGAACGCTGAGGAGGGAAAGAACCCCTTCAAGCTCGAGAGTAAAGAGCCCTCCACCGAGGTAGAGGAGTACCTCTACAACGAGGTGCGCTACAAGGCGCTTAAGGCCTCCAACCCCGAACGGGCGGAAAAGCTTCTTGGAAAGATAAAAGAGAATATCGACAGGAAGTACAAGGAGTACAAATACCTCGCCGACCGGCCTTTCTAAAGGGCCGAGGCGAAGGGCTCCGGGTATCTGTTATATAAATTACAGCCACAAATTACAGGCGGGCTTCCCACGAGGGGGCCCGCCTTTTTGTGTGCTTTTGTTCTGTGGGATTTGGAAATATATTTAGTACATGACGGCACGGGCGCAACTACCACCTATGGTGAACCAGCGGCCGTACCTTCTCGTTGTACAGCTTCTCGAGCTTCTCCAGGGATTCCTGGGGGATAGGCTTTATCTCCTCTGCTGCGAGATTGCTCTCGAGCTGCTCCAGTCTGGAGGCTCCGGGAATAACCGTAGAGACCTGCGGATGGTCCAGAATCCATCGTAGTGCATACTGTGCAAGGTTGGGACTGCTCTTCTCGTCGGCACCGAGTATCTCCTTTACCTCTTCCACGAGATCTACCCCCACGGTAAAATCTATACCGGCAAAGGTCTCGCCTACATCAAAGGCGCTACCGTCTCGGTTGAAGTTACGGTGGTCCCCCTCGGCAAAGCTCGCCCTTTTGTCGAACTTGCCCGTAAGAAGACCGCTTGCCAGAGGAACCCGGGTAATTATGCCTACATCCTTCGATGCGGCACGTTGAAAAAAGAGATCCCCCGGCCTTCTCCGAAACATGTTGAAGATAATCTGCACAGTGGCCACATTGGGATACTCTATCGCCTTGAGGCCCTCTTCGACCTTTTCCACGCTCACGCCCAGGTTGCGAATCTTCCCCTCATCTTTTAGACGGTCGAACTCCTCGAATATCTCCGGACGATAGTAGACCTCCGTCGGAGGACAGTGGAGCTGTATGAGATCGAGGGTGTCCAAACCCGTATTTCCAAGACTCTCTTCGACAAAAGCTCTCAGACGCTCGGGGGTGTAGCCCTCGTTTACGTGGGGTGATATCCTCCGCCCGCACTTTGTCGCCACGTAGACACGCTCGCTGCGGGAGCGAACCACCCGGCCCACAGCCGCCTCGCTCTTTCCCCCCTCGTAGACGTCGGCCGTATCTATAAAATTGATTCCCCTGTCGACAGCCTCGTTCAAAATCTCTTCGGCGTTCTTGTCGTCAAAACCGCTTCCCCACTTTCCCCCAACCTGCCAGGTACCGAGGGAGACTTCGCTAATCGAGAAACCGGTCTTTCCCAGTCTGCGATATTTCATAACCACCTCCTACTGTAAAGACTTCCCGTCTTAAATCGAAAAATAAAAAAGGGGTCCCATCCTTCGTCGCCAGGATGCTGGAACCCCTCAAGTATGGCGAGTGTAATACACCCTAGGCGGCGTTGCCTGCCTTCAATACTTTTTCGTTTACCTCGTTAAATTTTCTGTTTCGCGCGGAGACCGCCTCTTCGAGGGCCGCCACTATAGACTTCATGGAGGATATCTCCGGCCTTTTGGAGAGCAGTTTTCCTATCGCCGCCATATTGGCGGATCTGTTGGACCCTTGAGCCTCCGAGATATCGTTGGCATCTATGGGAACAACATCCACGTCGCCCCGTTCCGGGGTCTCGTCTATAAGCGAACTGTTGTAGATAAGCAGCCCCCCCTTTACGACCATATCTTGAAACTTGTGGAGGGATGGCGCGTTAAGAGCAATAACAGTGGTGGGAGCAAATACCACCGGAGATGCAATCTCCTCGTCGGAGATAATTACCTGGCAGTTCGCCGTTCCACCCCTCATTTCCGCTCCATAGGAGGGAATATGAGACACATGTTTTCCTTCTCGCATGGCGGCAATACAGAGCAGTTTCCCCGCGAGGAGGACCCCCTGTCCGCCGAAGCCGGCAATAATTATTTTTTCCGTCATTATTAATCGCTCCTTTCTATCGGTCCCGGAAATTACCCAGCGGATAGTATGGTACCATTACATCTTTTACCCAATCGGCCGCTTTCTGGGTATCCACTCCCCAGTTGGTTGGACACATCGAGAGAATCTCTACAAAAGAGTATCCCCTTCCATCCCTCTGGTTCTGGAGTGCCTTTTTTACCGCCTTTTTGGCCTTGAGGATGTTCTTTACATCGTGCACGGATGTCCGCTCTATAAATACAGGTCTCTCCAGCGTCGCAAGCATCTCGCATGCCCTGATGGGATATCCCACGTCCAATACGTTTCTTCCCGCCGGGGTTGTTTTGGTTATCTGATTCTCCATAGTGGTTGGAGCCATCTGTCCGCCGGTCATTCCGTATATGGCGTTGTTTACAAAGATAATGCTTATGTTCTCTCCCCGGTTAGCAGCATGTATAGTCTCTGCAGTTCCGATAGCCAGAAGATCTCCGTCTCCCTGATACGAGATAACTATCTTCTCCGGGTTTACCCTTTTGAGGCCCGTAGCTACCGCGGGAGCTCTCCCGTGGGCGGCTTCGCAGCCGTCTACATAAAAGTAGTCGTAGGCAAGAACCGCGCATCCCACCGGTGCAACCAGAATTGTCTTTTCGGTAATCTCGAGCTCGTCCATTGCCTCGGCTATCAATTTATGCACTATCCCATGGCCGCACCCCGGACAGTAGTGAGTCTTTATATCTCGGAGAGACTCGGGTTTATCGTACGTGTACGTGTAGTTTGTACCTTTACTTTCCATAGCTTCTCACCCTCTCTTTAATCTCCTCTACCTCGGGAATCATACCGGCCATTCGCCCGTAGAAATCGACCTCTTTCTCGCCATTGAGGGCGAGCTTTACATCTTCTACCATCTGACCGGCGCTCATCTCGACGGTAAGGACTTTTTTTGCCCCGGCGGCTGCCTCTTTGAGCTGCTCCGAAGGGAAGGGCCAGAGGCTTATGGGTCGAAACAAACCGA
Source organism: Spirochaetaceae bacterium (assembly GCA_046539925.1). GTDB lineage: Bacteria > Spirochaetota > Spirochaetia > DSM-16054 > Sediminispirochaetaceae > CAYFVU01. Next base: position 27,456 of record JBKHFZ010000010.1, read on the forward strand.
CCTTTATACCCTCTTTCCGCAGCTCCCGCATAGCGGCTCTGCAAACTCTGGAACTCGTACCGTATGCCGCCAGAATATACTCCGCATCTTCGGTTTGAATGGACTCGTACATAGTCTCGTTTGTGCTTATCTCTTTGTAGGTCTCCTGGAGTCCCAGGTTTACCTGCTCCAATGCCTCGTCCGGTTTTAATCTGAGAGAGGCGATTTTCTGCGGATCCCTCCCCTTCGCGCCGGTAAGAGCCCAGGATTTATCAAACTTCTCTTCCCTGGGGGAGGGCATCTCGAGGGCCTCGGACATCTGTCCGAGAAAACCGTCCCCTAAAATGAGCACTACCACCCGATATCTATCTGCAATATCGAATGCCTTTACCGTAAGATCCGCCAGCTCCTGAACCGTAGCCGGTCCAAGGACCACCGTCCGATAATCTCCGTTCCCCCCTCCGCGGGTTGCCTGAAAGTAGTCTCCCTGTGCTCCGGCAATATTTCCCAGGCCGGGGCCTCCGCGCATCATGTTTACCACCACCGCGGGAAGCTTTGCCCCTGCAAGGTAGGATATACCCTCCTGTTTGAGGCTGATTCCCGGGGAGGATGAACTGGTCATAACTCTTGCCCCCGCCGCGGAGGCTCCAAAGACCATATTGATGGAAGCAATTTCGCTCTCCGCCTGAAGGAAGGTTCCTCCCACCTCCGGTAGACGCTGCGACATATATGCGGGTATCTCGTTCTGTGGAGTAATCGGATATCCGAAGTAGTATCGGCAGCCTGCGATTACCGCAGCCTCCCCTACTGCTTCGTTTCCCTTCATGAGTATTTTCTCACCCATATACACTCTCTCCCTATGCGTATTTTAGTACTCGAATTACCATGTCCGGACAGATGATTCCACAAAAATTGCAGACTATACATGCATCGTCGTCGATGCACTCGGCATACGATACACCCTGCTTGTTAAAATCATCCGACATCTTCAAGATATTTTTCGGACAAGCTCCTATACACAAACCACATCCCTTGCATCGTTCGAAATCGATCTCAGGTTTTCCTCGTGCCTGTGCCAATGTTCTTCTCCTCTATAGTAATAAGTTTGATATATTATACAATGTTTATTAAAATATAACAAACACTAATTAGCCTATTATTGTAAAATTTCCCGGGAAATTTTAAATTGCCTTCTCTCCTGCCGTCTTTTTTAGCAGCGTGTTGCCGGGCGCACCACAAAAAAAGCCGCCAACGGCATAACCGCGGCGACTCCGGAGGCTGTCCAAGCCTCATCTCTCTGCCGGTAAAACCGGCAGGCAATTAATCCACAGGGGAGAACTCATCCTTCGAGGCTCCGCACAGCGGGCATACCCAGTCTTCGGGAACCTGGTCGAAGGGTGTTCCGGGTTCTACCCCGTTATCGGGATCTCCATCTTCCGGCTCGTAGATATAACCGCATACATTACATACATACTTCTGCATTTTTTTCTCCTTCTTCTAACGGCTCTCAAAGGGCCGATTATACTCTATGCCTTCCACAATCCATGGACATTGCAGTACTCCCGGGCGGAAACCGAGGAGGCTTCTACACAAAACTCCGCTACCGGCTCGTCCCCCGGTTTGAGAAACTGCCTGTAAGACTTGCCGTCGGCTATGAGTTCTATCCACTCGATGTAGTGCTCGTCTTTCATTGGGTGGAGAGTACTTCCCACGGTTACTTTGTACCCCTCGGCACTCTTCTCGATAACCGGAACGTGTTTCTCCGTCGAAGAATCGGCGGTCTTTTCGTCGTAGAGTTTCATATTCTCTCCGCAACACACCAGATCTCCTGGTCCTTCGTGGAGCACCTCGACAATATTCCCGCAGATCTCACATTTGTAAATTCCCTGTAACTTTGCCATAGTATCTCCCTCCTTGTGGGTTTACTATCTGAATGCATAGCCGTATTCGACTATATCCACGTCTCGACTGCCTGTCTGCAGTATACGAGACGTAATTTCAATATAATAACAACTACCAGTTTTCGCCAAGTAATTCGAAGTAACTTTGCGGATGAGCGCAGGCGGGACACTGCTTCGGAGCCTCGGCCCCTTCATAGAGGTATCCGCAGTTTATACACCTCCAGGTAACACTCTTGTCCTTCTTGAACACATTCCCCCCTTCTATATTGGCGCGCAGGTCGTTGTAGCGCTTCTCATGCTGCTTTTCCGCAACAGCAATAGCCTTGAATACCCCGGCAATTTCCTTAAAACCCTCTTCCTCCGCAACTTTTGCAAAGGAGGGATACATGTCGGTCCACTCGTAATTCTCCCCCTCAGCCGCAGCTTTCAGATTCTCCTCGGTGGTACCGATCACACCGGCAGGGAAAGCGGCGGTAATTTCCACCTCACCCCCCTCGAGAAACTTGAAGAGTCTCTTTGCGTGCTCCTTCTCCTGGTTTGCCGTCTCTTCGAACACCTGGGATATCTGCACATATCCCTCTTTCTTCGCTGCACTCACAAAGTAGGTGTAGCGGTTCCGCGCCTGAGACTCACCGGCAAATGCGGCGAGGAGATTTTTTTCCGTCTGCGTTCCTTTTACGCTTTTCATTTCTTGCTCCCTTCAATTAGTGTCATTATCTCCCCGAAATTCCCTTCGGGATGTATACCCGGTCCGGTAATGCTAAAATCATAACCGACCGGGATAAAAAAATCAAATCGCTGGAAGCCCTTTGTCACCTCAGTTGCCGTTTTTATATCGCCGCTTTTTTCTCTATCCGTGGAATTATGCAGCGCAGAATTATTCAGATTCACTTTTATACATTTCGGATATTTTGTCTATCTCTTCGACGAAATGCTTCCTGTAGGAGGCCGGTGCGAGCACCTCCACGGAAGTACCGCACTGGACAATCCGGAGAAAAAGCTCTATAGAGTTCTCGACCTTTACATCGCAGATAAGACTTCCGTCTTCCCCGGGTGCTCCGAGCTCTAAATCGGTATAGGTAAGATATCGAAAGACGTTGAGCACCGATCTCTCCCTTACCCGCAACTTGAGGGGTATTAAATCCTTTGTCTCTATATGGGATTGTTCGTCGAGACGGTAGAATGCCTTGAGGTTGTCGGGAATAGTGTAGGTCTCATCGAGTATCTCCGCCTTTTTAATACTTCCAATATCGATGGTCTGTATCTCCGAGGTGTGACGAAGGCGTCCGGTAACGCTAATAGGTCTCCTGCCGTTGGATTGCTCCATAAAACCGATAAAATAGGGGGCAAAGTCCGTCTCCGTTGTCTCTCCGCTAGTCTCCTCTATATGTTCGATTCTCACGATTTTACCGGAAACCCAGCTGTCGGTAAGGGTCTCCAGGACGCTTATATATTCGGGATCCTGCTTCTGGGAGCCTATTTCTATAGATTCCGCCACCGCGTTAATGTTTTCGCTCATAGTAGGCGCGTAGGTCCGCAGGTTTTCCGCAAGCTTTCTGAGCCCGGAAGACATGTGGGGATTGTGATACTCGGTATGTTTTGCCAGCAATTCCGCAGAGAGGTGAAAGGCAAGACTCTCATAGATAGAGAGCTTCATCATATCCATGGTCTCGTCCGTCGAAACCCCCAGGGTATACTCATCTTCCCAGATATCGACCTTTTTCCTGAGCTCATCCACATATCTGCCTATGGTAGAGCGGTGGACTCCGAGGCGCCGTGCAATCTCCGCGCGGCGCATACCCTCGGGATGAGAGAGAAGTAGAAGCTCAAGCTGCATCAGACGTTCACTTTTGCCCATAACATTTTGATTTTATGGGGAAAAGTAAAAAAAGACAAGCACAGCAATTCCAAATTTGGAATGCGGTAACTCAAATTAAAGGAAATCCTGCGCCTCAGGAGGCTCACAGGGGGCGGTTAGCGGGGGATCTCCGTCTGCTGCTCCTCGGGTTCAACTTCGAGCACATCCACGAGCTCGGCAGGTTCGAGCCGAAAGGGGGAACCCTTCCCCTCGTAGAAACCGTGGTCCCGGATAAGGTGAATATTAATATCGGTAAAGGTGAGCTCACGGTCTTTATCCCTGTTGCGGACTGTGGTGTTGGTCTTTCCGTAGAGCCCAGGTCCGCCAAAGGGTGAGGGTATCTTGCCCCGCACGGTCTCCACACGAACATCAAAGCGACCGTCCACGGTAATAAACTCGCCGAGCCCCGCCTCTCCCCTGTCGCGGAAATACTTCATACGGGAGGCGATATCGGCGTGGGTGGTTTTTAAGCGGCTCACCTCCGCCGTGTCGTCTTCGAGAATTTCCACGAGATTGCGTGGGTCCTCTCCCAAAAAGCCGTTGAGGGTTAACACTCCGGGCTTCATGTTTTCCTGAACCTGCTGCAGCTGCGGCGACTGTTTCATTATCTCCTCCTAGCCGAATTTGTCGTAGTAGATCAATTCATCCGGTACGCCATTTGTAGCAAGAACCTTAACACAGGCGTCTATCATCCCGGGACTTCCGCAGAGATAGGCCTCCATGTTCTCCCCCGATTCCAGGTGCTTATCCAGCACATCGGTAATCAATCCAATCTCACCGTCCCAGTTATCCTCTTCCTCAGGCTGACTGAGTGCCGGAATAAACTGAAAATTCGGGAGTTTTTTCTCCAGTTCGCGCATTTCATCCATGAGAAAAAGATCCTTTTTAGTCCTGGCGCCAAAAAAATAGCGGACCCGTCTATCGATCCCCTTCTCCACCATATCGAGAAGAATGGATTTAATCGGGGCCATTCCGGAACCTCCGGCAATACAGACGATCTCCCTCTCGCTATCCCGCAGAAAGAAATCCCCGTAGGGGCCGTTAAATATCAGCTCGTCCCCCTCTTTGAGGTACTTGTGTACGTAGGTGGTGGCTATTCCGTTTGGGACAAGCCGGATCTCCAGCTCTATATGATTACTGTCGCTCGGCAGGCCTGCCACCGAATAGGCTCTGTACACCTGCTCGTCGGTCAGCTCGTACTCGGGTATCTGAATCTGCACAAACTGTCCGGCGGTTATTTCTATCTCCGGGGGATCGTTCAGTTTGAGTCTTACCTCTTTTATATCGTGGGTCAGGTCCCGCATGCTCTCTACGGTAGCACGAAACTCCTTTACATTAAAAAGCTCCTCGGGAATTTCTATCTTGAAGTCGTTTTTGACTTTGAGCTGACAAGAGAGACGAACGTTCTGCTCCCTCTCCTCATCGGTAATCCAGGGAAGCTCGGTAGGCAGGTACTGCCCCGCTCCTTCGAGAACCGTCACCTTGCACAAACCGCAGGAACCACGCCCCCCGCAGGCGGAAGGAATAAAAATTTCCTGCTCCGAGAGGGTACCGAGAAGCGGCTTGCCCCCCTTCACGGTAAACTCCTTCTCTCCATTAATGGTTATTTTTACTTCTCCGTAATCGCCAATTGTAGCATCGGCTATTACCATAAGAATTGCCAGAAAGGCGGAAATCCCGGTAGCCGCGCCGATACTTATAAGCAGTGATGTTACCATGGTGTTCCTCCTCCTAATTTATGGGCAGCATACCGGTAAAACCCATAAACGCCAGGGCCATCATGCCGGTAATAATGAGGGTAATTCCCGCTCCTTCAAGGCCTTTGGGTATACGCGCCCTCTTGAGCTTCTGCCGTATACCCGCCATCGCCATAATGGCCAAAAACCAGCCTATACCGCTTCCAAGGCCGAAGGTAAACGACTCGATAAAGGAGTACTCCCTAATTACCATAAAAAGGCTCACACCCAATATGGCGCAATTAACCGTAATAAGCGGGAGGAAAATGCCCAGAGAGGCGTAGAGCACCTCCGATACCCGTTCTATTATCATCTCCACCAACTGCACAAAGGCGGCTATTACAATAATAAAGACGATAAACCGCAGGTATACCAGGTCGAGGGGGTCCAGGATATAGTAGTATACCAGCCAATTGAGCATGCTTGTGGTAGTCATTACAAATATTACCGCCACCCCGAGCCCCAGGGAAGTTTTTATCTCCCTGGAGACGGAGAGAAACGAACACATCCCCAGATAGTTGGCCAGAAGGATATTACTGGTAAAAATTGCCGCAAAGAATATTGCAAAAGGTTGTACGCCGCTCATTTCTTCTCCTCCTCAGTATCCGGGATAATTACACCCTTCACCACCCAGACAAAAATGGCGAGCATAAAGAAGGCGCCGGGGGGCATAACCATTATAGTCCAGTTTGTCCACCAGTCTCCCAGGATTGTAACTCCCCACAGCTCTCCGGTACCCATAAGCTCCCGGAAGAAGGCTATAAACACAAGAACGTAGGTATAACCGAGACCGGAACTGAGACCGTCTATTATCGAGAGCTGCGGACTGTTGTTCATGGCAAAGGCCTCCGCCCTCCCCATGATAATACAGTTGGTAATAATGAGCCCCACATACGGCCCGAGGGCTCTCCAGATATCCGGCATATACGCTCTTAGGGTAATATCTACGATTATTACAAAACTCGCGATTATAAGTGTCTCCGCCATCATTCTTACCCTGGCGGGAATAAGCTTTCTGAGCAGGGAGATAGTAAAGTTGGAGAAGGTGGTTACAAATACCACACCCAGACTCATTATTACCGTGTTTTCCAGGCGGTTTGTAACCGCGAGGGTAGAACATATACCGAGTATCTGAGTATAAACCGGGTTGTTCTTTCCGAGGGGTTCCATAAAGGTCTTTCGAATTTTTCCCGCTAACGGCATATCAGTTAGCCTCCTCTATCTTTTCCCGGGCCGTGTCGGCGGATTTGTTGACAATTGCCCGCATCGATTCGCTTGTCTTTGTAGCTCCGGTAATAGCGTCGAATTCATCGGACCCCTCGGCGGTGCCCTCCGCCACCATGGTAAAGGGAGGTTTTTTGTCCCTAAACTGCTCCTTGAACCATGCCTCGTTTATTCTGGCGCCGAGGCCCGGGGTTTCGTTCTGCTGAACAATTTCCATACCCGTTATAGTGGATAGTTCGCGGTTAAAACCGAAGATGGTAACAATCTGGCCCCACAGTCCCGCTCCTTCTACATATACCGCGTAGCCTGGATCACCACCAGGCATCTCCACCTCAAAGTAATCGGTCCTTCCGTTACCACCAAACTCTTTTACCCGCTCTTCGTAGATTTCGTTTACCCCTACCGGGTCATCCTCGGGATAATCGATTCCCGCCGCGTAGAGAACGGCCTTTTTCTCCGCAATAGCCTGGTTCAGCTCTACCCGCTCTTCGGTCGTCAGATACGCCCCGGATACCACTGTAATAAACACAACGGTAAGAAGCGACATAAAAACCACCGGGTAGATGCGCTGTGCGTATACTCCATCCTTTTTCATGCCGACGCCGCCTTTCTCTTCTGCTTCCGCTCTTTAATAATATGGTCT
>JBKHFZ010000011.1:0-34544 GCA_046539925.1 Spirochaetaceae bacterium
ACCCCATTGCTTGCGGGAATGGAATCAACCACTTCTACAGAATCATTTAATACTATAGTTCCGTCTTCTTCGGAAACCGTTACCTTCTCACCGTCATCGGTAACAAACCACTTAATGTGTTCCAGGGGCTCCTGTGAGGCCAAACCGGTTGCTACGTGGCCGTTAAAAAACGACTCGAGCTCATCACCAGAGGCATCTGCCGTGTCCTCTTCGTCCAAGACCTCATCTTCCGGAGCAAAAAAAGCAACACTTTCATCTCCATCCAATAAAGAATCAAACTCCGAAGCAAAAAGCTCGTCGGCGGCGGAAGTCTTTTCATGCTCTTCGACCGCATCCGCGACACTAGTGTCCTCGGCATCTCCAGGCTGAACTTGTGCAACAAGCGGTAGTAAAGCAAATGATCCGAAAAGAATTCCAGTCATGATCTTCTTGTATATCATACGTATCCTCCTTGAAAATTGGATATACTCAATCTAATAGGGGGCTATTAAAAAATGGTCTAAAAAAAATCAAGATTTTATAAAGAAAATGAGTGTCAGAAAAATTGCCGAAGGATGTTTTACAGAATCTTAACGATACCGGGATAAAAGAGAGATATCCCTGCTGTATAGTGCTCATTAAATACTGGACTCATGCACAGTGGAGGTAAGAGATGGTGGAAATGACTAAAGATGCAGAAAGAGAAGCAAAGAATCTAGGCGAATGTATAGAAACACTTCCCTACGCAATAGTATGTATAGATCTTGAAGGAAGAATTCTCACATGCAATATGCTGTCCGTGAAACATTTGGGTCTCAAGAAAAAAGAGGATCTTATGGAAATGCGGGCTTTGGATTTTATTGCACAAGATGAGTATGAATACGCACTAAACCATTACGAGAATATTCTCATGGGCACCGGCAGCAGCATAACAGATACCTATCCTGTCCTCACGGGAAACGGCGAAAAAAAGGAGAAGACAATCTCGGGATCTCTTCTTCTCAATAAGAGGAATGTCCCCTATGGAATTCTACTGACCATAGAGAAGACATGGAACAAACAAGAGGAGAGGCAAGATTTCGAGATGTACCTTTCCCAGTTAAAACATGAACTCAAATCTCCTCTTAGTGCAATAACAGGCTTTGTACAACTGATGCTTAAAAACCGATTATCCGATAATGGGGAGTACAGAGATTATCTAAAACGGATTCAGGAGAGCAGCTACGACCTGCTCTATATAGTCGAAGAGATCAACAACTATCCACAATGGAACAACAATGAGATAAAGCTTATTTCGGAATGGGTATCTCTCGATGAGATTTTCTCATATATAAAATCGGTAGGTCATCTCCTGCTCAAACATGAAAAAAAAGAGGTAGAGTTAAACCTTATCTTCCCGGAAGAATCGGATCTTTTCTTCTATGGAGACAGGTATCGGCTAAAACAGATACTTATTAACCTGCTGAGCAATGCGATCAAGTATACCCAAAGAGGTTTTATTGAGTATGGTGTTGCGAGAAATAACAACGGCCGGCTGGAGTTTTTTGTAAGAGACAGCGGTATCGGCATTCCAGAGGACAAGATTGATACGGTTTTTAAACCTTTCCGCCGTATCGAAGCGGACAAAAACTCCCGTGTAAAGGGAGAAGGGCTTGGCCTGGCTGTAAGCAAAAAACTGATAGAAAGTATGGGGGGAGAAATATCTCTATATTCGGTTAACGGCGAAGGATCAACATTTATCTTTACCCTCCCCGTTGAATCAGAGGAGTCTGAAAACCTCTATATAGACGAGAAGATCTCTGTATAGGAGCAATAACTGCACCACCTCCACCTGCGAAACCGGAGGATGGAGGTGGGGGCCGCAAGAAAGAGGTCTTACGGCTTAATCTGGAATAGTAAATTTGTCTGAATCGAAATGGTCCCCTCCTATCCACAGGTCTATCTGGGTACCATTGTCCCGCTGGTAGACATCGGCCCTCTTTATCTGCCAGCCGAGGAGGTTGAGTCGTGCAGCGCCTATTAGGTCTGTCCCTCCCATCGCACCGTAGTACTCAGACAGCTCCGGACGTACCGAGGTGTTGAGGGCCTTACGTATCTTCTCCAGCTCTTCTTCTGTCCTTTTGTGATCGTCTATAACCGCGAGGTGTAATCCGTCCTCTTCCTGGTGCAGGGATACAACCATTCTTGAGGGATGGCTTTCCAATACATAGTTGGAAATTTCCGTGAGCAAATGCAGTACGTATTCTTTTGTCATTGGTCTACCTCTTTAAGTCTTTTTCCTTTATGGGGGACATATTTTTTGTTTGCCTCTACCCACTCGATAACCGCTACAAACAGGGTTGCGGTAAGCCCTCCGGCGAAGCCGTTGTTGTACAAGTCCATTCCGCCGTGCCAGGCAGCGGTTCGTTCCACTATAAGAAGATGGGTAAAACCTGCGGCAAATCCAATTAAAATTCCGAACTCTCCCGCAATAGGGGCAAGGGTGGTTCCGAAAAGGAGGGCAAGCACGGGCCCAGGGGCGGTGAGGGACTTTCCAAAGAGCAGAGTCGCGGTAAAGACACCCGCCGCCACGGGCCAACTGTTCTTCAGATGCTTGCCGAAGGTGGCAAAACCCATAATTGTGAGCATGCCCCCAATAGTCGGACCGTTTATGTCCGCCCCAATTATCAGCAAGTAGGCGCTTGCGGCAAGACCTAGAGCTCCCGAATTAACCAGGGCGGAACCGGGAGAGACCATCTCTATAAAGTCGGAAGGCAGCCGCCCGGTTTGGCTTAAAAGTTCCTTCAAATTCCCAAAGATCTTTTTCCCGTCCACCGCTATACCAAAAATGATAAAAAGAAGTGATACTATCGGCACTAAAAGGGTAAGCCCCAAATAGGGTTCATCGTTCCAGATAACACGAATGGAAACGTCAAAATTCGATGCTGCGAGCATAGCCGCTGCAAAGAGACCCAAAAAACCGGAGGCAAAACCGATATTGTATATATTATACCCCTCGTGGAACTTCAACATCGCCATAGAAAGGGCCGGCAGAAGAATGCCCGCAAGAACACCTCCCAGGGCCCCCAATAGAAGTGCCCCGGCACCGGTAAAACCCGCCTCGTAGGTAAGAAAACTTACCAGTGGCCCAAGGGCAGTGCCGAACATGGCTATTATAATATAGCTCGTAAAGGGTTTACCCGCTATCCTGCCGGCAAGGTACACTCCAATAACAATTGGGAGGGCGTTTGACGGGGTTTTACCGAAGAGGCTAAACCCCATAATAGTAAACACCGCCGCTATGGTTGGGCCGGACAGGCGGATATCACTCATACGCACAAGGAGGAGAAAGAGTATCCCCATCGACGCGGCATTGAACATTGCCCCGCCTACACCGCCTATAAGGGTAAAATCGTTTATCAGCCGCCCCGCATGCTGCTGCAAAAGCAACAGGCCCTGCAACGACTGCACGAGCCCGTCGGAGACCACCCCGATTACAACACACACCGCTATACTTGCCGCCATGAGCAGGTACAGGGGTTTTTCATATTCCTGCATGTAACACTCCTTGCACGCTTGAGTTTAATTATTATCCAGGTAATGAATAATAGAAATAATAAGTAAAGTAGTCAATCCGCGGATCAGATGTTATAATGTCTCCCACATCTTTAAATGGCCCTGGAGTTTCCAAAACAGGCGCCTGCAAAAAGAGAAGGAGGCTCAAGTGGAAAACAATACTTTGCTCTTGTTAGGTGACGAGGCGGTGGCACAAGCGGGAATAGACGCCGGAATTTCCGGTTTCTACGCCTACCCTGGCACCCCCTCTACAGAGATAATGGAATACGTGCAGCAATCAAAGGCTGCCCGAGAGAGGGATATTCACAGAACCTGGTCGGCCAACGAGAAAACGGCGATGGAATCGGCTATTGGGATGAGCTACACAGGCAAACGGACAATGGCCATGATGAAGCACGTAGGGCTCAACGTAGCAGCCGATCCCTTTGTAAACTCAGGAATTACCGGCGCCCATGGAGGGCTCGTTATAACCGTTGCCGACGATCCGAGCATGCACAGCTCCCAGGACGAGCAGGACAGCAGAATCCTCGGTAAATTTGCGATGATACCGATATTCGAACCGGGAAACCAGCAGGAGGCCTACGATATGGTCTTCTCCGCCCTCGATATTTCCGAGACTCTGGGTACTCCGGTGATGCTGCGTATTACCACCCGCCTCGCCCACAGCCGCTCCGGAGTAAAGAGGAGAACTCCAAAGAGGGAGAACATCATCTCCTCGCTAAAGGATAAAAGACAGTATGTGCTCCTTCCGGTTATAGCGAGGAAACGCTACAAAACTCTTATAAAAAAACAGGAGGACTTCGAAGAGGAATCGGAAAACTCCCCTTTTAACCGCTACATCGACGGCGAAGACAGGAGTATGGGCATTATCGCCGCAGGGCTGGCATATAATTATGTAATGGAAAACTATCAAGACACAAAATGCCCCTATCCTCTGCTCAAAATCGGCCAATACCCCGTTCCACGCACACTGGTACGAAAAATGGTCGAGTCCTGCGACAAGGTGCTGGTGGTCGAAGAGGGGATGCCGATGATAGAGGAGATGCTCAGGGGTCTTTTGGACAGGGATGTAAAGGTCCAGGGGAGGATGAGCGGTGAACTCCCCCGGGATGGAGAGCTCAACCCCGGGATAGTCCGCAAAGCCCTCGGCTTAAAGGCCAAGCCCTCCGGAGGAATCCCGGACTTTATGGTTCCCCGTCCACCAGCTTTTTGCCCGGGGTGCAGTCATATAGATACTTTCGAAGCAATTAACGAGGCGATTAAGGAACCCTACGGCGATGGTCACGTTCTCTCCGATATAGGGTGTTACACTTTGAGCGCCCTCCCTCCATTCGAATCGATAAACAGCTGTGTCGATATGGGTGCTTCCATTACCATGGCAAAGGGAGCGGCCGATTCCGGCCTTTTCCCCGCCATAGCGGTAATTGGAGATTCCACCTTTACCCACAGCGGAATGACCGGGCTGCTGGACGCGGTTATGGATAACGCCAATATTGTGGTATTTATTCTGGATAACTCCACCACAGCCATGACAGGAGGACAGCACAGCCACGCTACCGGGAAAATTGAGGATATATGCAAGGGTCTTGGAGTGGAGGAAGACCACATCCGCACCATTGTTCCCAAAAAGAGCGTCCACGATACGTTTGTGGAGATAATTAAAGAGGAGATAGACTACAAAGGAGTATCCGTTATTATTCCCCGACGAGAATGTGTGCAGACACAACTGCGCCGGGCAAAGCAGAAAAAAGCCGAGAAGGGGGTAAAGGCATGAAGTATGATATTATTCTATCAGGCGTGGGAGGCCAGGGGATTCTCTCCATTGCTACAATTATAGGCTACGCCGCCCTCGAAAGCGGATTGCACATCAAACAGTCGGAAGTACACGGGATGAGCCAGAGAGGCGGAGATGTACAGAGCCATCTGCGCATCTCCGACGGAGAGATCTTCTCCGATTTAATACCCGAGGGGGCAGCCGACCTTATCCTCTCTGTAGAGCCCCTCGAAGCTCTGCGGTATCTTCCCTATCTCTCCTCCTCCGGCTGGGTTATCTCCAACACTACTCCCTTCAAGAATATTGACAACTATCCCGAAGAGGAGAAGATTATACGTTCTCTCCGGGAGGTGCCCCTCCACATAATAATCGACGCGGATGCCAAAGCAAAGGAGCTGGGCAACAGCAGGGGAATGAATATGGTAATGGCCGGCGCCGCCGGTGTCTTTCTCCCCACGGAATTTGAGAAACTGGTGGAGGGGATCCGCTACCTCTTTAGCCGCAAGGGAGAGGAGCTAGTGCAGAAAAACATGGATGTACTCAAAGCCGGCAGGGATATTGCCCTGGAACAGAAAAAAGAGAGGGGCGCTACCTTTGGAACACACAGCACTGGAGAGACAGCATGATAGCTCGCGAACTTATAGAGCCTGAAAGCATAGCGGTTATAGGCGCCTCGGAGAACACGGGAAAGCCGGGGGGAAAGGTACTGGCAAATATCCTCGCCCACAACTTTTCGGGAAGGGTCTACGCGGTTAACCCGAAGGCAAAAAAGGTTCAAGGCGTACCTTCTTACCCGGAGGTGGAAAAACTTCCCAATGTGGAGTGTGCAATCCTCGCGATCCCGGCAAAACTCTGCGCCGACGCAGTACGAGTTCTGGCCGAAAAAAAGGGGACAAAGGGGTTTATTATTCTATCCGCCGGTTTTAGCGAAGAGAGTACCGAGGGAGCCGAACTGGAAGAGGAGATAGTGCAGACGGTAGAGAAAGCAGGGGGCAGTCTTATCGGCCCCAACTGCATAGGCGTGCTCAGCCCCGCATACAGCGGTGTTTTCACCTCCCCGATTCCCAAACTCGACCCGAAGGGCTGCGATTTTATCTCCGGCTCCGGGGCCACCGCGGTGTTTATTATGGAAGCGGGTATTCCCCAGGGGCTTACTTTCTCCCGGGTGTTCTCCGTCGGCAACAGCGCGCACATTGGAGTAGAGGAAGTTCTCGAGCATCTCGACGAAACCTTCGACCCCAAAAAAAGCTCTAAGGTAATACTCCTCTACATAGAAAACATCTCAAATCCGAAAAAACTGCTTACCCACGCCCGGTCGCTGGTAGGCAAAGGCTGCAGAATAGCCGCCGTAAAGGCGGGCAGCTCCGATGCCGGAAGCCGTGCCGCAAGCAGCCACACAGGAGCTCTGGCAAGTTCAGATACAGCTGTGGATGCGCTCTTTAAAAAAGCGGGGATAGTCCGCTGCAGGGGAAGAAACGATTTAATCACCATGGCCTCGGTGTTTCAGCACCCTCCCCTGTCCGGAAAAAACATAGCGGTAATTACCCATGCCGGAGGTCCGGCGGTTATGCTTACCGATGCCCTCTCCAAAGGGGGGCTCGAAGTGCCCCCCATAGAGAACCCGAAGGCGAAAAAGCTTTTGCAAAAGCTCCACCCCGGCAGCTCTGTAGCAAATCCCATCGACTTTCTTGCTACGGGAACCGCCGAGCAGCTTGAGCAGATAATAGAGAGCTGCGAAAAGGATTTCGACGAAATAGACGCGATGGTGGTTATTTTCGGCAGCCCCGGGCTCTCGGAGGTATACGATGTATACGAAGTTCTGGATAAAAAAATGAAGAGCAGCAAGAAACCGATCTATCCTGTACTTCCCTCCATTATAAATGCTAAAGGGGAGATTGAAAGCTTTATATCGAAGGGGAGAATCAACTTTCCCGACGAGGTATTGTTTGCCGATGCCCTTGCCCGGGCAGCAGCAGTTCCATCTCCGGAAAAAAAGGATGAGCCGCAGATAGAGATAGACCGAGCTGCAATTCGAGGGGTAGTGGAGAACGCCGGTAACGGCTATCTGGAACCGAAGGATATACAGAGCATTCTCGATGCCGCAGGTATTAACCGAGCTGGGGAACGGGTTGCACACACCGTGGAAGAGGCCGCGGAAGCGGCGGAAATACTCGGATATCCGGTGGTTATGAAGGTTATCGGACCGGTTCACAAGTCGGACGTGGGAGGTGTGGCGGTAGATATAAAAAACGAAAAAAGTGTACGCAGCGAGTTCGAGCAGCTCCTGCAGATACCGGAGACAACAGGCGTTCTTCTTCAGCCGATGCTCTCCGGTCTGGAGCTCTTTGCGGGTATGAAGGCGGAAAAGGGCTTTGGCCACCTGGTTCTGTGCGGTCTCGGCGGGGTCTTTGTCGAGGTACTCAAGGATGTAAGCAGCGCCCTCGCCCCCTTCGGGCCGAAGGAGGCTCTCTCCCTCATACACTCCCTCCGGGGCTACAAGATGATAGAGGGGACAAGAGGCGGAGAGGGACTGGACGAGACGCTCTTCGCGGATATACTTGTACGCCTCTCCCTTCTGGCGGAAGTTGCGCCGGAAATCGCGGAGCTTGATCTTAACCCCCTCCTCGGCAGCCCCCAGCACGTTACCGCGGTGGACGCCCGCGTACGGATCGAGCACGCGGGAAGCTCATAAGAACTCCGGCCTGTCTAGAGAATACCCAAGGCCCTCCGTTGAGCGGTGTACACAATGCGTGCACCCTCTTCGGCGGTATCCAGCATTTCGTCGAGCTGAGAGCGGTTAAAGGTATCCCTCTCTCCGGTACCCTGAATCTCTATAAGCTCCTTTCCCAAAAACACCACGTTCATATCAACCTCGGCTCGGGAGTCTTTCTCGTAATCAAGATCGCATACAACATTACCGTCTACAATTCCCACACTCAGCGCTGCAGCCTGACCGCGCAGATATCCGTCGGGCGAGGAGAGGCCGTTCCTCTTTGCCAGGACAGTAAGGGCGTCGTAGAGTGCTACCCACCCCCCGGAGATGGAAACCGTTCTGGTGCCGCCGTCGGCCTGGAGAACGTCGCAATCTACAATAATCGAAACAGGGCCGATTTTCTCCATGTCCACCGCCGCCCTAAGACTGCGCCCTATAAGACGTTGGATCTCCGTGCTCCTCCCGTCTCTCTTGAAAATCTCTCGCCGCTTCCTGCCGCCTCCGGTACTGCCGGGCAGCATGGCATACTCGGCGGTTATCCAGCCGCCCCCGCTCTCTTCCACGAAACGGGGTACCGACTCCTCTATACTCGCCGAACATACAACCTTTGTATCCCCGTAGGAGGCAAGACAGGATCCGGCGGGATGCATGAGATAATTTCTCTTGAACTCAACTATACGCATAGAACCTCCGCTCCCCTTGTACCTTGCCGTGAAACTACTGTCAACCTGCGCCGACGCCGTACTGCTTCGCGGGCCGACGCTTTGCCGTAATTGCAGTTTCCTCTAAATACCTATATAGTTACAGCGATGATCCGCTTTACCACAAACCAGGGATACGAAGATATAGTTGTAAACGAAGTCTGCAGCCTTTTGAGCCGAACTGCAAAGGAGGATTTTTCCGGCCGGGGAGCCGCCCTCGGGTACGGCTCGGCGCGCCCCCCTGGGAACAGCCCCGCACCTGGAGATTTTGAGATCTCTCCCTTCGGCGTGAGGGGCAACGTCCTCTACACTCACCCGGAACCCGAGGAAGAACTGCTTCCGCTGCTTACGAAGATGAGATCGATCTACCACTGTGTCCACTACCTCGGACATATAGAATATGGGGGGGAGGATTTTTTTCCGGAGCTTCCGGAGTTTTTTGCAGAGCTGCAGATCCCGATGCTCCGTGAAGCCGGAACTTTCCGAGTCCGCTGCGACAGGAGGGGCAGCCACTCCTTCCACAGCCCGCAGGTGGAGAGACTTGCCGGGGGAATACTTCAGGATAGATACGGCACGGCGGTAGATCTGGAAAACCCCGACTGCGATGTAAGGGTCGATATCTTCGGAACCCACCTCTTTGCAGGGGTCCGCCTCTCCGATGACCAAAACGTGCGGCGCTTCGACAAACCCTTTCATCAGCGGATATCCACCCGCAGCGTGGTAGCCTACGGCATGCTCAATCTTTCGGGGATACTCTCTAAACCGGGGCCTCTGTTGGACCCCTTTTGCGGTTCGGGAACAATTCTTTTGGAGGCGGCGAATCTTCTCCCGGACATCGAGCTCTTAGGCTGCGATATTCACGAAGAGGCGGTAGAGGGCAGCAGAGAGAACCTCACCCGCCTCGGTGCGGATACACGCTCCCATATTGTCTGTGGAGACGCCCGCCGGCTCTCGGAAGTGTTTCCACCTAACTCGGCAGCCTATATAGTTACAGACCCTCCTCTTGGTATTCGCATGGGAAGACAGATAAACTTCTACCCCTTTTACAGCAACATTTTAGAAGAAGCTGAGCTTGTCCTTCAAAAGGAGGGACGCCTCCTCCTCCTCTCGGCACGACACAGGAAGCAGTTCAACCATGCGGTTCGAAACAACGGTAATTTCAAGATACTCCATGTAAGGGTAATTGAATACGGAGGTATATATCCGGCTCTATTTCTG
Source organism: Spirochaetaceae bacterium (assembly GCA_046539925.1). Lineage (GTDB taxonomy): Bacteria > Spirochaetota > Spirochaetia > DSM-16054 > Sediminispirochaetaceae > CAYFVU01. The sequence goes on from JBKHFZ010000011.1 coordinate 9,941, forward strand.
CTGCAGAAAAAGAATTAGAAAATGGAAAGATCAAAAAAAGTCCTTCTTGCGGAGGATAACAGCATGAACAGGAGACTCATCAAGCTTATGGTGGAAAAATCGGGATACTCCTGCAGTACAGCAGCGGACGGAGGGGAGGCCATCGATACGCTTAAGAGAGAACACTTCGATATCCTTCTTGTAGATATGCACATGCCCAAAAAGAACGGTATGGAAGTGGTCGATGAGATAAAGAGCAGTGGTAGACTCTCCAGACTCTACATCATACTGATTACAGCGGGGGCAGTTGCAGAGGGGGAAGAGCGGTTTATCGAAGCCGGCTGCGACGACTTTATAGCAAAACCGCTGGACAAGTATGAACTCAAGGGAAAACTCGACAGAGCCGGGAAAGAATAATGATAGACAGTAAGGCAGACTGATACACAGAGGGGCAGAGGGGCTCCTTTGCAGAAAGCAGCTTGACCGTCGGCGGGCTTTCGTACTATTATTTTTACCATCGTAATACTTTGTATTAATTCGAATCGAGGGAGGATCTCCCCATGAAAAAAGAGGAAATTATCTCTTTTAAGGCCGACACCTACTTGCTCGAAGAGCTTAATCGTATACCCAACCGCTCCGCCTTTATCCGCAAGGCGGTTATGCTGGCTTTGGAGAACACATGTCCCCTCTGCCAGGGCACCGGCCTTCTTAGCCCGAGCCAAATGAGACACTGGAACACGTTTACCCGTCACCATTCCCCACAAATTTGCGGAGAGTGTAAAGAGACAATTCTTACCTGCGATCTTGAAAAACGGGAGCAGTAATGAAAGAGCAAGAGACTGATGTTCCGGCTATAGAATTGAAAGACGTGGATTACTCCTACGGCTCCGCGAAAGCCCTGCACCGAGTAAGTTTTAGTATCGAAGACGGAGATATGGTAAGCATAATAGGACCGAACGGAGGGGGTAAGTCCACTCTGCTGCGCCTTATTCTCGGTCTCCTCCAACCCGACAGGGGTACGGTAAAAATTTACGGGCTTCCCCCCGGCAGGGTGTTTCGTTACTTGGGGTATGTCCCCCAGTACTTTAACTTCGACCAGCAGTTTCCCGTTACCGTTATGGATGTGGTCTTGACGGGACGACTCTCCAAATACTTCGGGTTTTACTCCAGAGAGGACCGCAAAGCCGCGGAGAAAGCTCTTGAAGAGGTCAGACTCGGAGATATTGCGAAGAGACCCTTTAGCCAACTCAGCGGGGGGCAAAGGCAGCGCGTACTTATAGCGAGGGCGTTGGCGGATTCTCCCTCAATTCTTCTTCTCGACGAACCTACAGCTCACGTAGATGCGGCGGTTGCCGCGCTGCTGTACGAACTCCTCGCGGAGCTCAACACTCGCCATACTGTCCTCCTTGTATCCCACGATGTGGGTTTTGTAAGCGGCATTACCACCAGAGTTCTCTGCGTAAACGAGCACGTTCACGAGCACCCGGTCGAAGAGGTAGACAAAGAGCTTATAGCGGCTGCCTACGGGAGCCCCATGAGACTTGTCCGCCACGATATAAACCTTGAAGAAGGAGAAGAGAATGGGTGAATTTTTCTCCGCCCTTACCGACCCTTCAGTACCCTTTATTCGGTACGCCCTTATTGCGGGAATCCTCTCGAGCGCCTCCTTCGGCATTATAGGCTCCTTCGTGGTGGTAAAACGCATATCCTATATAGCCGGAGCAATAAGCCACGCCGCATTGGCGGGAATAGGAGGAGCTCTCTTTTTTGGACAGGTATACCAATACACCTTTATTAGCCCCCTCTACGGGGCAATAATAGCGGCACTCCTTTCGGCTCTGATTATTGCTGTGGTAAGCCGAAGGTCCATGGAGAGGGAGGATACGGTTATTGGAACCATTTGGGCGGTGGGAATGGCAATAGGCCTCCTCTTTATCTCCCACACCCCCGGCTACATAGACCCCATGAGTTATCTCTTCGGTAATATACTCCTTATAGGAAAAACGGAACTCTACATTATAGTCGCCCTCGATATTCTGGTGATTACCCTGAGTCTCCTTTTCTACCAGCAGTTTCTCTCCGTCTCCTTCGACGAAGAGTTTACCCGATTGAGAGGTTTGCCCACGCAGTTCTACTACATCCTCCTTATTCTTCTGGTGGCCCTTACAATCGTACTGATGGTAACGGTGGTGGGCATAGTAATGGTAATTGCTCTGCTTACCATCCCCGCCGCAACAGCGGGGCTCTTTACCTCTACCCTCTGGAGGATGATGATTCTCGCCGGTATCTTTTGCGCCCTTTTTACCGTCCTCGGACTCATTACGAGCTACATCTTCGACCTTCCCTCCGGCTCTACCACAATAGTTTTTGCGGGAGCTATCTACCTCATCCTATCCGTTACTGCCGGCAAACTGCTGCGGGAGTCTCGAGGAAAGCCATAGAATTGCCCCGGCAGCTCAAAATTGCCCTTGTGAAAACCGAATTTGCGTTGCAGTTTGTTGCGTCCTCCACACCTTCATGATACAATACCTCGATCTTTTTACGGAGGACACACATGAAAATACATCAGTATGTACGTCCGAAGACCCTCGAAGAGGCGTACTCCCTAGTACAGGAAAAGAAGGGGTTTCTCATAGGCGGCGGGGCATGGTCGAGGATGAACACCCGCAGCGTAGAGCTTGCGGTAGATCTCTCCCTGCTTGAATTGGATTATATTAGGGTATCTTCGGATAAAGCGGAGATTGGAGCAATGGCAACCGCCCGTGCAGTGGAGACTTCCCCCGATCTTGAAAAAGCCTTCGGCCCCTTGTTGAGAGAAGCGGTAACCCACATAGTCGGCGTACAGATGCGCAATATAGTAACTGTAGGCGGTACTGTCGCGGGAAAATACGGTTTCTCCGACCTTATAACAGCCCTGCTGGCCCTCGACGCGCAGGTCGAGCTCTACAGAGGAAAGGAGATACCACTGAACGATTTCATGCAAACTTCCTCGGAAAAGCATCGGCTTATAGAAAAAATCAGCATTAAAAGGGGAGAGGTAAAGGGTGCCTTTACGAGCATGAGAAAAACCCACACGGATTTCCCGGTACTCAATACCGCGGCGGTCTGGAGAGAGGGCGGATGGAAGGTCGCGGTAGGCGCACGTCCCGGAGCGGCTCAGCTCTCGGAAAAAGCCGCTGCAGTCCTCGGATCGGAACAGCGGCCCTCCGAAGAGACTGCGGCACAGGCAGCTAAAGAGGCTGCAGAAGAACTCTCCTTTGGAAGCGACCTCCGGGGGTCCTCGGAATACAGAAAACAGATTAGCAAAGCACTTGTAAGACGGACAATCCTAGAAGCTAGTGAGGAGGCCTCCAAATGAACATAGAACTGACAATAAACGGCCGTAAAAGAGAACTTGCAATAGAACCCGGCGATATGCTGGTGGATACTCTGCGGGACGCCGGGTATAAGGAAGTAAAAAAGGGCTGCGATACCGGAAGCTGCGGAGTATGTACCGTTCTGTTAAACAACGCCCCCATTCTTTCTTGCTCCACCCTCAGCGCAAAGGCCGACGGGGGAGAGATAACCACCGTAAAGGGAATAGAGAAGGAGGCGCTGCAGTTTGCCGAGCATCTTACCGCCGAGGGAGCCGACCAGTGCGGTTTCTGTGCACCCGGCTTTGCGCTTACCGTTTATGCGATGCTTCAGGAGAAGTCATACCCCTCTCCAGGTGAAATCCGACACTACCTGGCGGGTAATCTCTGCCGATGTTCGGGTTACGAATCCCAAATGAGAGCTATAGAGAGTTTTGTGGAGGCATATAATGGATAGACAGTTCAGACAGGTAAAACACAAACGCGCAAAAATCGACGGTAAGGGTCTTGTAACCGGACAGCCTGCCTATACAGACGACCTTGCCCCGCAGGAGGCACTTGTCGTAAAAATAATCCGCAGTCCCCACGCCTTTGCCGAAATAAAGAGTATCGACGCCTCGAGAGCCATCGAACTGCCGGGTGTCGAGTGTGTGCTTACCCAAAAGGACGTCCCGCGAATACCTATTACCAGGGCGGGACAGGGCCATCCCGAACCCAGCCCCAAGGACAAGTTTATCCTCGACAGGTATGTAAGATATCCGGGAGACGAGGTAGCGGTAGTAGCGGCAGTGGATAACGCGACGGCAGAAAAGGCGGTCTCCTTAATAGATGTGGAGTACGACGTATTCACTCCCCTCCTGGAAATGGAGGAGGCAATGGAAAGCGAGACGCTTGTTCATCCGGAAACCGAATCCTACACGATGTTCCCCATGGGCTTTGATCCCAAAAAAAACAGAGCTGCGGAATATCATATGAACATAGGCGACGTGGAGGAGGTGCTCTCGAAGTGCGACTACACCGTCGAGTCCCGCTACTATACTCAGGCCCAAGCCCATGGGGCAATGGAACCCCACGCCGCCTACAGCTACTACGATGTACAGGGAAGGATGAACATTGTCTCCTCTACCCAAAACCCCTTCCACACCCGCCGGATTCTTGCAGAAGTCTTCGATATGCCCATCCGCAATATCCGAGTGTACAAACCCCGTATAGGCGGCGGATTCGGAGGCAAACAGCAGATTCACCTCGAGCTCTATGCCATGCTCGTTACCCTGAAAACGGGAAAACCGGCTAAGGCGGTAATGAGCCGTAAGGAGGTCTTTGAATCCTCCTTCGCGCGACACAAGATGAGGCTCGATATCCGGATAGGAGCGGACAAAGAGGGAAACCTCAAGGCCCTCGATCTCCAGGTCCTTTCGGACACCGGGGCCTACGGCGAGCACTCCCTTACCGTGTTTACAAACTGCGGTTCGAAGTCGCTGCCTCTCTACAACAAAGTAGACGCCGTGCGTTTTGGAGGCACCATAGTATATACCAACAGAACTCCCGCCGGGGCCTACCGAGGGTACGGTGCAATACAGGGTAACTACGCTCTCGAGTCCGCGCTAAGCGAACTCGCCCACAAAATGGGTATGGACCCGATGGAGATACGGAAAAAGAACATGATTGCCGAAGGAGAGACCAGCGACATATTCCGTATTATGGGAGAGGGCGGCGAGGGAGTCGAGATGACCATAGAGAGCTGCAAACTCGACTACTGCGTAAAGAGAGGGGCCGAACTTATACGCTGGAGCCCCGACACCCTCCGAAGAGATATGGGCAGGGGAAAAGTCCGCGGTAAGGGTATGGCCCTTGCCATGCAGGGTTCGGGTATCCCCCAGATAGATATGGGCTCGGCGCAGATAGAGCTGCAGGACGGAGGTTTTTTCAAACTCCTTATAGGAGCCACGGATATAGGCACCGGCAGCGATACTATCCTCGCCCAGATAGCGGCGGAGGAGCTGGGCGTATCCTCCGAGGACATCGTTGTCTACAGCTCCGATACCGACCGAACCCCCTACGACGTGGGGGCCTACGCTTCGAGCACCACCTACGTATCCGGAAACGCCGTTATCCGGGCAGCTCAAAATATGAAACAGATCCTGCGGGAGAAGGCCGCCGAGAAGTTTGAAGTCTCCCCGGAGGAGGTTGAGTTTAACGGAAAGGAGTTGTGGGTAAAGGAAGATTCGGGGAAGATTTCGGAGATGAAAGACGGTTCCCGGTCTATCAGTCTCTATGATCTCAGCTACGACACCCTCTACCACGACGGCCTCAACATGAGAACCCTTTCGGCTTCCGGCTCTTTTAGCGGAAACGTCTCCCCTCCTCCCTACATGGCAGGCTTTTGCGAAGTGGAAGTGGACACGGAGACCGGCAAGGTGGACGTTCTCGACTACGTGGCAATAACCGACTGCGGGACTCCCATTAATCCGGCACTGGCAAAGGTACAGGTGGAGGGAGGGCTCCTGCAGGGAATCGGTATGACCCTCTACGAGGATGTAGTGCTCTCGCCTAAAGGGAAGATGCTGACAAACAACTTTATGAGCTATAAAATTCCCTCCCGCGAGGATGTTGCACAGCTGCGGGTTGAGCTTGCCGAGAGTCACGATCCCACCGGTCCCTTCGGCGCAAAATCGGTTGGCGAGATAGGTATAGACACACCCCTCGCCGCCATTAGCAACGCTGTGTATAATGCTGTGGGGGTACGTATACGCTCTTTACCAATAACTCCGGAAAAGGTGCTATCCGCGCTGATGGATATGTAGTTTTCCCACTGCCGACCGTCGTGCTCACCCCGAAGGGCTATCTCCGGGGGTGGAGATTGTTCCGGGGGTGGGAATAGTTCCAGGGGTGGGACTATCTCCGGGCGTGGGGTTCCTCCTTTACACACAGCAGCAGTAAAAGAATCGATACCATGGCGGAGGCAAAAGAGACCGGACCGAGACCCCACACGCCCCATCTCAAATACATGGCAGGGCCGGTAATTCCGGAAACAACGGGGCCTATCAGACCGATGGAAAAACTGAAAGCCATTACTTTTCCCCGCTCCTCGGGGTACTGCTCGCTGATAAGGGGGAAGTTACTCACAATCGCAAACTCAAAGAAAAACCGGGGCAGGGAGAGGGCAATAAGGGCAAGGGGAAGAGAGACATTGAGCAGGGGCATAAGCGCAAAAAACAGGGCCATCCCTCCTGTACCGATTAACACGCTCCTCTTCTTTCCAATCTTATCCCCGTAGATACTTACCAGAATGCTTGCCCCCCAATCGGTAAAACCGAGCAGCAGAGCAACCGTTCCGAGCTGCCCCGCCCCAAGGCCGTACTCGTTCTCAAGCCAGCCGCCGTGGATAATCATTACATGGGTTGCCGCAAAAAAATTAAAAAAGTTTATAGAAATAGCCGCCCAGGCGCTCTTTCTATATTTTCCCAAATAAAAAAAGGTGCGCACTTTTTGAGTTAACCCTTCGAAGGAGGCGGGAGAATTGTCGGAAGCGGCAGACTTGTCCTTTACTGAACTATTATCTGAAGGAGAGGGCTTGCCCCCCTTATTCGTCAACCTCGAGAAACCCTCTCGTATAAAGAGAGAGATCCGTGACCCTTCGCCTCCATACACGTTACTCTTCTGTTTTTGTTCTACCCTGGGAAGGCTGAGAAAGAGAATATTCATCCCGAAAAACCCCGTTGCAAGAATGTAGAGGGGTACTCTCCAGTTGAACCACTCGATGAGGTAACCTATAAGAAAAAGACCGATTATTCCCGCAAGTGCCCATGAATATTCAAGAATCCCGAGATATCTCGACCGTTTCTCATAGGGAAGCTCCGCGCTAAGGTAGGCCTGTATCATCGGAGCGTACCCTGCCTGACCAATTCCGCTTACAACCATCCCCGCTACAATGAAGGGCAGTCCGGCTCCGGTGGAAAGGAGAATAAAACCTGTTCCGGCAAGAAGAAGGCCCAGACGCATAACAGCGCGGTACCCGATTTTATCGGCAAGGCTGCCCAAGAGAGGTGCACTCAGACCCATAAGGTTTTTCACACTTACAAGCCTGCCCATGGTTACAACACTCACTCCCATCCCCGCGGCAATTATGGTAAGAAAAGGATTAAACAGCTGAACCGAGATATCTATAAAAAATTTTGCTATTACCCCCAGGGTAACCATGTAGCCCAGGGAGCCGGTTAATTTTTTTCCAGTTATCTTTTTTCTGCTTTCCATATCTCCACTAACACCGAATGTGTTCTCGCCCCTCGACTCGGCATAGTCGGCTCGGTAGATGTCAAAATATTTACCGCCCCAGCCAAATCCTCTTCTTCCGTGGTGAGGAGCGGCCACACTCCCTGGTTACACGACACAACCCCGGCGAGTATATCACCGCTTACCTTTGCGTTTCCATACATACGGCCGACTTCGCTCTCCACCACTATCCTCGAATTTTCCTCGATTCCGCGATCGGCCGCATCATCCGGGTGTATCCACACCCTGTCGTCGTTAAGTCTCTCCAGCTCCTCGGTATCATGAAACTGAGAGTTTACCCGCGCCGGGGCGTGGGGAGTAACCATTCTTAGGGGATATTTTCTGCGAGGCCTGTTAACCGGCACTAGAGGTATCCGGTTCCCCCCTGCTTTCTCGTACTCCATCGAGGTTATTTCTATTTTACCGGAAGGCGTATTGAGAGGATGTTTTTCCGGATCTCTTACAAAATCGGAAAGCCCTACCCGCAGCTGTTCTGACCCCGCATAGATTCCACTGGAAAAAAAATCTTCCCTGTCCTCTATGTCGCTCTCCTCAATACAGCGATCGAGCCACTGGTCTTCATCCATACCTTCGGTAAATGCTTCTTTAAAGCCGAGACGCTCGGCCAGTTCGGTGAATATGCGGTAGTCGGTTTTTGCCCCTCCAAGGGGAGGCACAGCTCGCTCGCTGTAAAAGAGGTAGTTGGTGTGCGACTTAAGAACATCCCTCCGCTCGAGAAAAAGGGCAGCGGGAAAGACCACATCCGCCCATCTGCAGGTTTCGGTAAGAAAAGCGTCGTGACACAGGGTAAACTCCGATTGCGCAAGGGCCCTGCGGTTCTTTTTTATATCACTGCCCTGGCTCGCGTAGTTTCCGCCTACCGAATAGAGTCCTTTAATATCGTGGATTCCCTCTCCTGCAGGATCGAGGACCGCATCTGCCCATCGGTAGACCGGAACAGAGAGCCCGGCAGGGTTTTCCGGTACCGGTACAGTTCCAACTTTTGGATGGGGGAGCACGTTCCACTGTCCCGAGCCCACACTTCCTCCGGGAATACCGATATTTCCCGCCGCCAGCTGGAGCGCAGCTCCCAAACGATCGGCCTCCTCTCCCCCGAGAGTTCTCTGTATAGAGAGACCCGGTAAAATCGCCGCCGGGGAGGCTTCGGCACACTTCAGAGCAAACCTCCTCAGCTCTGCTGCGGGGATACCCGTCAACTCCTCGGCCCACTGAGGATCTTTGGCAACTCCGTCACTCTCGCCCTTTATATACTTCTCTACATATTCAAAACCCGTGCTAAGACGGTCTATACACTCCCGGTCGGCCTTCCCTTCTGTAAGTATTACATAGAGCATGGCGGCCATCATCGCGGCGTCCCCCCCTGGGTAGACAGGGATCCACTGCGCGGAGAAGCGTTTCACACTCCTCGTCTTTCTCGGATCCACCACAATAATCGGTATGCCCCTACTTCGAACCTCATCGAGAACTTTTCCCGTCTCGGTACCGAAACGGGTATCCGCCGCGTTAAAGCCCCACAGTATTACGAGTTCCGAAGAGAACAGGGTCTTTACGTCGATGCCTACATTTTGTGTTCCAAATAGATAAGGTTTGGTAAAATCGGTAGCCGCACTGCTAAAGGAACCGGAGAGATCCGTAAACCCTCCAAAGAGGGATAGAAACCTCCTCGTTAATGCTGCCGTATTATGGACAACACCGCGGCAGGCCCCGGAACCTCCCATGCGCATTACCGAAGCTGCACCGTAGCTGCTTTTGAGTTTTGTAAGCCCCTCCGCCGCTATATCTATGGCCTCTTCCCACTCCACCGGTCTAAACTCGCCTTCTCCCCGTTTCCCCCTTCGCACAAGGGGGGTTAAGAGACGTCTAGGATTATAAAGTACCGAAGGAGAGAGAAATCCCCGGACACAGCCGTTCATGTAGCGCTTTCTCTTCGGGTTATTGCGAACTTTAACCACTTTTCCGTCGGAAACAACCGCCTCGAGGGGGCATCCGGAAATACAGTCGTAGTTACACGAAACAGGCACACATTTTTCCGCCACTATATTTACCTCCGAAGTACAAAATACCTGAGCACACGCAGTGTAAAGGAAAACAGCGAAAAAAGTACAGTCTGTACATGCTATCCTGTAGGTCAGAGCGCCGGTGGTCAGTGTCTTTGAGCTTGGGGTGCCGCGGGTCAGAGCGCTGCAGCAGGAGAGCCGTACACACCTTCGGCCTTGCCTGCGCTTACCTCTTCTATATCTATTCCGTTATTTTCCAGAAACTCGGCGGATATAAAAGTTCCCTCCCGGCATGTAAGATGTCCTCCGCAGGAACACTCGCCGCAGAGGCCGACCCCGCAGCGGGTAGGAGTCTCTACGGAAGCAAAGGCCCTTTCGGGCCTACCCCCAAACTCCGTAAAGGCCTTAATTGCCCTCTTCATAAAATCCGCAGGGCCTATTACATAGAGAGTTCTTCTTGCAAACTTTCCGCTCTCCTCTTCGGTAACGCGGCGTATAACCTTTGCAGCCTCCCCATCGTCGGGGACCACCGTACAGCGTGCGTATTTAGAGATCTCCCTCTCACATGTCTCTGCCCCCCTCCTCGAGACGCCTATATATGCCTCTACCGCCTTATTCTCCCCGCTCAGCTGTTCAACCAGCCGGGGAGCAACCGCCGCTCCGGTTCCTCCCGCAATTACTATAGCTCCATCGGTCTCGCAGGAGGGAGGAGCGTGACCGTACGCTCCCCGTATATATATTGTCTCTCCTGCCTCTTTGCTGCATATTGCAGAACTTACCCGGCCTCTGTCTTTAATAATAAAAGTAAGGGGATCGGTTCCGGCTACCGAAAAGGGTTTTTCTCCCACCCCGGGTATCCAAATAAAGACAAATTGACTCGCATCAAAGTCTATGTCTCCCGTGAGTTCCACAAGCTTTACACCACCCGCTCTCTCCATAGAGGCGGTTATAACATGGGGATGGTACTCCATCCTGCGCTCTTCAAGAAGAAAATCGGTAGCCAGTTTTGTCCTGTACACCGCATCATCGGCAAGAGCCCGGAAAAAGGAGTGCCACTGGCTGGGGTGTATCCTTGCCCAGAGGGACCCTATTCCCACTATGTCCGCCCCCGCTTCCCGCATGGCTGCGACATCTTCTCCATTCTCTACTCCTCCCATTCCAATAATGGGAATATCCTCTCCTACGGCAGTGCGTATCTCCCGTATCTTCTCCAGGGCAATGCGGCGTATCGGTCTGCCGGACCGTCCTCCCCTGTTGTCCCGGGAATTGATCAAAACATCCCGTCCCGAGTGGGGCTCTACAAAACGATCCGGGCCAAGGGTATTTATTGCCGTTATCCCGTCGGCACCGGCGTCAACGGCGGCCTTTGCAATTTCTCCAATATTCTCCGCATTGGGTGTTAACTTGGGGAAAACAGGCAGGTCCGTAGCGCTGCGTACCGCGGAGACGTACATTGCTACGGTCTTCGCATCTGTTCCAATGCTCATCCCGTAGCCTGCAGCCGCATGGGGACAGGAGAAGTTGAGCTCAAGAATATCCGCAACATGGGAAAAGGCTTTGGCCAATTGGACAAACTCCTCCGGACTCTTCCCGGAGAGGGACACATTGAGCAGAGCCCGCATTTCGTATTCAACACGGAGTCTCTCCAGGTCCGCCGCTCCCCTGTGCATCCCGGGGTTTCTCAGGCCTACAGCATTACCGAAGGAGCCTATCCCGTCTTCCACTATTATCGGTTCGACGTTGCCCCTGTTGGGGGCAACTTCGTAACTCTTGGTGGTAATAATACCTATCTGGGGTATCCGGGAATCCACTTCCCTGATCATATCCGGGCCGGTGGTGAGCACGCCCGAGACCGTTGCAAACGGGCGTCCATCTGCCCCCGACTTTCCTCCTGGTGACTTTATACGCTTCTGTACTGCAGATCTTTCCACCTTTCGCTCTCCCATGTTTTTCCCTCTTCGTTCTCTATATCCACTCATTAGACGGCACACGACTTTACAAGGTTTTCCAGAGATTCCATACATTCTTTAATCCAGTCTTCCGGTGCCCCTTCTCCCCTCTTTTTCCATGGATGAGTAACCCCGCTCGAAGAGTTAATTCGCACCAGTTCGAGGGGGTATCGGTATCTGCGCAGGAGTTCTATCACCTCCGCTGCGCTGCCCCCCTGGCTACCCACACCGGGTATAAGGAGGGGAACAGGATTGCGCGAGTAGTGCTCCGTTATGCGCTCGAACTCCTCTAAGGAGACGGCACCTACGACCGCACCTGTTCCAGGGTACCTACCGGCCCACTCCGATATAGCACGGGCAGTCTCCATGTAGAGAGGTTCTTCCCCCTCTTTGCTCTGAACCGGGAGATTCTGAAACCGAGCGGCACCCGGGTTGCTCGTCCTGTTGAGCACGTACACACCGCCACCTGTCTCCTTTGCTTTCTGGAAAAAGGGAACCACCGAATCGTCCCCCATATAGGGGTGCACCGTTGTCCCGTCCGCCTTCCAGGAGTCGAACACCTCGCCGGCATAGTTAAGAGAAGATCCGGCAATATCTCCCCTCTTTGCATCGAGGATAAGGGGTATCTGTGGAAAGTTCCGGCGGATCATTTTTACAACGGCCGCCAAAGCCCGGGACCCGGAAAAATCTCCCTCCAGCGGGCGGTCGAGGATATGGAAAAAACCGATGTTCGGCTTAAAAGCCGCCGGTACGATCTCTCTCTCACCCATTGCATCAAAGAACTCCTCAAAAAAACTCTCTATCCCTTTCTGCGCATCCCCAACACTCCCGCCGGGCAGGGCAGATACCGGGGGATCAATACCCATACACGCGCACGTCCCGCTTAATCGGGCGGACTCTGCAAGGCTCCTAAGAAACGGCACCGGCATTATCCCTGTCCAAAGCGGCAAAACCCATCTTCTCCTGCCAGCCGAAGGGATCTCTTCTCCACTTAATAAGGCTCTCCTCCTCTCTAATGGTAATATACCCCTCCTCCCGTGCGGTCTCGAGAAGCGTATCGTAGGTAAGGACAGACAGAGGCCTGCATTGAGGGCTGAGGGCGGCAAAGTTCCTCTTTGACTCCTCTAAACCGTAGTCGAAGATAGAGAGGCAGTAATCTACAACTCCTCCCGCACGGCGTATCGCCTCCACGGCGTTAATGGAGCTGCCTCCCGTAGAGATCAGGTCCTCTATTAGAACAACTCTTCTTCCTCCGTATCCCCCGTCGGCATTCAAACCCTCTATCTGGTTCTGCAAGCCGTGTTCCTTCGGCTTGTTCCTCACATAGGTGAGGGGTAGCCCGAGCAGATCCGAGAGGGTAGTCGCATGGGGTATTCCCGCGGTGGCGGTGCCGGCAATAACCTCCGCCTCTATCTCCCTCCCGCGCAGAAGGGAGGCAAAGCCCTCGGCCACGAGCCTTCTCAGTTCAGGGGTGCCTAGAAGCATGCGGTTATCGTTGTAGATAGGCATGTAATACCCCGAGGCCCACAGAAACGGATGCCCGGGACTCAGACGAATAGAGCCCAACTCCAAGCCTGTTTTTGCAAGCTCTTTACCAAAATCCCTGTTCATATTCTCATCCTCCTTAATGGGGTAATTAAAAGTCGAAGGCAAAAAAGTTTTGGGCAAAAAAAAGTCGGCAACATTGGTGCCGACTCTACAATAAAAATTATTGGAAATAGGTGGAACGTAAACAGTACGTCCCCCTCCTTCTTTTTAACGTTCCTTTGCCCCTGTGCGTTCTCTCCATCTATCCTTTTCCTTTAGGCGTTTTTACCATTCTATACACACTCCCATATTTTGACAAGGGTTTCTTTCATTTTTTTTATTTCTCCTCTATACTCAAAAACAAAACGAAGGGTAAACCGGGAGGTCTATTTTGGGAATAACAGGTATTATTGGTGCGGGGAATATGGGATTTGCCCTCGCCCAGGGACTAAAGAGTAAAGACAAAGAGAGGGAGATCCTTTTCTTCGATCTGGATACACAAAAAGCGGAAAACGCAGCTGCCGAGTGCGGAGGTACTACCGTCTATAGTCTGGAGGAACTTTTTTCGAGGGCGGAGGTCTCCGTAGTTGCAATAAAACCGCAGCACCTTGCTCCGTTCTTTCGGGACGCATCGGGACACAGCAAAGATGCGTCCATCGTCTCCATAGTGGCGGGAAAACCGATTGAACTGTTTCAAAGAGAGCTCGGCACATCCCGGGTAATCCGCTTTATGCCCAACCTCGCGGCTACCGTCTCCGCATCCGTGGTAGGGGTTTCCGCTCCGGAGGGCATAGAGGATTCTTTTAGAGCCGAAGCGTTTACCCTGGCCGAAGCGCTTGGAACCGCGGTGCCCCTCCCCGAAGAGCTGCTCTCCGCGATAACCGGACTCTCCGGTTCCGGGATTGCATTTGTCTTCGCCTTCCTCCACGCTATGGCTCTTGGAGGCACCCAAGCCGGTATCCCCTACGACATCTCATTGGAGATAGCAAAAGAGACCGTACACGGAGCCCTGGAGGTTCTAAAAAACGGAGACAGTTCTCCCGCAGAGATGATTAGCAAGGTCACCTCCGCAGGGGGTACCACAATAGAGGGAATTCGGGCACTCGAAGAAGGGGGTCTCACCCCTGCCGTCATGGAGGCTATAATGAGGGCTAAAAAGAGAGCCGAGGAGCTTGAGGGAGAATGATACTTATACTAATATGGAGCACGTTATGCTTGACCTGAAATATCTAAAAGAACATGCCGAAGAGGTGCGCGAGAACATTCGCAACCGCTTCATGAATCTGGATGTGGATTCCGTTTTATCCCTCTACGATAAACGGAACACACTTTTACGCAAGCTCGAAGACCTGAGAAAACAGCGAAACGAAAACGCCAAAAAGATGAAGGGCAAACTGGAAGAGAAAGAGCGCTCGCTTCTTATAGAAGAGGGCAAAAAGCTCAAAGAGCGTATTGCCTCTCTCGAGGAGGAGTACGGTGGAGTGGATGCCGAACTCCGAGAGCTGGCGGGAAAGATCCCCAACATGGCTCATCCCCATGCACCTGTAGGAAAAGAGGAGAAGGACAACCTCGAACTGCACCGTTACGGGGAGCCTAAAACCTTCTCATTCGAGGCCAGGGACCACGTGGAGCTGGGTACATCCCTCGATCTGGTGGATTTCGACACCGCCGCCAAAGTTACGGGGCAAAAGTTCTACTACCTGAAGAATCAGGCCGTTTTTCTGGAGCTCGCCCTTGCCAGGTACGCCCTGGACATTCTTTTGAGCAGAGGCTTTACCCCGACAATTACCCCCGACCTTGCCAGGGAGGAGATTGTGGAGGGTATAGGTTTTAATCCCAGGGGAGAGGAGAGCAATATCTACAGTATAGAGGACTCGGACAGCTGCCTTGTGGGTACCGCGGAGATTACCCTGGGAGGATACCACGCGGGGGAGCTGCTTTCGGCGGAACAGTTGCCTATTAAAATGGCCGGGCTCTCCCACTGCTTCAGGAGAGAAGCCGGAGCTGCAGGGCGTTTTTCCAAGGGGCTCTACCGGGTGCATCAGTTTACCAAGCTGGAGATGTTTGTCTACTGCCTGCCGGAGGAGTCCGAGAAAATCCACATGGAGCTCTTGGGTATAGAAGAGGAGATCTTTCAGGGCCTCGAGATACCCTATAGGGTGGTCGACACATGCACCGGCGACTTGGGTGCTCCTGCCTACCGCAAGTACGATATAGAGGCGTGGATGCCCGGCCGGGGAGAGAAGGGAGACTGGGGAGAGGTGACCAGTGCCTCAAACTGCACCGATTATCAGGCGAGAAGGCTCGGTATACGGTATAAGAGTGAAGAGGGCAACCGCTATGTGCACATGTTAAACGGCACTGCCGTTGCGGTATCCCGTGCGCTTATCGCGCTTTTGGAAAACCACCAAAAAGAAGACGGGTCTATCGAACTTCCGGAGTCCCTTGCCGGGTACACCGGTTTTAAGCGGATACCCCCTTTAGAATAGGAGGTATTCGCTCCGCCCGTGCGGAATCGAGCCCTCTATTTGCACATTTTATTTAGATTATTCAAACGCTTGTTATTATATTTCTCAAGAGTAAATACTCTCTCTTTCTTCATCTCTTCTCTTACCGTCTCCTCGAGCTTATCGTTACACGGTATACAGAGGTTTTTATCGGTTATAAATATAACGTTTGTCTCCTTGTCGGCACCCTGAATAGTTTTTTTACAGGCATCGCATACAATGTTAACCATATTGGCTTCTCCTTCGTTTTTTGTTTCGCTTCGACTATCTATTTAAGAAAATTGCTTACAGCAATTTTCGTCGTTTCGGTTGCCGCGAAGCGGCATGCGAAACTATACCTATATTAATCAATTGAGCTTCTTGTGTCGAGTAGAATATTCACACCTTTCGCAGATATTCCCTTTCGAGTATACTTGGCCTATAAATTACAAATTTCGGGAGCCGTCATGACTGCATCCGCGCTTTTAACAGATCTCTATGAATTGACCATGATTCAGGGGTATTTCCTCAAACAGAGAAACCCTCGGGTAATCTTCGATATGTTCTACCGTACCCAACCCTTCTCGAGCGGCTTTTCCATATTTGCCGGACTTCAACCGCTCATCGAGAGTTTGGAAGAGTTCTCTTTCTCCGATGAAGATATTGAGTATCTCTCCTCCACCGGCCTTTTTACGGTCGATTTTCTCGAGTATCTGAGAAACTTTCGATTTACCGGAGATCTCTATGCCATGAGCGAGGGGACAATTATTTTTCCCGGTGAGCCTCTGCTACGGATCCACAGCACCCTTATAGAGGCGCAGCTTATAGAAAGCATGCTCTTAAATGTAATAAACTTCCAGTCTCTTATAGCGACAAAGGCCGCCCGTATCTATATAGCCTCCAACTGCGGAAAGGTCCTCGAATTCGGCCTGCGTCGGGCGCAGGGATGGGACGGAGCTATTTCTGCAAGCAGGGCCGCCTACATCGGCGGAGCTTCCGCCACCAGCAACACCCTGGCGGGTAAAGTCTACGGAATACCGGTAAGCGGAACAATGGCACACTCCTGGATAATGGCGTTCTCTTCGGAGTATGAAGCCTTTGAGAACTTTGCCGAAATATATCCGGATAAGGCGATTCTTCTTATAGACACCTACGATACGCTGGGAAGCGGTATAGAGAACGCAATTGCCGTGGGAAAAAAACTCAAAGAGAAGGGGAAACGGCTCGGAGTGAGGCTGGACAGCGGAGACCTCGCGTATCTGAGCCAGAAAGTCCGCGAGCGCCTGGATGCGGCGGGTCTCGAGGATGCCTTAATTACCGTTTCCAACGATCTCAACGAAGAGATAATTCATCAGCTCGTTACCGACGGCGCTCCCATCGACCTCTGGGGGGTAGGTACTCATCTTGTTACAGGCGGCTCCACCGCCTCCTTTAGCGGAGTATACAAACTTTCCGCAAAGGAGTACGACGGGATGATGCTTCCCACTATAAAGGTATCCAACAACATAGAAAAAACCACAAACCCCGGCTGCAAACAGGTGTATCGCTTTTTCGATAAAAAGGGGTACGCCCTTGCGGACTTGATAACCCTCTCCCAGGAGAATTTTAATCCCTCCAGGCTCCACACTTTCTACCATCCGATGCATCCAAACACATACTTTACCCTCTACGACTACGGAGAAGTCAAACCGCTGCTTATGCCCTATATGCGCGAGGGCAGCGTGGCAGGTACCCCCTCTACTTTGGAGGAGATACGCTCTTACGTCCTCGAGCAGCTCGAGGGTTTCGACCGAACCTACAAGAGAATTATAAATCCTCATATCTACAGGGTTTCCATCTCCACCGCTTTAAAAAATCTTAAATTGAGAATGATCGATGAGTTCAGAAGATAGCACCCATTTCAATGGTTTTGACAATGGAACCCGTGTAACCATAATTGCCGAGGCGGGAACCGCCCACCGGGGAAACCTGGATACCGCGAAAGAACTAATCGCTGCTGCCCGAGAGGCCGGTGCCGATGTTGTTAAATTCCAGGCGGTAATTGCGGAGGAAATAGTACATCCCGCCGTCGGCAGCATAGATCTTCCCGGAGGAAGAACCGATATATACGCGAGGTTCAAGAGCCTGGAGCGGCCTGCGGAGTTCTACAGGAGGCTCAAAGAGTTAACCGAAGCAGAAGGCCTCAGGTTTCTCTGCACCCCCTTTGGTCCTCAAAGCGCGGAGATGCTTTTAGAGCTGGATGTAGAGTGGGTAAAAATCGCGAGCCCGGAGCTCAACCACTATCCCCTCTTGGACAAGGTGAGAGAAAAACCGCTTATACTCTCCGCCGGGGTGAGCACTCTTGGGGATATAGAGGAGGCTCTTTCATTTCTCTCTGCCTCTTATTCAAATTCTTTCTCAACTCCCGCCGCCCTTCTCCACTGCGTTACCTCCTACCCTGCTCCTGAGGAGGAGTACAATCTGCGGCTTATCCCCGTATTGTCGAAACTCTTCGGCGTTCCAGTCGGCGTATCCGACCACTCCGTGAGCCCTGTACTCGTCCCTCCATTGGCCGTTGCGATGGGAGCGGTAATTATAGAGAAGCATCTTGCCCTCTCCTCCTCCGCGGGAGGACTCGACGATCCTATAGCCCTTACTCCACCGGAATTCGGCAAGATGGTGCACATAACAAGAAAATGCGAGGGCAAAACTATTGAGGAGGTTACGAATATATTGGGGGGTATTCTCGAGCCCCGGGAGATGAAGAAAATAGACCGCATTCTCGGTACAGGAGAGAAACGGCTCGCCCCGCGGGAGGAGTCGTTCTACGGCGGAACCAACCGCTCACTGGTTGCCCTCAGGGACATGAGGCGGGGAGAACGCCTAAGCGCGGAAAACGCAGCCCTTCTTCGCAGCGAGCAGGGCCATGCTCCGGGCGTGGCTCCGCGCTTTTTAAGCACAGTCATGGGGAGGGAACTCACCCAGCCGGTAAAAGCCGCCGAGGGTATCAGCTGGGCTCATCTGCTTCTATAAGTTTTAGATCCTTGAGCTGGCGGACCAGATGTTCCTTGCTTATCGGTTTTTGCAGGTACCCCTCGCATTGGGAGCGAAATGCATTGAGCACATTTTTAGCGTCTCCCAAAGCGGTGGTCATAATAACCTTGGCGCCGTTGTTCCCGAATATTCCCCGCTCCTCTTCTATTCTCCGTATCTCCTTCAAGACTTTTTGGCCGTCCATCTTTGGAAGCATAATATCGAGACAGACCAAATCGTAGTAACTGTTCTCATCGAGGGCCATGGCAAAGGCATCTACAGCTTCCTGTCCGTCTACAACTACATCGGTCTCTCCGTATGGAGAGAGATATTTCTCCATCAGCTTTCTGCTTGCAAAATCATCCTCGACTATAAGAGTCTTCATACTCCCTGGCCCTCCACGTGCAGTGCAAGGGATATGGTGAATGGTGTACCTTCGGCATGAAAGTGATACACATCAAATGTATTCAAATCGGGGACCTCGTCGTAGCTGAACATCACGTGGGGAAAACTGAGGCGCACCTTAATGTCCTCCCGGTGCAGAGCCCGAAGAAAGTTTCCGGCGAGTACATTGAGAACTTCCAGGAGACAGTCGTCAATCTCGCTTACCGACAGCTCCTCCCAGTCTGTGGCATGAATATTCTCGACTATCATCTGTTTGAGTTCCAGGGGCATTGTTAAAATGAGTCTTCCGTAAATTGGTCTGTCAAACTCTATAAAAAGGAGCTGTCCCGCCTCAAAGGGAAGATGCTCCTCATCTTCCAGAACATCAAGAAAAGTCATATCTGCAAAGGTACCGGTGGTTGCTTCCGATAGTGCTTCTTTTACTTGAGCTTCTTCCATTTGTCTAATTTCCTCCTTCCAAAACTTCCATAACTTTTTCTGGAGAAATCGGTTTTTGGATTATACCTATTACCCCCTCCCCTTTCAACTCCTGGTCCATCATATCATTACCCATACTGGAAATTACCATTACAGGAAGATCCTTCGTTTTGTCGATAATCCTCAGTTTTTTAATAAAAGTATTTCCGTCCATTTTAGGCATATTCAAATCCGTAACTACCAGTTCCACCTTCTCTTTCTGCAATATAGACATAGCCTTTAGCCCGTCTTCAGCCTCGTAATAGTTACTATCTTGATACCCCGCCATTTGAAAGCAGCGTTTAATTATCATCCTGGAAGTAGCCGAATCATCGACAATAAGGATATGCTGAAACTCCATAGATCCTCCTCCTCTAAAGTGTCCAGGTTTTACCTGAGTTGCTCACGGTAACCGTTCCGTCGGAGACATTTACTGCAACTGTTCTGCTTTTGTTACCGCCGGTATCTTCCCGAATAACACCTAGCCCATTCTTCCAGAGGAAACGTTTAACCGCAATAGTATTCCTCCTTCCAATATCAAAATTTCTGTTTTCGTCCATAATACTTGCACCGCCGGCCAGGCGTACTTTAATACTTTTCTTGTCGGCACCTTTTCTTTCCATATCTTTTATCAGCAGAGGAAGTCCGGTGTCGGCAAAATAGCCGGGCAGACGCTCCGCCTTTCCGGCGTTTACCTTCGACTCGGGCAGGGCAATATGGATCATTCCGGCAACACCCTTTTTTTGATCGTATGTAATAACGGCAACGCATGAACCTAATGCATAGGTTTTAATTATGTCGTCCTGCTGGTTACTCACCTTCCACTCTCCAATGCCTACATCAAGCCGCATCCTATCTCATCTCCTTTAGTAATTGAACCATCTCGTGGGTCATCTCCTGAATTCCCACCAGCCTTTCCGCACCGCCGTAGGAATATGCTTCTTTAGGCATACCGAATACTACACATGTACGTTCATCCTGGGCAAGAGTTCGGGAGCCGCTTTTTCTCATCTCGAGCATACCCTCGGCGCCGTCTCTTCCCATCCCCGTAAGAATTACACCAAGAGAGTTTACGCCTACATTTTTTGCCACAGAATGGAACAGGACATCTACAGAAGGAATATGGCCGTTTACTTTCTCCTCCTCGTAACATTTTACTATGTATCTGCCTCCGGAGCGTTTTACCGCCATATGCATACCCCCCGGTGCAACTAAAACCCGACCTTTTATAATGCTGTCGCCGTCCTTGGCCTCTTTTACCTCTACCTTTGCAACGGAATTGAGCTTATCTGCAAACATCTCCGTAAACTTCGGCGGCATATGCTGCACTATAACCGTACCGGGCATATCCGGCGGAAATACTTCTATCATCGTCCGCAGTGCTACCGTGCCACCGGTAGAGGCTCCCACGGCAATTACCTTGTCCGTAGTGCCGGCAAGAACCGCGCTCTCCGGTTTTTTTGTTGGACGGCGGCCGCGTTCCCGCTTCCAGTTGCTTACATTGACGGTGGAGGCCATTTTTATTTTATCTATGAGCTCATCGAGCATACCGTCCAGACGGTTACCAAAACTCGTGGAAGGCTTTAATACAAAATCAACAGCTCCGTAGTCCAACGCGCTCAGGGTTGTTTGAGCTCCGGGAGCGGTAAGAGCCGACACCATAACCACGGGAATGGGGTACTGCGGCATAAGGCGACGCAAGAACTCAACCCCGTCCATTTTGGGCATCTCCACATCCAGGGTAAGCACATCCGGTTTTAGATATACAATTCTGTCTCGCGCTACATAGACATCCGGCGCGGTTCCCACAACCTCTATCTCCGGATCCCTTGCAAGCCCCCGCGAGAGGATGTCCCTTACCAATGCGGAATCGTCCACTATAAGCACTTTAATCTTATGCCTCATGTTCACCCCTTTTTCCGGTATACCGCAGGTTGCACGTACTGGAAGTCGGCGTTGCTCCTGCCCAGAGATTCGGAGTGTCCAATAAAAAAATAACCGCCATCTACCAAATGGCGAGCAAATTTAGCCACCAGCTCCTCCTTAGTCGGTTGATCAAAATAGATCATCACATTTCTACAAAAAATTGTATGGAATTTGTTTCTAAAAGGAAAGGTTTCCCGCTTAAAATTCAACCTTTTGTAGACAATCATTCTCTTTATCGAATCTTTTACCGTATATCCCCCCGCATCATTTACCACAAAATACTTCTGCAGAAGCGTCTTCGGTACCTCCGAAAGTCTGTCGGCACCATACATGCCGAGCATTGCCTTCTCCAGAGCGGTAAGAGAAATATCGGTAGCCAATATTGGCGGCCCGTTCTTGAAAAAATCGACGCCGAAATATTCGGCAAGAACGATTGCCAGGGTGTAAGCTTCCTCTCCTGTTGCACATCCCGCGCACCACACCCGTACATCTCGACTCGACTCTCTCTTTAACAGTTCCGCCGCATGGGGGAGGGCATGGTTTTTGAGTACATCAAAATGTTCCTTTTCCCGAAAGAAAAAGGTATGATTAGTGGATATCTTGTCCACCAGCTCTAAAAGACCCTTACCGGACTTGTCCCGGGATATATAGTTATAGTAACTGTCAAAATCTTTATAACCCAACTGCTGGAGCAGTTTGTTGAGTCTTCCCCTCACGAGTACTCGTTTTTTCTCTGTAAGGTTTATTCCAAACCGCTGGTACACAAGCTGGGAGATATGCTGAAACTCTTCGTCATTTATATCGATAAGACCTTCCATCCGCTCGAGCTCCTCTATTCAAGTACAAAACCTATAAGAGATCCGGTATCGATAATAAGAGTTACCTTACCGTCGGACATAATGCTGCATCCGGAGAGGGCGCGGATATCGTCCATAAATCCAGGCAACGCCTTTATAACCACCTGCCTGTAACCGAGAATCTCGTCCGCGAGAAGGGCGATCTTCTTGTCCCTCGCTTGGGCAATTATCACAATACCCTCGTCCACCTCCGGGACATCGCCTCCAACCCTGAAAAACTCGTGCAGTTTTACAATAGGTATAACCTCTCCTCGGTAGTTAATAACCTCCCGGTCCGTCTCTGTTTTTGTTATTTCGCTTTTTGTTGCCTTGTGAAACTTGAGCACATCGGTAATGGGAAGCGAGTAGAGCTGAGGCCCTACGGTAAAATTAATTGCATCGATAATGGCAAGAGTAAGGGGTATGCGGAGTATAAAGGTACTGCCCTGCCCCTCCACGCTTCTGAGATCAATTTTACCCCTCAGTTTTTCTATATTCTTCTTGACCACGTCCATCCCCACCCCGCGGCCGGAAATTTCGGAGACCTTGTCCGCGGTGGAGAAACCGGGCTCGAAGATAATCTTCCACACTTCATCGTCGCTCATCTCCTCGGGATTTCCCGTAAGCACTCCCCTCTCGACAGCCTTCTTTATCAGTCTGTCGCGGTTGAGCCCCGCCCCGTCGTCGGATACGGTTATCCAGATTTCGTTCCCCTCGTATCCGGCAGAGAGTTTTACCGTGCCCTCCTCCGGCTTTCCCGCTTTGCGCCTTGTCTCCGCATCTTCCACACCATGGTCGAGGGAGTTTCTGATAATATGTACCAGGGGGTCGGATATCTCCTCCATTACGTTACGGTCCATCTCCGTCCCTTCTCCGCTGACCACAAAATTTACCGGTTTTTCAAACTTTTTGGACAGATCCCTTACCAGGCGGCGCATCTTGCTAAAGAGCCCCTCCAGGGGAATCATCCTTATGGACATGGTGAGCTCCTGCATCTCCCGGGAAATTTTTGAGAGATACCCCGAGGCGCGCTCAAAATTGGGCAGATCGTGCCCCTCGAGGTCCGGATTGTTGAGCACCATCGCCTCCGCGGTTATGAGCTCTCCCATCAGGTCGAAAAGGGTATCGAGCCGTTCGGTATCCACCCTTATATCCTTGCGCTTCATCCTGTAGCTGGAAAATTGATCCCCCTTCTCGGGAGTCTTGCCCTGTTTTTCAAGGGCCTTCTCTACCTCATCCTCCTTCGCAACTCCCGTGTTTACCAGGAGTTCGCCGAGCTTCATTCTCTGCATGTCCAGAGCCTGTTCTACGGCTTCCTTGCTGGCAATTCCCATCTCCACCAGCATATCCCCGAGAGGTTTGTAGTCTCCCTGCTCTTTGCTCTCCAGGACGTCGTCCGCAGAAACGGTGGTCTCGTCTCCGGTGGTGGGGCTTACCTCCCCCTTCTGCACCTTTTGCAGGGTCACACTCAGTCCGTCCAGGCTCTCGAGGAGGAGGCTTACCACGTTGCCGTCGGCCTCTCTGTTCCCCTTCCGTAGAGTGTCGAGGACTCCCTCGATGCCCATACACATCTTCTCCAGAGAGGCAAAGCCGAAAAAGCCGGCATTCCCCTTTACCGTATGTATTGCTCGAAAGGCCTCCTCCACATTTCCCGTCTGCTTCGGGTTCTTCTCGAGCTCGAGCATGGCGTTCTCCGCGGTATCCACCAGGTCGCTCGATTCCTCTACAAATTTCTGCACCATCTCCGGGGAGACAAGGTCCTCATACTCACCGCTTTTTTCTTTTTTTGCCGTCGCCTTTTCAGCTTTATGTGGTGTTTCAGCCTTTTCGGCCCCAGCAAGTGTGCCTCCGGTCTTCTCTATAGGCTCCTTCGCTATCTCTTCCTCTTTCGGCTTTTTACCCGCCGTCTCTTTTCCCTCTATACGATCGAGATAGGGCTTTAGCCGCTCCTCCAGTTCACTCACATCTATTCTTCCGTCGTAGACCTCCGCGGGCTTCCCCTTTTCCAGATTTTGGGACTGGGAGTCGAGGTCGTAGACCATTTTTGTGAGTGCATCGCCCCCGGCAAGAAGAATATCAATAATTTCATCATCGAGCTCGATCTCTCCGTTTCTGAGAGAATTGAGGAGTGTTTCGAGTTTATGGGACAGCGTCTTTACATATTCCACTCCGATAAAGGAGGAGACCCCTTTTATGGTGTGCATGGACCGGAAAATATCGTGGACAAGCTGGTCATCGTACTCCTTTTCCAGCTCGAGAATTCTCCCCTCTATGTCGTCGAGGTGATCCTTCGCTTCGAGAAGAAAGGAGAAGAGGATCTCTGTATCCTCTATGTGAATTTTTATCTCCCGTGTCTCCGAGGCGGAAGAGCCCGCTTCCGCAGGC
>JBKHFZ010000012.1:0-34300 GCA_046539925.1 Spirochaetaceae bacterium
TAGACTCCTTACATTGTTTATTATAAGAGGTACAGGATGCGGCCCCAAAAGCACCTGCAACGGCCGTCCTATAAGAAAGATGCTAAAGGAGATGAGAAATATAAGAAAATATCGATACGAAATTGGCTGTGAAAAACTGGCAACGAGAAAAAAGAGAAAATATATAAAGAAAAAGAGGCTCGCGATCAAGGGAGACAGAATGTTGCCGAACAGCTCAAAAAGCATTATCAACCTTTACCAATGTGGAGATCAAGTCGGATATGGATATCCGATCTCTTCTAAAAGCTTCATGAATCGTCTGCCGTATTCGAGAAAGTTGCTATAGCGCTGCTCCTTGTCCGAGGTAACAGAGGTGTCGTGGTAAACTACCGCCATGTGGGGTTCCATCGAAAAGCCGCCCTCGTATCCTCCATCGAGAAGGTCCTTTACTATTCGTCGGACCTCTCCAGCCCCCTCCCCGGGAAAATAATACTCCTCATGCCCCGTTTTCGTGTCGAGCAACGCATCTTTTATATGCACGTACTCTATGTGCTCTTTTACCTTGGAGTAGAAGGTCCAGGGATCCTGCAGCTCGAGATTACCGGTATGGGTATTATTATTGCCGTAATCATACTGCAGTCCAGGGTTACCGGTGTCATAGGCCAGTTTTAGCCCTGGAACTTCCTTGAGGAGTTTCAAGGTGTGTTTCCAGCTCATCCCTCCATAGTTAAAGCAGTTCTCGTGCACAGGGGTCAGTCCGTTCTCCATCAGCTCCTTCGTAACCAGGCGAAGTCGCCTAAAGCGCTCCTCTTCCATTTGATCATCGAGAATCTCTTTATTAGGCCCTTGCCGTATGGCATAGCTCATAACGCGTACGTAAGAGGTCCCGAGTCTTTTTGCGCGGTCCGCCGCGCGTTTGACCACTTCCCAGGTCTCTTCGAAGGGTGTGTCGATCGCGATTCCCCAGTTTGCAATATTCGAGCCCAGGCAGCTCACCTGTATACCCGCCTCTTCGATCTTTCGACGCACAGTTTCGAATTCGCTCTCGGTCAAGTTGTGGGCATTTACACCGTCAACAGCCCTCAACTCCAGGTGGCTCCAGCCAAGTTCTTTAATAACTTCTATCTGGTCTTCGATCGAATCGGCAGCCTCATCGGTAAAACCCGTCAAATAGTACATATCTTACTGTCTCTCCTTTTTCAATTTTGATGAAGATTCCCTGTCGAGAAACAGTACACAATTTTCGTGTCTCTGGAGGATGGAAGCGGGACACATAGGTGTCACCTCCCCTTCCACGGCGCACTTTACCGCTTCCGCTTTTCGCGCATCCGGTATACTGACAACGAGATTCACACTTTTTAGTATCTGGCGCACAGACATGGAGATGGCCTTTGAGGGAATCTCTTCGAAGCTGTCGAACCAACCCTCACCAAGCTGTTGCTGGCGACAGGCCTCATCCAGTTCCACCACGATAAAGGGTTCCTCGGTTTCGAAATCTGCAGGAGGGTCGTTGAATGCCAAGTGTGCGTTCTCCCCTATACCTATAAATGCAACATCTACTGTTTTGTCCCTAATAAGGCTTGCAATACGGCCGCACTCCTCCTTCGGAGCCCTTCGGTCGGCCTCGATGTAATGAAACTCTCCAAGATTCTTTACTCTGTCGACAAATCTCTCCTTGAGGTATTTTCTAAAGCTTGCCGGATGATCCATCGTAATTCCGATGTACTCATCCAGGTGAAAGGCGGTAACGCGGCTCCAGTCTACATCCTTTTGAACCAGGCTTTCCAGCATTTCGAATTGACTCGCACCGGTTGCGACAATTATGTATGCCTCGCCCCTCTTCTCTATAGCCCTCTTTATTACTTGCGCCCCGTATTCCGCGGCGGCCTCGCCCAGCTCTCTTTTTTCCGAATAGATTCTCTTCTCCATATATTCCCCTTTTACTCGAGAGGCAAGTCTATGCGCTTTCCCGTTTTCGCGCTCTCATAAATCGCCAGAATGATCTCTACCGCCTTTCGTGCCTCCCTCCCGTCTACAAGGGGGGAGCGGTGGTTGTCAAGGGCCATGCACAGGTCTTCGAACTGTTTCCGGTGGCCATGATACCCTATAGCGCTCGGATCCGATGCGCCTCCGCCCGATGAGGTCTTTGCCAGAAAGTTCTTGCGAATCTCCTCGTCCTTTGTTTGTTCCTCTTCGAATTGCCAGAGCTTGAGATCCTCCTCCTCGAGCACTACGCTTCCCCTGTTGCCGGAGAGCTCGATCCGTTTGAGAAACCCGGGATAGACCGAGGTGGTCCCCTCGATAACTCCGATGGCTCCGTTTTCGAAGGTGAGTACCGCCGCCGCGGTGTCCTCGACCTCTATTCGATCGTGTGCAAGGGTGCCGGTTGCAGCCTGTACCGATGCCACAGGTCCCATGAACCACTGCAGGAGGTCGATGGCATGAATGGACTGATTCATAAGCGCACCGCCGCCGTCGTACTTCCACGTACCCTTCCAGCCGCCCTTGTCGTAGTACTCCTGTGAGCGAAACCACTTTACGTACGCATCTCCGAGGGTGAGTCTTCCAAAGCGTTTCTCCTCTACCGCCTCTTTTATTACCCCTGCGACCTCGTGAAATCGCGACGGGAATATTCCCGCGAGGACGACTCCGTTCCTGTCCGCACCCTCGATCATTGCATCGCAGCGTTTGAGGGTAACCTCCAGGGGTTTCTCCACAATTATGTGTTTCCCCGCCTCCGCAGCCTCGAGGGCCTGCTCGAGATGAAGCCCCGAAGGGGTACAGATCGAAACGATATCCAGGCCCTGATGGGCTAAAAACTCCCTGTAGTTCGTATAGCCGGTACAGCCGTACTTCTTTCCAAAGGCCAGGGCTTTTTCTCGGGATCGACTGTAGCACGCGGCCACATGCCCCCCCTCCATATCGGTTATAGCCTTCGCGTGGAAATCAGCTATCATCCCCAATCCTACAATACCAAATCCGTATTTCATACTATCTCCTTTTGAACAGCGATCTCACCCTCTCTATTCCGTACCGGAGGGGATACGTCACAGTATCCGTTACCATTCTCACCGGTGCGGTTCTCCCAAAAAGGGTAAAGAAGGTGGCGGCAATGAGGAGTATATTGATTGTACCACCGAAGAACGGCATAATATTTCCACCAGAGAGAATCAATCCCCTTCGAAGGTTCTCGTCCACCATCGGCCCAAGGATAATGCCCAATACGAGGGGCGCCTCGGGATAGCCTAACTTTCTCATGGGAAAACCGAGCAGGCCGAAGAGTATCATTACGAGCACGTCGAATATTCGACCAGATATTGCGTATGTGCCGACCATGCAGAGAACAAAGATTATAGGCATCATGACGGACTTCTTTATGCGCAACATCCACAACAACGGTTTTACAATGAGCAAACCGAGTACAAACATGGCGATAGTTGCCAAAAAGAACATGCCGGCAAATTGGTACATGTACATCGGATTCTCTATTAAAAGGAGTGGTCCGGGCCGTACGTCGTGAAGAAGAAGAGCCGCCAGAAGCACCGCCGCCGGGGGACTTCCAGGTATAGCCAGCGCCAGCACCGGCACCAAGGCCCCTCCTACAACGGCATTGTTTGCCGTCTCCGAGGCAATGAGCCCCTCCTCGGAACCCTTGCCAAACTTCTCCGGAGTCTTACTTGCCCTCTTGGCAAAATCGTAGGCAACATAGGAGCCTATGTTCTCTCCTACTCCCGGGATAATTCCGGTAATTATCCCGACTACTCCGGAGCGAATAATATTGAACCAGTTGTTCAAAATGTCCTTCATCTGAGGCAGGACTCTGCCAACTTGGCCCATTTTCTTCTCTACACTCGTATCCGATAAGGTGGAGAGAATTTCGACCAGAGCGTAGGTACCGACCAAAACCGGTATAATTCCGAAACCCGCCATGAGCTCGGAGATACCGAAGGTAAACCTGCGATAGCCCTGTATAGCCTCCATCCCTACAAAGGAGAACAAAATTCCGAGTATACCCGAAACCCATCCTTTGAGGGGGTCTTTTGCGGCGGTGAGATTTCCACAAATTGCAACGCCGAATATGGCAACCCAAAAAATCTCATACGACTTGAACTCCAGCGCCATTCCCCCAAGTAGGGGTACAAGAGAGGAAAGCGCGAGGACTCCTACAAAGGAACCCAAAAACGAGGCGGTAGTCGCAAGCCCGAGCGCCTCCGAGGCCCTACCGCTCTGCGAAAGCGGATAACCATCGAGACAGGTAGCCGCACTTGCCGGAGTTCCCGGAATGTTCAAGAGAACCGCCGAACGGCTGCCTCCGTATATTGCTCCTACATAGATACCTACCAGAACGAGTATGGCATTCCCCGGATCCCACTTGAAAGTGAGTGCCGTCAGAATTGCGATACCCACCGTAGCGGTTAATCCCGGCAGCATACCGAAGATAATTCCCAGCTGTACCGCCACAAAGGCGTAGAATAAGTTCATCGGAGTCAACAGCTGAAAAAACTCCTGGAAAAAATAGACAACTCCCATGGGTGCTCCTCCGATCTAGGGCAAAGGAATATATAAAATATTGTTGAACAAGTACCATATACTTGTTGCAGCAATTCCCGAGATAAGCAGGTTTTTCCACACAGCGGTGCTTTTGAAATAGAGTATATTAAAGAAGATATACCCCGCGCTGATGATCGCGAAGTGCAGTCTTCCCAACAGGAGGTAGTAGAGAATAACAAGACCGAGGACCACCGTAAAATGGACAGTAGCCTTCGCTTTTGATACCTGCTTTATTTTCTGCCGAGTGACAGATATTCTATACCCTCCCTTTACCGCACTCCGCACAAAGAGAATGAGCCCGCAGAGCAAAAGGAGAAAGGCGAATGCAATCGGCGTCAGACTCGGGGTAGCGTAGAGCCCCCACTTCTCATAGGCGGGCATGCGAAAAGAGACCACCAGAATAACTATACTAAAGAGTATAATGACGATTGAACTGGCAAAATCGGCTTTTGTGGTCGTTTTTTCATCCATAACATGTACCTTCCAATCTACAAGTAGGTGCGCCCTGCCGGGGCACGAGAAAGGAAGAGGCGACCCTTAGGGCATCGCCTCTTCCCATTTATAACATCGCTTACGGTTTTTCTATGTCGTACTCCGCCGGGCTCACCTCGGCAACACCCGCATCGTAGAGAAGCCATCCGAACATCGACGCGGCTTGTTCCATAATCTCATCCGCTTCGTCTCCGCGGATTGAGACAGCCACACTTCCCTTCGACTCTGCGAGTTTTGCAACAGCTTCGGATTGAGCTGCCTGATCAAAGGCCTTTCCAATCGCCTCTTTTGCATCCGCCGGTATGTCTTCGGGGATAAATAGGCCGAAGTTAAAGCCTACACTCGGAAAATCCGGTACAAAGTCCGTGATGGGAGGAATCTCATCTACTCCGGTTATTTTGAGTGGTTCATCCGCCATGGAAGCAATCGCTCTGAGTTTGCCTCCCCTCAGCATATCCGCCTCTTCCATCGAGAGCTGCATAACCACTTCCGTTTCTCCAGATACAGTTGCCACGACCGCAGGATTTCCGCCCTTGTAGGGAACGTGGTTGTACTCGTCGATTCCATCGATATTTCCCACGAAGGCCTCGGCTGCTATGTGTCCGCCGGCTCCGATTCCCGCACTCGCCACATCTACCTCCCTGGTCTCGAACGCCTCTATAAGGCTGTCCCAGTCGGTTATATCCGAGTCGGGATTTACCGCGATTACACAGGGGGTAAAGATGGGGAAGTAGGCCTGCCAATCGCGATGGGAGATATCGGGTGTCAAATCCAGGACCTGGTAGGTTGCTACACTCGCGTCTGCGTTTCCGGCCCAGGTGTAGCCGTCGTGATCCGCTTCAAAGGCCGATTCCTGTCCCGTAGACCCCGAAGCACCGGGCTGATTGACTACTGCAATTTTTTGTCCCAATATGGACTCCATCTCGCTCGCCAAGACTCGTGCGGTTTGGTCCGATGCTCCTCCTGCATCCCAGGGTACAATAAGCGTAATAGTCTTCTCCGGCTTCCAACCTCCGTCTCCTTCCTCAGCTTCCTGTTTACCACCAGCGAAGATACTGCCGGGTACCATCAAGGCGGCAACAATTAGTACCACGATAATAAAAAGTGTTCTTTTCATCGTGATGCCCTCCTTTAAAAAAATTGTATATGCATCCTGCTAACGCAGGATAACTCCAGAATTAAAACCTAAAACCGGGTGTTCCGATGCACCACTCTCATCGGCCCGGTCAATGTGCACCTCATCTCGTAACCTTGTCTAAAAACTTCTTCGTCTGTGCCAGGAGCACCTGCGGCTGTGGGTGTACGGAAAAGACCTCCAGGGATATCCACCCCTCATAATCGATCTCCGAGAGAGCTCTAAAGCTGTCTGCATACTCCCCGCTCTGCTCGGGGCCGGGATACTCTCCCTCCCACGTATTGAGGTGTACATGTTCGATAATAGCTGCGTATCTGCGAATGAGCTCGGCCCATTCGAGCTTCTCGTCTACACAGTTGTGATAGTCGAACATGCTCGAAAGACCGGGATTATCCAGATTGGAGAGAAGCTCCTTCACCTCTTCGAGGGTGTTGATCACATTTGTATGGGCCGAAGGGAGAGCCTCCAGCAGAAGTTTTGACCCGCACATGGCGGCGTGATTACCGATAATATCGAGCTCCTCCTCGAGATAGTCTACCGCCTGCTTAGGATCTATTCCCTCTGCCCCTCTCTGCTTCGGCGAACCCAGGATGAGATTCCCCCCTCCCAGTTCTCCCGACACATCAAGGAGATGCATTATACGCTCTCTCGCCCGTTTTCTCTTTGCCGCATCGGGAGTGGTAATATGGAGGCCCTCGGGTTTTGCCAGCAGCCAATGGATCCCCGCGTATTCGAGCCCCGTGTTTTTCAGTGTTTTCCTGACCCGTGACACCGTGTGCAGGCCGATTCGATTATCCTCGTCAAAAAGTGTAAAAGGCGCTATTTCGACCCCATGAAAGCCGTAGGAGGCGAGCATGCGGCAGCTCTCTTCAAAAGAGATACCCTCAAAAAGTTCGTTACACACCCCACGCTTCATCTCACCCACCACTTCTCTCCTCGTCAAAAAGTCTTAAATCGTACTGCAAGCCGTGCTGCACATGAATATGCATCGCCTCCTGCGCCCTGTTCACATCCCCGGATAAAATCTCCTCTATTAGATGACGATGCCACCACTCGGGATTCTCCAAATCTTTGTGCCAGTCTGCCTTCTTGCTTTGAAATATGAGACTCCGCACCCGCAAGCGCTCTAGCTCATTTTTCAAGAGCTTATTCTTTGTGGAATCCGCAAGCAGAAGATGCAGAGAGCGATGTGCTTTGGAAAACTCCTCCAAATCGCTTGCATCCCCGGTTGATTTCAAATCACAATACTCGGCGGTCTCCCACAATAATTCGGCATCCCTCTTGTCTATCTGTTGCGCCAGCAAATATGCAGCCATAACCTCAAGCGCCTCCCTCACAGCGTACAGCTCAATCAAGCGTTCCCTGGTCTCTATAGGTATCCGTACGCCCCATTTGGGAATATTTTCTACAAGATTCTCATGCTCCAGACGCTTTAACGCTTCCCTAACCGACACAATCGAAGTGTCGGTTAACGCCGCCAGCTTTCTTTGTGCAATAAACTCACCCTTCTCCAGTCTATTCTCTAAAATAGCCTCAAGCAGTATCCTATACGCCTTCTCACTACTGGTTATAGCTTCATTCATTATGTACATCTATGCTAACACAACTGTTTAAGATGGAGATATAACTGTTATAACAGTTATAATACTATCTTATCACCGTTGACTCACCTGTCAAGAAAAACTTACTATCAATTCGAATTAGTTTCGTATATCGCGGAGGGATAAAATGAAGACCAGTGCTGAAAAAGCTTATACAATTATCCTCAATGCCGTAAAGGAGAACATCCTTCCCAGGAACACCTTTCTATCCCAGAGAAAACTTGCCGAGATGGCGGGCACTTCGATTATTTCTGTACGTGAAGCGCTAAAAAGACTCGAACAAGAGGGTGTTTTTGAAGCTATCCCCAAATGGGGAGTGAGAATTCCCGAAGCATCGAAGGAGAGACTCATAGAGACATACCAAGTGAGAGAAGGGATAGAGACGATGGTTGCCTACATACTCTCACAACACGTAAATGCCGAAGACAAAAAACATATCTACCGTTTAGCGGAAGAATGCGACAATATCAAAGTTGAGGGACGAGAGAGCATCATTCATTTTTCGGAAAAACACCAGGAACTTCATCTATATATGGCCGGCTGTACCGGTAACACACAGCTGAGAGAACAACTGGAACGAATCGGACTGCGAATAATTATCTATCAGAGTGCGAAGTTTACATGGTTTCAACAGGTAGAAAACTGGGAGTATTGGCACAGAGGTTTAGTCGATAAAATTTTTAGCGGAGATACATCTTTAGCGCAGCAGGCGATGCATGAACACATACAGCACGGGCTTCATTACGATATTCGATATCAAACAGCAATACAGAAATCCGAAAACCTTTAAAACTTGACACTCCCTGTCTGGAGGTTATAATTGCAATGAGCAACGCGCATACAGGGAGTAAATTATGAACAGTGCAAACAAAAGGGTCTCCGTCCAGACGGTACTGCCGGAGGACTTTCGGGAAAACAGGCAGTTTCGGGAGGAGATGAACAATCTAAAAGAGGAGGGCTACGAAGGGGTCGAACTCAATATGGCGCACCCCGGTGTTAACAGTCTGGAGAGCATCCTCTCATTTCTGGAGGAATACCAGCTCAAGCTTACCAATTTTGCCTCCGGCCTTACCGCTAAAACCTATGGCCTCTCCCTCTCCCACCGGGACGAAGTGGAACGACAAAGGGCTGTAAAAAAGGTTAAAGAGATTATCCGCTTTCTCGATGGAAGCTCGATAGGTATTATCCTGGGTTTTTTTAAGGGACCTAAGGCGGAACACCCTGAAATTGCACATCTTCAATTTTCTCGTTCCATTGCCGATCTCTTCCCCGTTGCCGAGGAGAAGAAGATCCCCCTTATAGTAGAGGCCACCAACAGATACGAATCCTCCGTGGCACACAGTCTAAAAGACGCCTTTGAGTTTGTAAAAGAGTTTAACAGCCCCTATGCAAAAATTCTTCCCGATACATATCATATGAATATCGAAGAGTCGGATATGTACGCCGCTCTAAAAAAGTATTTACCCTATTACCACACCGTCCATCTTTCCGACAATAACCGTTTTTTTCCGGGTTTCGGAGCCATGAATTTCGAGAAAATCATTCAGCACTTTGAGGATATCGGGTATAAGGGCGGTTTTGCGATTGAGGGCCAAATTGTAGAGAGCTTTGTAAAAGACTGCAGCGCTGCCATACGGTTTTTGAATCTGTAGTTTCGGTTGCTGCGCGGCGGCATGGACGAAAATGTTTACGCAAAAGGAGAAGTTACCATGGCCAAAGAATTAATTGCGGGAATTATAGGAGCCGGAAGGATAGGACGGCTGCATGCACAGCATCTTACCAAACGAATTTCCGGTGTCCGTGTAAAGACCGTTACCGATGTAATACTCGAAGCGGCGGAGAGCTGCGCACGGGAACTGGGTATTCCCAACGCAGCACAGGACCACCGAAGAATAATGGACGACAAAGAGATCGATTTTGTAGTTATATGCTCCAGCACCGACACCCATGCCCAGTTTATGAAAGAGGCGGCTGCGGCGGGAAAACATATTTTCTGTGAAAAGCCGATTGCCCTCGACCTTTCGGAAATAGACCAGGCACTCGCGGAAGTTAAAAAACATAAAGTAAAACTCCAGATAGGATTTAACCGGCGTTTCGACTCAAACTATAAACGGATACACGAACTTGTGCAGGCAGGAGAGGTGGGAGAACCCCACATACTCAGAATAACAAGCAGGGATCCCGCACCGCCCCCCATCGAGTATATTAAGGTATCCGGCGGTATTTTCCTCGATATGATGATACACGACTTCGATATGGCCCGTTTTCTCATCGGCGACGAGGTAGAAGAGGTATATGTAAACGGTGCGGTAAAAGTTGACGAGGAGATAGGAAAGGCCGGCGACGTAGATACCGCCGTTGTATCGCTTCTTTTCAAAAACGGAGTAATAGGAACCATCGACAACAGTCGAAAGGCGGTATACGGATACGACCAGCGGGCCGAAGTATTCGGCAGCAAGGGCATGGTACAAAGCGGGAATAAGACTCCGAACCGGGTACAGGTTGCCACGGAGGAAAGAGTGTCGGAGGATCTTCCCCTCCACTTTTTTGTAGAACGCTATGTGGATTCCTATATAGAAGAGATGAATCAGTTTGTCGATGCCCTTCGTACAGACAGGCCTGTCCCGGTAAGCGGGTTGGACGGAAAATATCCTGTTGCAATGGGACTGGCAGCGACAAGGTCTTACAAAGAACACCGGCCGGTTACACTTAGCGAGATAGATCCATCCCTGGGATGACCGGTTCGAGGATACCGCATACAACAATAAAAACCGGAACCGACCGGGGAGACCCGTTGGTCAGTACGGAAAAACTGAGTGTAACCTTTAAGAATATCCATGCACTTGTGGATATCGACTTCGAACTCTACCCCGGAGAGGTCTTGGGTCTTCTGGGAGACAATGGCGCAGGCAAGTCCACCCTTGTAGAAACTTTAATGGGGCTCCATACAAACTACACCGGCAACATTTTTGTTGATGGTATACAGGTGGACCGCCCCACAGTAAAAATTCAGAGAAACGCCGGTATGGAAATTGCGTATCAAAAATCCGTAGTAAACAGCTTTATGGGGATATGGCAGAACTTTTTTTTGGGCCGAGAACTGACCAAAAAAATCGGCCCCTTCCGTCTTTTGGATAAAAAACGAATGATGTCTATTACCGCTGATTTTTTAACAAACCATAAGATATATTTCCCCTTCTCCGTAAATACCCCCGTAGGCCGCCTTTCCGGCGGACAGCGCAAGATTCTCTCCATTTTACGCGCCTACTTCTACAGTACCAGAGTGCTTATTCTCGATGAACCCACGGCAAACCTCAGCGAACACGAGGTGGAGGTTGTACTTAGTATAGTTAAAAAAGCCAGGTCCGACGGGCTTGGTGTTATCTTCGTAACCCACAAGGAGCACGAAGTTTTTGAAATTGCCGACAGATTCTTCATACTCAATCAAGGCAGCACCTACATGGTTTTAGAGAGAAAATACTCTCTTCTCAACCGGATCAGTTCCCTCCTCATCAGCTCCAGGGTGCTTGCCGTCCAGGATATTGCCGCGGAAATCGCTCTGCAGTTTTCCAAGCCGATTAACGATATGCGAATAAATATAGAAAAACTTCGCCGCGACTTTGATCCCGAAAATGATCCGGAGTTGTATGAAGAACTCATGAAGACAATTATGAGCGAGATCGAAAGTCTCACATCGGTTATCTACCATCTCTCTCACTTTTCTGAAGAACCGAACCTTATGCGAAAGGAGATTGCCCTCAGACGGTTCATAGAAAACACGGTATCGGAAATTCCTTCCCATTTAAGGGAAAAAGCCGATTTTCAAATCGACGTAGATGAAAATCTCCTGTGCT
This sequence comes from Spirochaetaceae bacterium, assembly GCA_046539925.1. Taxonomy (GTDB): domain Bacteria; phylum Spirochaetota; class Spirochaetia; order DSM-16054; family Sediminispirochaetaceae; genus CAYFVU01. Next base: position 11,613 of record JBKHFZ010000012.1, read on the forward strand.
ATGGCGACAAGGATATTCTTAAACAAATCCTTCTCAATATTTTACACAACGCCATCGAAGCTTCAGGAGATTCCGGCACTATTGCCGTTTCCGCGGAAAAAGCGGGGATCTTTGGTCAACAACATCTCGGAGACGATTCTGTATGCATCAAAATCAGGGATTGGGGAATAGGAATGGATGAGTACACCCTGCAGGAGATCTTTAACCCCTTCTATACTACAAAGCCTGCTAACAGCGGCTTAGGGCTTTCTATAGTACATAAACTTCTCGAACACGAAGGAGGTGCATTGGATTTGAGTTCCACCCCCGGAGAAGGCACGGAATTCAGAATCTATCTTAACCGGTAACTTACCGAAACAAGAGAGTTATTTATGGAAAAAATACTTGTCGTGGACGACGAACAAAACATGTGCAAGATTCTCAAAATTGTGTTTGAAAAAGACGGTTTTATCGTCCAGACGGCCTCTAACGGAGAGTCCGCCCTGGAGATTCTTTCACACTCCTCTATAGATCTGGTTATAGCGGATCTGAAGATGCCGGATATGGATGGGATAGAACTCTTGAAGGCAGTTCAAAAGTCGGGTATTCATGTGCCTTTTATTATTATCTCAGCCTACGGTACCATAAGCTCCGCCGTAGAGGCTATGAAAATCGGTGCGGAAGATTTTATTACCAAGCCATTTAACAAAAACCTTATCCGCCATCGAGTCGCGGGAATTATGCAGAAGCTGGAAAACCGCAGGGGGAACACCCGCGGTATACCTCTTCTCGAGAAGAATTCCCGGGATAGACAAATAATATACAAAAGCAAGTCGATGCACGAAGTTATGGAGACAATAGGGCGGATAGCTCCTGTTCCGCGCCCGGTTATGCTGCTTGGAGAAAGCGGTTCCGGTAAAGAGATGATTGCGGGGGAAATTCACAAGCGTTTTGCAGCCTCAAGGGATCTCCCTTTCGTGAGCCTCAACTGCCCCGCTTTACCGGAAGCTCTCTTCGAGAGCGAGCTCTTCGGGTATAAAAAAGGCGCTTTTACCGGAGCTTCATCCAACTATTCGGGTAAATTGAAGGCGGCGGACGGAGGAACGCTGTTTCTTGATGAAATTGCAGAACTGCCGATGACGGTTCAGGCAAAGCTCCTGCGTTTTCTGGAGGACAAGACCTATGTACCCTTGGGAGGAACAGAACAGATAAAAGTGGATGCACGAATAGTATGCGCGACAAACAAGAATCTAAAAAAACTGGTGGAGAGAGGAGAGTTCCGCAAGGATCTCTTTTTTAGACTTAATACGATCATGATACATATCCCCCCGCTTCGAGACCGCAAAGAGGATATCCCTCCACTGGTGGAGTATTTCAACCTGCGTCTCTCCAGAGAACTTAACCTGCCCTCTAAAAAGTTTTCCGAAGAGGTAATAAAGGCCTTTACCTGCTATCCATGGCCTGGGAATATCCGGGAGCTCAAGAACATTGTCGAGCGAATATTTCTCATGAGCGATACAGAGGAGATAGAAGAGAAGGATATCCCGAGGGAGATAGTCTCTCAAACCGAAAACAGCAGTGCCAACAACTGTTCCGATGTAATTGCGGATACGGAGAAACAGATGCTCATCGAAGCGCTGGATTCTACCGGCTGGAACCTAACAAAGACAGCTCGGAAACTGGGCATAACCCGAAGCGCAATAAGATGGAGAATAAACAAGTACAAGCTGAAGGGCAGCTTTTGAGCCTTCACTTGTTGTCGGTTGATGATTTCTTATTACAACTCACAAAATCAGCCGCACGTATTTTCCCTCTTCGTTGTCCGCACCTACTTCGACGGTGCAGTGCTGATGCTGAAAGAGGTGGTGCAACGGGGTAATTCCGATTTTTGTAGACAGTCTTCCCTGGTTCTCTTGAAAAGAGAGGGGGTAGTAGGGGGCGGTCTGAATGCTTTTATTTACACTGTCCCCCTGATAATGGATCTCTATAAACAGCTGCTTTCGAAAATAGGAGAGTATTCTGATTTCTTCATCCGGTGCTGCCGCATTCAGGGTGGTCAATAAAAGATTTATAAGAACTACAACTATATTACTTCGCATCATCGGGTACTCTACTTCCGGATCTCGAATATCCCGGATTATGCTGTGCCTGCCCAATATATGATCCGGAATCTTCTCAATAGCTTCCTCAATTACAGAGCCGACCCCGTGTCGTTTGGAGTAAGGCTCCTCGTCATGGGTAAAGTTCAAAAAATTGTTTACATAAAGATCTATCATATCGATATCATGAAGCACTGAATCGACCTTGTGCTGGAAATCTTTTTGTCTCCTCCGGACATAAAAGTCCTCCTTTATCATCTGGGCGGAGACTTTCATTATAGCAAGAGGATTGCGGATTTGATGGGCAATGCCGGCGGCCATCTCCTTTACCGTAGAAAGATGCGAGGAGATAAGCATTTTTTCTATATCCCTGGTGCCTGCCTCGTCTCTATCGACCTTAATTACATTATTGCCTCTGTACAATATGATAAACCTGTCCACATAGTCGTATATATTCTGTACCTTGTGATCGATTAAAAGCACCGTCCCCCCCTCTTTTTTTACTTTTGCTATCAGCTTCATTACAAATTCGTATTCTGTTTTGAAGAGGCTGCTGGTAGCTTCATCAAGGATTATAAGAGAGGTATAAAAATAGTAGGCCCGAGCTATTTCCAGAATTTGTCTCTCCCCTTTTGTAAGGCTGCTCAGGAGATCATTCGGCTGCTTACGAAAATTAGAACCCAGGGAATCCAGACACTTCCTGGTCTCCTGGGCCATTCTTTTTTTATCCAAAAAAGGAAAATAGGGAGAAATAAGCAATTCGTTTCCAAGAAAAAAATACTGGGAGATTGTAAGAAGACTGGAGGAGGGAAACTCCTGATGAACAGTAATGATCCCGTGTTCCCGGGCGATTGCCGGGGTAATACAGGGATACAGCTTTCCATGAAGATATATATTACCTTCCTGGTGGGGGTATAAACCGGAAAGTGTTTTTACAACCGTTGTTTTTCCTGCACCGTTGTCTCCCAAAAGAGCTACGATTTCGCCGCGATAAAGGGACAAGCTGATTCCGCTAAGGGCTTGAATATTTCCAAAACTCACTCCCAGATTCTGCACGGAGACAATTGGGACTTTATCAGTGTGCTCAGCAGATACATGATCTTTATTGATCATAGGCAAAATATAGTATATCTTTAGACTTGTAGTAATGCAATCGTTTCTCCTTGAGGAATCTCCATAATGGTTACCATGCACGACATAGCGGAAAAAGCGGGTGTCTCTACAACAACCGTTTCCAGAGTTCTAAATACAAAGAACTCTTCTATTCCCATAAGCAACGAGACAAAAAAAAGGGTACAAAAAATTGCCCAAGAGATGGGCTACTCCCCCAATATGTACGCAAAAACCCTCCGAACAAAAAAAAGCATGCTCATCGGGCTGGTGGTGTGGGACCTTACCGACTTTTTTTTCAGCGATATACTGAGGGGGATTGAGAACACCCTTCACTCTTCCGGGTATAACATTCTTTTAAACAGTGCCGAAGCGGATACAGAGAGAGAGAGGGTATGCCTCGAAAAGATGAGAGACTTGCATGTGGACGGTATACTCCTTGTTGGAGGTACCGCCGAAACCTCAACATTTAACTTGGAAACACTAGGCATAAAAAGATCCTCCGTTGTGCTTATTGGTACGGCTGTAGAGGAGGAAGAGATAAATGCCGTAACTGTCGATAACTACACCGGTGGGTATATCGGCATGGAATACCTGCTCGGTATGAACAGAAAGCAGTATGTGTACCTTGCGGGAAAACGGAAGACCACGGATATGGAAAAACGTCTTATGGGGGTAAAGCAGGCGGCGCACGATCACTTTGCCCTCGAAAATTTCGAGGTCCGGCATACAGGACCGGGAGAGAGGGAAGGGTACGATGCGGCTATGGAATTGCTCCCCACCTTAACACTTCCCGCCGCTGTTTTTGCGGTAAGCGATCTTACCGCTTTCGGCGTAATACGAGCGGTAAAGGACAGGAATTTGCGGGTACCTGAGGACATAGCTGTTCTTGGCTTCGACGATATTTCCATGTCTACCTTCTTTCTTCCACGGCTCTCCACTATACGCCAGCCCCGTTATAATATGGGCGAGATGGGTGCCGGAATCCTGCTCGATTCCATCGGCAGAAACGAAGCCGCAACAGCAAAGCGGATTCTTTTAAGTCCGGAGCTGGTAACCCGCGAATCTTCCTAAAGCTTCTCGTTCCTTTCCGGCCACATCTCGCTGCGCATATAGTAGATCGTCTCTGAGAAGCTTATCCCATTTTTACAATCTCCCCCTTCTCCAGCGCTTTCGCCGCTACAAACGCCCACTCTACCGCTTTGTACCCGTCGTAGAGACCGACGAGGGGCGGACGATTTTCCATTATGGAGTCAACAAAATCTTTTAACTCGGCCAGGTAAGTCGGCTCCCAGTACTCGAAGAACCACTGTGTATAATCTCGGTGAGCACCTGCCTCGTCCAGCCAGGTAATTCTGCTGCTGTAGGCGTGGTCGCCGACGCTTATGGAACCTTTGCTACCAAAAACCTCCAGGGGGGCGTGATACCCCACGGCACTGTTGCGACTGCCTTCCAGTTGTACCATCACCCCGTTCTTGAACTTCATCAGCAGCACCGCGTTGTCTATGTCGCCCACAGCCTTCAGCCCCTCGTAGGCATACACATCTCCAAGGCCGAAAATCGTATCCGCCTCCGAACCGGTAAGCCATCTTGCGGTATCGTAGTCGTGGGTCATCATGTCCGCTACCAGTCCCCCGCTGCTGGGGGAAAACTTGACCAGCTGCTCCTCGTCCCACAACTGGTCCCGGGAAGCCATGCGTATGAGAACTACATTGCCCACATACCCCGCGTCGATTTTCTCTTTTACCGCTCTCAAGTCTGCATCAAAACGATGATTATAACCTACCTGCAGTTTCATTCCCGGGTTCGACTCCACCGCATCCTTTATCTTGTTTATCTCTTCGAAACTCATCCCCAGGGGTTTTTCTGTGTACACATTCTTCACTCCCGCCTCTGCGGCGGCACAGATTATCTCGCAGTGTGTCTGGGAGTTTGTAGAGACAACGAGACCGTCGAGCTCCTTGCTGCGAATCAACTCCTCGTACGAGCCGCTCACCATATCCGGAGACATCTCTCTTTTTACCGTATCGAGCTCTTCGGGAACCACACTGCAGATTGCCGAGAGCTCCGCCTCCGGGATGTTGTAATAGATGTTTTCCGCGTGTTTTCTTCCCAAGCGACCGAGGCCGATTATACCAAGCTTGATTTTCTTCATCCTTTCCCTCCTTGTGCCGATCGTTTTATAATCCACATTTACTCAAAGGTCAGCATTACCTTGAGCGCTTCCGCCTTGTGATGGATTGCCACATCGAGAGCCTCGAACAGTTTATCGAAGGAAAAGTAGTGGGTGTTCAGTCCCTCGAAGTCATAGGTATCTCTGATCCTGTTCATGAATCGAATAGTCCGGAGTCCGAAATTCTTTGTACCGCCTGCTCCGGTAATGTCAAGGGTCTTCCAGATGGTCTTTCCTATCTCCAGGGGAATCTCCCGTCCTATCGAGTGGCCGATCAGCCGTACCCGCGCGCTGTGGGATGAGACATCGAAGAGGGAAGCTATCGCCTTATCGTTTCCAGAGGCTTCCACGCACACCGAACACCCCTGCCCCTCGGTAAGCTCCATCACCTTATCCACAAAATCCCCCTTCGAGGGATCAAGCGTATAGTCCGCCCCGTAGTTGAGGGCACGTGCTCTTCTACTCTCGAGGGGATCGGCTACAAGGGTAAGCGCACCGCTCGTCTTAGCCACCATAGCCGCCGAGAGTCCGACAGGACCTGCCCCTAGAATAATTGCGGTGTCCGAAGCATCTATGTAGCCCCCGTTGCCCCAAATACCGAAATATCCGATAGAGAAGGTCTCTACCCAAGCACCGTCGGCATAGCTCCACTCCTCGGGTATCTTGTGCACATACTGCTCTTCCACCACCATGTGCTCTCCCATTCCCCCGGGAGAGTCCGGCCGAAATCCTATCTCCCGGAAGTTGAGACAGGCCGACGGCATAAGACCGTCTTTGCAGTTTCGGCATACTCCGCAGGCCATTACGCAGTCTCCCGTTACCTTGTCTCCGACCTTGAGCCCGCTTTTGACTCCCTTGCCGACGTCGATAATCTTCCCCCCCCACTCGTGCCCCGGGGTGTAGGGGCCCAAATCGTAACGCCCCTCGCCGCTCTTACCTTCGTAACACTCCACATCGGAACCGCAAATACCACAGGCGCCTGTTTCTATAAGCACTTGATTCGGCTCGAGTGCGGGAATCTCAACCTCTTCCACCCTCAGATCCTTCGGACCGTATAAAAACGCTCTTTTTGATTTCATTGTTTTCTCCTTTTCAAAATAATATCTGCGATACCCGCGTATCGCTTATGAAGTGCTTTAATTGTCCGGGTTCGGAACCATGAGATCTCGTATAATTCGGCAAAGATCATCATATCCTCCAATAAACTGTCGAAGCGTGCGGGCCGTGGCTCCATAGGAATCAAACTCCTCCGGCTTCATGCCATCCGGTTCATAAGCCCGGCGAAAGTCCTCAAATTTGGAGGACAGCTCCCGTACGAGGGTTTTGTCTAGGGGTGTGTTAATTCGGTCTTCCACCGTAACGTCGGAACCGTTGAAGCGCTTTGCCCACTTATAGGGGATCGTGCAGACCACATCGCCGCCGATAAACTCCGACCAGTGATAGTGGTTGCGGTACGCCGCCGCGAGCAGCCGCGTGCGGTACCCCCGCTCCTGATACAAGCGATACGCGTTCTTCATTACCGCTACACCGGCCCATTCGAGGTATTCCGGGTTGGTGATAATATTCTCTTTGTTGGCAATGACCTTAAGCCAGTCGTCGACGCGGCCTACCATAATCGTACACACCGGCGCCATGCTCTCTACATCAAGACCTTCCGCCTCACGCCGCTTCATACCTCCTTCGACCGCCTCCGCAACGGCAATAGCCTGGGACACGGTAAAAGAGACAGTGGCGTTTACGCTTATCCCCTGGTAGGTGGCTTCTTCCATTGCATCTATGCCCGCCGCGGTGGCCGGCATCTTTACGTTGAGGTTTGGAACCACTTCCGCGAAGTGCTTTGCCTGCCTTACCATCGCATCGGCGTTGCGGTAGAGCTTGGCATTAGTCTGCATGGATATCCGGCCCTTCTTACCGTGGGTATCCTCAAAAATCGGCATAAGATACCGTGCCGCTTTTTCCGCCATCTCATCAATCAGCTTCCAGGCGAGTTCGTCTTCCGTCGAGGTCTGCATCTCCGTGATCATCTCACGAATCCTGGGTTCCCAGTCGGCGTAATCTTTTTTTAGAACGTTTACCACAATAACGGGGTTAGTCGTTGCACCTACCGCGCCGTGTTCGAGCCCGTACTCCAACTCGGAAATGGAACTTGAATCGTTCCAATAGTCAGTAGGGGTGGTCTCTCCCATTTCATGCAAGGGACTTTTAAATGTACTCATAATTTATCCTCCTTATCCAAGAGTTTGTGTACTCTGCTCACATCCCCTTTGAAGCCGCACCGGTTTTTATAGCCTTCTCCATAAGTTCTATGAAAAACTGATATGAAAAGAGTAACACAGGATTGTTGTTCAGTCAAACATAATATCAGACAATATGAATAAATTATTGACATATTTTATATTTCTACCTATACTTTTACAAGTGGTTCAAAGGTTGGGCAATAGGGGGGTTAAGAACCAATTTTTAGAGGGTTTTACCCAACCTTTGAACCACTCTCTATAATTTTACCAGAGGGATCATAAAAAATGGAAAAAATTCGCCAAAACACTATCGTCAGTCAGGTAATGGACCACATGAAACAGCTCATTGCCGATGGTGTATACTCTCCAGGTGACAAAATTCCCACCGAACAAGAGCTGGCCCAAGAACTGGGAGTTGGGCGCTCTTCTATTCGCGAGGCGATCAAGATTTTTAACCACCTTGGTGTCATGGAATCCAAGTCCGCCCTTGGTACATTTATATGCGAAAGGTCTAAAATATCTAAAGAGGCCCTCACTTGGGCGCTTCTTCTAGGAGACGACGAGATAGACGAGGTTATAGAGATGCGGGGTGCAATAGAGCTCTGGAGCTTTATCCGTCTTACCCTGCTCAACCATACACAACCCGAAGTGGTAAAACCCCAAATGGATCGCCTGGCGGACGAGCTCGAAAATATGCAAAAAGCTGTGGATACCAATAGCGAGGAAAAACTTATAGAAGCGGATTACAATTTTCACCTCAATATAATACGAGGGGGCAACAATACCTTGTTTCTTGAACTATACAAAGTACTCCGCTCTTTTATGATTCATGAAATAAAGAAAACCCAAGATAAGAATAAAAGACCCGATATAACCCTCAAAGAGCATCAAACCCTCTTAGAAGCAATTCGATCCGGAGATATTGTAACTGCCGAGAAAGCATTTATCGACCATATTAATAATATTAAAGCTTTGAGCAAGTCCGATCTGAGCCGCTTCACCACCAATTGAAAGTAAATAAGTTATATAGAATCGAACTTGCCAACCAATATAGAAAGGGCTATACCCTCAAAGCGCTATCACCCTGCCGATTTCTGAAGACTCTCTAACCGCGTCGATTATCCTGCTAACCAGTACAACCTCTTCCCCACACACTGAAGGCTCTTTCCCGCTTATCACCCTTGAAGCGAAGTCGGCATAGAACCCGGGAGAGAACTCATCCTGGTGTATGTCGATATGTTCCTCCCGGGCAAAATCCCGGTAAGGTCTGCGGAGGGTAGCGAGGCCCCACTGTTCCGGGATACCGCCCGAAACGGTTAATGTGCCCTTGGTGCCTAGCAAAAACCACCGCGGCAGCGGCAGACTGTGGTTATTCGACGCCTCCACCCATGCACTGCGGCCGTCCTCGAAGCGCAGATCAGCATAAAAGTGGTCCTCAACCTCCTCCGACCACACCCGGGACTCCAAATGTCCATAGACTTCCTTTACACGATCAGACACTCCCGTTACGAGCTGGTCGAAGAGATGAGAGCCCCAGTCGGAGAGGATTCCTCCGCCGTAGCCCTTTTTGAGCCGCCAGGGGTTTTGCATGCCCTCCGCCCCCCAACCGGCCCATGCCTCCGAGGAGTAGCAAACCCTGGACTCTATCCGGTAGACATCTCCCAGAAGATTATCCTCCAGAATTGTCTTAATCAGCTGAAAATCCCTGTCCCATCGCCTGTTTTGGTGGACAGTTACTCTGAGGTTTTCCCTTTTCGCGGTGGAAAAGATCTCCTCCGCATCGGGGGCGTTGAGGGTAATCGGTTTCTCAATAATCAGGTTCTTTCCCCGCTCCAGAGCTTTGAGGGCCCACTCCTTGTGCTCGTTGGTAAAAGTGGTAATTACCACCCACTCTATGCCGGAAGTCTCGAGCAGTTTCTCGTGTTCGGGATATAGATCGATCTCCGGAAACTGCTCCCCTGCACTCCTGCGTGCATCTTCAGACCTGCTGCTCAGCCCAGCAAGACGCAGTCCCGGTGTTTCAACAATCTGCCGACAGTGCTCCCAGGCCATCCGACCGCCGCCGAGTACTCCAAGACTAATCTCTTTCATATCCGCCTCCACCAGTTTATGCTTTAAATAAATTCTTCATCCGCTTCAAGGCATCGGCAGCGATATCCGTGAGGTTTGCCTCCCAGAGCTTGTGGTTCAAGATCTCGCCGGAGTAGTAACCGTCGAATCCCGTGGACCCCACCGCGTCGATCCACTCTTGCAAAGGAACATCCCCGTCTCCGGGAAGCGCTCCCCGAAGCTCCGTCTCATCCGGCCAGGGCTCACCCACAGCCGGTCTGAATCCGTCGGCTATATGGACTCCGTAGATTATCTTCGCGTCGAGCTTGCCTATGGTTTCCGGTCCGCCGCCGCGGCTCGCCCAGAAATGCCAGAAGTCGATCACCAGTCCGAAGTTCTCCATGCTCACCTCTTCTACCAGAGCGGTGCACTGAGCTATGGAGTGTATCGGCGTCCACGCGGCTCCCTCGTATTGGAAACGGACTCCGTAGTCGGCTCCTATTCGGCAGATCTCGCGGATATTCTCGGCGCTCTTTACTATGTTCTCCCTCTCCGACAGCTCTTCCAGCTCGCAAAAGCCGTTGAGCTGTATGGTAGGGCAGCCGATCTCCCTCGCGGTGCGGGAGAGAAGCTCGCTCTTTTTTAGAACCTGCCGCCACTTTTTGGGATCCTGGGTCTCCACATCTCCAATAATATCGATGCAGCTCACCTTCATCTTATGGGTGTCGAGGACGGACTTCAAGTCCGCCCCCGAAAATCCCGCCTCCAGATAGCGGTCCAATTTGTCCGTATGCAGTTCTACGGCATCGTAGCCCGTCTGCGCCGCTATCGCTATGTCCGTAGCCACATTGGAATAACGAACTAACAGACCGTGAAGTGCAAATTCCATCTTCGGCCTACAGTTTGTGGAAAGGTCCGCGATGGGGAATGTCGTAGACCGGACGCCATCCCTTGCTCTGCGGCTCGAGGAGGTACGGTTTCATCTCCTCTTCGGTTCTCAAGGTCACTTTCTCCACTGGAGGAACTTCTCCCGGAGGAAATGCGTCCAGTATGTGGTCGTTCAGGAGAGTAAGATACTTGAGGATGGCCGCTATCGGCCGTTTGGCCTTTCGAGCAGTTGCCTTTGTCGGGGTTCCTATAACTCCTTCCGGTACAGAGGCAAACTCTATGCCGAAGTGGCCCTGTCCCTCCGACCATCTGTGGGGGCGTCCCCAGGGGTCTACGGATACGTCGAAGTGTCCCTCGGGAAGAAAGTTCTCACCCCATGCATCCACAGCCGCGCTCATATCTATCATGTCCTCGAACATGAGGAGTCCTACCGCGGTTTCGCTCTCGTCTGCATGTACAAAGGTGGTCTCCAGACTGTCCTCTCGATCTATCGGAATAAAGAATTCTCTCACGGCCCTGTGCCAATCCAGCACCTGGAATATGCCCGGAAGCTGAAAACGCTTCTGAAACTCCTGTATAGCCGATTCGAGCATCCACAACTGGCCGTGGTTGTTAATGATAATGATTTTCCTGAATCCGTCGTTCCACAGGCCGAGCATCATATAGATAAGCATCTCTTCCACCACTTCCTTGGGAATAACCACCGTTCCCGGCATTCCCGTATGATGGTAGGGGTGGCCGCCGTAGTTGAGCGGAGGAAAGGCGAGGCTTACCTCTCTGCCCTGTTTGGCTGTATACCGGCGCACTCCCTCCACTATCTGGCTCGCCATAAAGGTGTCCAGGCCGCTGTTGGCGTGGTCGCCGTGATTCTCCGTACAACCCACCGGTACAAGTACGATGTCGTTTTTCCGCCGCTTTTCTTTTACCATTTTTCGAGGGCTGTTTTGAATATAACAGCCTGCTTTTCCCAACTCTGAAGGGGAAGGTACTTCGTACTCCTTGAGTATCTTGTCTATCTCTTCCTCCGAGGCCTCAAACACCTCTTTTTTCAGTCTCCCTACCTCGTTGTTCTCAAATGTTATTCTTGGGTGTCCTGTTGTAAACCACTGTTCCGCCATTGTTTTCTCCTTTCCATCAATATTTTACGTTTTATTGCGCTGAGATAAGACTCACCGCCTGTGCAACTATATTTTCCACAGTAATACCAAAGTGCTGCAGCTGATAATCGAGCTCCGCCGTCAGGCCGAAGGAGTCGTTCATTCCAATACGCGACACCCTCGTGGGGTGGTGAGTAGAGAGGGTCTCTGCAACCAGCCCGCCCAGTCCGCCAAGGATCGAGTGATCTTCTATAGTAATACAGGCCGTTGTCTCTCGGGCGTTACGTACGAGTCCATCCGTATCGAAGGGTTTTATCGTAGGCATGTGAAGCACCCGCGCTCCGATTCCCTCAGCCTCGAGGGCCTTGAGGGCATTAAGAGCTGTTTCGGTAGCAAGGCCGGTCGATACAATGGTAATGTCCTTCCCCTCTCCAAACCGGTAGCTCCGGCCAAGTTCGAACGTATGGTCGGAACCAAGAATATCGGCCTGCAGGAGTTTCGCCATCCGGATATAGACCGGGCCTTCATACTCCGCCGCCCATCTTACCATCTGCCTGAACTCCTCGCCGTCCCCGGGTACCACTACCGTCATATTGGGCAGGGAGCGCATAATTCCAATGTCTATAAAGGAGACATGGGTTCCTCCGTTCTCCTCCTGGGTGAGTCCCGCGTAGCACCCCACCAGCTTTACATTAAAATTGTTGTAGGCCACACTCATAGCCACTTGGTCGCAGGCCCTCTTGGCCATAAAGTTGGCCATTGTACAGGCAAAGGGGACACCTCCTGCCCCTGCTATGCCGGCCGCTGTTCCCACCAGGTTCTGCTCGGCCACTCCTACATTTATATGACGATCCGGATAGAGATCCTTAAAGGGTTTTGAGCCCGAGGCCTTCATCAGGTCGGCCTCCACTACGAACAGCTCCGAATGCTTCTCTCCCAGCTCCGAGAGTACCTCTCCGTATATGCCGGCTGTCTTTATGCGTTTTTTGTTTTGCTGCTCCCTCATAGATCCCCCCCAAGTTCCTCTACCGCCTGTTCGTACTGCTCCCTTGTTATCGAACCGCTGTGCCATATAGCCTCGTTTTCCATAAATGAAACTCCGCGGCCCTTGACGGTTTTTGCTATTACCACACCCGGTTTTGCTTCTTTCTGCTGATGTTCCTGAATCTCTCTTATTGCTGTTTCGATCTCTTCAGTATTATGCCCATCGACATTCCGACTCATCCATCCGAAGGCCTCAAACCGTTCATCCAGCGGATCGGTAGGCATAATGTCGTCGCAGCATCCATCAATCTGCAGGTTATTACGGTCTATGATAAGTATAAGATTGCCCAGACGATACTTTGCCGCGGTCATAACCGCTTCCCATTGCTGTCCGCTGTCGCACTCTCCGTCGCTGCCCAGTACGTACACGCGATTATTCCTTCCCTGCTGAAGAAAGGTAATACCCATCCCGCAGCCCATGGAGAGCCCCTGGCCCAGCGGACCCGTAGAGGCTTCGATACAGTCCAGCTTTAGCCTGTCGATGTGTTTGGGAAAATTGGAGAGCGGCTTGTCGAGCCCGTCAAGAACCTCTTGATAGGGAAAGTAGCCCCTAAGCGCCAGGGTTGAGTAGAGAGCGGGGCCGCCATGCCCCTTGGAGAGGATAAAACGGTCCCTCTTTTCGTCCTTGGGGTTGGCTGGATCGATGTTCAACACCTTAAAGTAAAGGACCGCGAGAATTTCAGAAATCGAAAGGCTTCCTCCGTAGTGGCCTCTTCCGGCGGTGGCTATTGCCTCGAAGGTCATCCTTCTAATTTTATGTGCTATTTGGCTAATATCTTCCTGCATATATTCCTCATCAAGCACCGTCAAAGTCGTGGGTGGGATTAAACATGAACACAAAACGAAGGGGATTCTTGCCGTAGTTCTTGACTACGTGTTCCACTCCAATAGGAAACACCACTGCGGTATTTGCTTCGAGCTTCTCCACCGAGCCTCCAACTACAGCCTCGCCATATCCGTCGATAACAAAGATTATCTCCTCCTTGTCGTCATGGGTGTGGGGCTGCATTTCCGTCTGGGGATGCACCTCCGTCAGCCCTACCGTCATCCTCTCGCTTTCCAGCTTATCCAAACCAACAAACACGTGTACGAATCTGCCCGGCAGATCCAGGGTTTTTGCTTCCTCTTTATGAATTGAATACATCATCTTCCTCCTTAAAGTTTTCCATTAACACCTGCGCCTGTATAATTGACTATATAAGAGCGCGGGCCTCTTCTGCGATCGCCTTCGGCTCCACCTTGTATTTGTGTCTGAGTTCCGCGGGTGTCCCCGACTCGCCAAATATGTCCGGAAGACCAATTTTACCGAACTCAAAGCTTCCCTTGCCTTCCATAATCTCCGCGACAACCGTGGCAAGGCCGCCGATAATATTGTGCTCTTCCACCGTCAAAACCTTACCGGTTTTTGCAATCGAATCGGCTATTATCTCCGGACGCAGCATCGGCTTAATAGTATGCACTTCTACAACCTCCGCGGAGATACCCTCATCGGCCAGGAGATCCGCCGCCTCGAACACATAGGGGGTCGCGAGACCGGTTGTCACCAGGGTTACATCGGATCCTTCCCTGTGAAGAACAGGTACACCAATCTCGAAGGAATAGGAGTCGTCAAAGATAACCGGACTGTCGTCTCGTCCAACCCGTATGTAGACGGGCCCCTGAATATCCGCCGCCGCTTTTACCGCCTTAATGGTCGAGGCAGCATCCGCCGGTGCAAGCACCGTCATGCCGGCGATGCAGCGCATAATTCCAAGGTCCTCCGTCGCCAAGTGAGTAACCCCCTCTATACCCCCGGAGTAACCTCCTATACCGGCTATTACGTTTACATTGAGCTTGGGATACGCGGCAAAGGTTCTCAGCTGCTCGCTGCAGCGCATTGAGGTAAAAACGGAGTAGGAGGCGGCAAAGGCCGTCTTTCCCGTACTTGCAAGCCCCGCTGCCATCATCACCATATTCTGCTCGGCTATACCCACATCTATTGCTCGATCGGGATACTCCTCCTCGAGAAGGGTGGTGTACATGGACTTTGCAGTGTCCGCAGCGAGGGCAACTACATCACGCCCCTCTTGTGCCAACTCCAGAATCGCTTTTCCCGCCGCTTTTCGGGTAGACTGCTTCTCCCTGTTCGCCGATTGCGGCTTTACGGTTTTTGTACTCATACTGAACCTCCCCCATTCAGACCGCTCTTTAACTGTGCTATAGCCTGCTGGTACTGCTCATCCGAAGGGGTCTTCTGGTGCCAGGAGTTGTCGTTTTCCATAAACTCGACTCCCTTTCCCTTTACCGTCTTGGCAAGAATAACCGTGGGAACCCCTTTGGTGTGAACCGCAAGGTCCAGCGCACTGAGCACGTCCCGCATGTTATGGCCGTCGATCTCTATTACATTCCAGCCGAAACTCATCCACTTTTCCCTCAGGGGAGAAAGAGAGAGAATATTCTCCACAGCTCCTCCGCTCTGCAGGCGGTTTATATCCACCAGCGCGGTAATATTGTCCAGGCCGAGACGGGGAATCGCCATTGCACTCTCCCACACCAGCCCCTCCTGCACCTCGCCGTCGCCGAGGAGAACGAAGACCTGGAAGCTCTTCTTGTCTATCTTCCCGGAAGCCGCCACTCCCGCCCCTGCGGCCAGGCCGTGTCCCAGGGAACCGGTGGTCATATCCACTCCCGGTGTTTTCCGCATATCCGGGTGGCCCTGGAGGTTCCCGTCTATCCTTCTAAGAGTGGAGTAAAGCCCCTTGTCGAAATAACCCCTATTTGCCAAAGCAGCATAGAGAACCGGACAGGCGTGTCCTTTAGAGAGGATAAAACGGTCTCTGTCCGGCCATTGAGGAGAGTTCGGATTTATTCGCATGATATCGAAGTAGAGAGCCGTTACCATTTCCACCGCCGACAGTGCTCCACCGGGATGTGCTTTTCGCTCAGGTCCCACTCCGTAGGTCATCTCGAGAATATCGAGCCTGATAGTGCGGGCCCACTCCAACAGTCCTGCTGTTCGGCTGCTCATGTAACGGTTTTCTCTTCTCACCGAATCATGCTGATCCACTCTTGTATCCGTCATACCTCCTCCTTCCACCATTACGGCAGATATTAGCGGCTACTGCAGCCGAAGGGTCCCCCGGAGGGTT
Organism: Spirochaetaceae bacterium; assembly: GCA_046539925.1. Classification (GTDB taxonomy): domain Bacteria; phylum Spirochaetota; class Spirochaetia; order DSM-16054; family Sediminispirochaetaceae; genus CAYFVU01. Next base: position 27,417 of record JBKHFZ010000012.1, read on the forward strand.
CCCCTTCGACCCCAGTCCGCCGCCTGAAAATTAGTCCATTAAACAGGTGATTTTGCAGTTATCCTTGTCCGTCTGCAGACCAAGAATATTCTCCGGGACCTCATCCAGGGATATCTCCCTGGTTATGAGAGGCAGCATATTCATGCCGCTAGCCATAGCCTGGATTACCCGAGGAAATGTTCCATGACCCGAATGCCCCTGGGCTCCCACCATGCTCGCACGGCGTACCTGCAGCACCTCGCCGGTAACCGGCATCTTTGCATCCGCCCTGGCCACCACTACGATTGTGCAGTTGAGGGTTCGTCCGTCCCATACAATTTTCTCTATATCGGGATATACAATTGTAGGCAGTCCCGTGGCTTCGAGGATGAGGTTTGCACCCATACCGTCGGTCAGCTCCAGCACGCGGTCCGGAAAGGACTCTTTAACGGGATCTATCACATAGTCCGCACCCATCTTCTTTCCCAGGGATCCTCGAGCAGGATTGGGTTCCGACAAGATAACTCGAGCCGCACCCTGGCGCTTGAGGATTGCTATAGCCGCCAACCCTACGGGACCGCCACCGCATATTACCACGTTGTCTCCAGGACGGATTCCGCCGCCTCTCTCTATAACCGCGTTGTACGCCACCGAGGTCGGCTCTACAAACGCCCCGAGCTTGAAGATGTCCTTCTCGTTATAGCGCTCTTTAAGCGGATCGAGGCTCCAGAGCACCTTGTCGGGTACAACCAGATACCTGGTAAAACCACCGTCTATATTGATGCCTATCTCGTCGAGTCTCTCGCAATGGTTTGGGTACCCGTCGGCACAGGGTTTACAGGCTCCGCACCATATCATCTCCTCGGTACACACGGCCTCGCCGCCCTTGAAGGGCTGATTGGTGTTCTTGTCCCGTGCATCCGGTCCTGCAGAAACAACTACCCCCGATACCTCATGTCCGATGGTAGCGGGAAAACCGGTAAGACCCGGGTAGAGCATATAGCCTTCATCGTCGGTCTGCAGCATATGTACATCTGTTCCGCAAATACCGCAGGCCTTTACCTGAAGCAGCACCTCGTTGGCCTTTGGTTCGGGCACATCCACTTCTTCGATTTCCACTCTCGGGTTCTTCCACACCTTGCTGCCGAGGTAGGACTGACGTCCCTCGATATCCTTCGGTCCTAACACAAAATCGGGTCTCGGTACCCAATCCGCGTACATTCTTACTGCTTTCATCTTCTTTTCCATTTTTTTCTTCCCCTTTAACAATATTCATCGGGACGAATGCCCCGGTGCTCGGCCCCCGCGTCGGTGGCGGCCAAGGCTATACGATAGGCCTGAATAGCGTCATACGCATCTGCCTTTACAGGAGTATCATCGATAACAGCCTGTACAAACTCGTACATTTCGTTTTCATAGGCCTCTCGAAATCTCGACATAAAGTGCGGCATACGGCCCTGTTGAACGAAGGTGTGCGGTCGTGTAATCCCCTTATCCTTCGAGCAGAGGGTTACTTCTGTTTTGTTGAGCCCGCCTATTATCAGATTACCGTGAGATCCAAATACCTCCGTCCTTACATCATACCCGTACTCCGCGTGCATACTCCCGTGGCAGGTTGCAAGCGCTCCTCCCTTAAACCGCAAGTTTACTACTACGTTGTCGGCAAAACGGTTTACCCCCTCCCCGTCGACCACCATGTGTGTCTCGTCTGCATTTACACGTTCCACTTCGTCTCTCATAAAGAATCGCGCTATATCGAAGTCGTGGAGCAGCATATCTATGTAGAGCCCTCCCCCTTTAGCCGGGTCCATCGCCCAGGGTGGTGGAGGAAAGGGATCTCTCGCATAGGCGTTTATATACACCGGGGTGCCTATTGCCCCCTCTCGTATCATCTGCTCCGCCGCGGCAAAATCCGGATCAAAACGACGCTGAAAACCGACCTGGCATTTTATACCGGCGTCTTGTATTATCTTTTCGATTTGCATATTCTCTTCCAGCGTGGCGGCCAGGGGTTTTTCCAGAAACATGGGCTTCCCCGACTCGGCAACCGCGGTAACAGGGTCCAGGTGGTACGCCGTAGGTGTAACCACGCACACCGCATCGATGTCTTTGTCGTCGAGCATAGCTCTTATATCCGTATAATACGTACAGCCAAGTTCAGAGGCGGTGCTCTCCGCGAGTTCCTTGTCCATATCGCATACCGCCGCCAGTTTTGCACTCGGAAGCTTTTTCACATTCAGAGCATGGACGTATCCCAATCTTCCCAGTCCGACAACTCCTATACCAATATCCTTCATCACCGCCCCCCTGAAAATTTCCATCGTGGATTGCATTGCTTCAATAGATGCAATCGTTTAACGTTATACGTTTACATTACAGCACATACGTATATTTGTCAAGTTTCTTCTAATGAAGCCGAGATACACTTCCGGACACCTCGGCACGCCGACATGTATTACCTCCACCCATCCAGAACCGGCAGTTATCTGCCGGTTCTCCGCATTCTTCTATCGATCGGCTACCTATTGCCAGCTACTTCCTGCCGGCAATAATCTCTATCAACTCTTTTGGATTGGTGTCTTCTCTTTTGACATTTGCGTAGTTTTCCCCGTGCTGCAGGACTACAAATCTCTCGGCAACCTCATAGGCTTCATAGGCATTGTGAGATATGAGAATAACCGACAAGCCGTTTTCCTTGGCCTCATGCACCAGCCTCAATACCCATTCGGTCTCCTTCACGCTAAGGGCGGCGGTCGGTTCGTCGAGAATAAGGAGTCGCGCCCCAAAGTAGGTGGACCGGCTAATGGCGATTGCCTGTCTCTCTCCTCCAGAGAGAAAGTTTACCGCTTCGTGCATTGCACGGATATTTTCCAAACCCACTTCTCCAAGAGATTTGGCGGCAATCTTATCCATTGCCTTTCTGTCTAATAACGGGAACCCAAGGATCCTCTTTGTCAGCTCCCGCCCGAGGAAGAAGTTTCTGGAGATACTCATTAAGTTTACCAATGCGAGATTCTGATACGCAGTTTCTATTCCGGCGTCCCGTGCATCCTTTGGAGAGTTAAAATGCACCTTTTTTCCCTCGAAGTAGAGCTGCCCTTCATCTAAAGTGTGAAAACCGTTGAGTATCTTCACAAGAGTAGACTTGCCGGCCCCGTTGTCCCCGAGCATGCCGACTATCTCATTAGGCCTTACGTAAAAATCAACATCCGAAAGGGCCTTTACCTTGCCGTTGCTGAATCGTTTGGTAATATGTTCCCCGTGAATTAGGTATTCGTCACTCTTCGTATCTTGGGGCGTACCCTGCTCTTCCGTTCTCTCTTTTGTATTTGTCTGAACCATATGCCTTCTACTCCCCTACGATCCGCGTCCGTATCTTGGTATTCATAATCACCGCAATTACGAGAACCACACCGATAAACCCTCGATACCAGTATGCCGGTGCCCCCGCAAGAATCAATCCGCTCCGAAGAACAGCCACGAGCAGTGCTCCAATAAAAGCTCCTACAATGCTTCCGTATCCACCTTTAAGCAGCGCTCCTCCTATTACACACGCGGCGATAGCCTCGAGTTCCATAAGATTACCCGCGGTAGGAGCAACACCGTAGAACCTGCCGAACATGGTAAAACCGGCTAGACCGGCCATTACCGAAGAAAGGGCAAAACAGGTGTACTTTATTCGCCTGACATCTATACCTACCGCTTTTGCAGTTTCCCTATTGCCGCCAACTGCGGAAACATGATTGCCGAACTTGGTGCTCGTGAGCACTATTGTAAATAGAGCTGTCACTCCTATAAGCCAGAGGCTCGACGCCCGTATATAGCCCAAAGCTTCTATACGGGTTCCCAGCATTTCGAGAAGCACTACCTTATTATCCGAGTCGAGTTTAATGGGGAACCCGCCCGATACTGCCAGAATAACCCCCCGATAGAACATAAGCCCGCCGAGGGTGACAATAAACGATGGTATCCCCGTCTTGAGTACGATAAATCCGTTAAACAGCCCTATAAGAACGGCAGTGCCAAGGGCCAGAATAAATGCCAGCAAATACGGCACGCCTGCATTTGCCAGCAGAGCTCCTACCATTGGGATCACCGCGTAGATCGACCCCACGGAGAGGTCAAATTCACCGGCAATCATGAGCATACATACTCCGACGGCAACTATCCCAAGCTCGGCGGTCATGGTAAGAATTCCGTTTATGTTTCCCCATCTCAAAAATTTATCCGAGAGGATAGAGAAGACGATCATAATTACCACCAAGCCGATGAGAGGTCCTATCTCCTTTACACGGAAAACTTTGGCGCCTAACTGGTTAAGCAGTGTCGGTTCTGCGGTATCCTGTTCCATTTCCATAGATCTTTTCCTCTTTTATGTTCTGCATACTGTATAAGTATACTGTTTTAAGTAAACGGGAAGATACATGTGTATCTTCCCGCTCTTTAGTCGTTGCAATTCGGATATTAAACCCGTATTAACGCCAGCCCTTCTCGACGCCTTCTCTTGCCATATCGACATTAGACTCGTCTACCATGTCCGGACCGGTAAGAATAGTTCCGCTCGGGACAAGACCGAAGTCGTTGTAGAGGTTTAGCAGCCCGATCGGCAGAAAGGCCTGGAGCCAAGCCTGCTGGTCGGTACCGAATACCATCTTTCCATCTTCTATGCTGGAAATAATATCGTCGCTCAGGTCGATAGTTCCAAATTTTATATCGTCCCAGTAATCCTCATCGTCAAAAAGTTGTATGGTAGGATGCGCACCGAGGGGTCCCAATGTAAATACTACTTCTGTATCCTCGTTTCTTGTAAGAAACGCCTCGAGGGCCTGGTAGTTCTCCGGTTCATTCGAGGTGCCTGCCAGTTTTTCGACTTCAACCCCCTCCATTGCGTCTGCGAAGCCTTCAGCCCGCAGCTCGAGTCCCGCGTGTCCAGGTTGATGGATCAGGACAACCGCTCTTTCGGGTTTTTCTCCGTCGAATTCCTGCATCATTCGAATACCGGACTGATACCCCTGCTCGTACTCATCGCCACCTACGTAGCAGAGATAGGGAATCCGTTCCATGGGATCGCGATCGTCGGTTACGTTTACCGTTATTATCGGTATACCCATATCGTGGGCCCTTCTAAGGGGTTCGTCAAAAGCTTTTACATCCGGAATGGTTACAACCAAGCCGTCGGGCTCCGCATCTATAGCCGTATTGAGCATATCCACCTGCTCCTGTACCGAGTACGTATCGGGACCGAGCCACTGGATTTCCGTACCCGAGAAATACTCCTGCGCGGCTTCGATACCGTTGTTAAATGTACCTCCCCACCATGGGTCGCCAGGACCGCCGTGGGTAACTACATAGTAGGAGTACTCCGAATCGCGGACTTCCTCCATCCCTTCTGTTGGTGTCTCCTGCTTGCCGCCGGCAACGACAAATGCCGCCGGTACCAGCAGCATGAGTACGAGAAATAGCACTGTGAGTTTTTTCATAAAAAACCTCCCTTGTTTTTATGCGTATGCATATACTGTTAATAAGCAAAATCCGTGCCTTTTTTTAGATATATGTTATGTTAACAAAAAAAATACGTTATTTGTTTTGTTAATAGCAATTACCTGTCTCTTCCCCAGGGTGTGTCTTCTTGCGGGCGTGCGGTCGGTCGTGTGGCCGGTTGTGTGCAGCCGGCCCTCCGGCCGTAAACAACCGGAATGAGCCAAGAAGTGTAGAAAGTGGTTCTATAGGACGCGCAGAGAAAACCAAAAAAATAATTCTTTTTTGTAAACGTTTACGAAATTCTTGTTGATTTTCTTCTAAAGCTTTGATATTCTCTAACTATGAGCGTAACGATAAAGGATATTGCAGAACACGCCCAGGTCTCCTACGCTACCGTCTCAAGGGCTTTAAATAACAAATACGGGGTAAACCCGGAAACCCGCAACAGGGTCTTGAAAATTGCTCAAAAACTCAACTACAGCCCCAACGCTATTGCCAGAGGGCTTGTGAGCAGCCGCAGCTTTACCCTTGGGCTTATCCTGCCGGACATGACCAACCCCTACTTTCCAGCGGTTGCCGCGGGTATAGAGGCAACCGCGCAAGAGAGAGGATACAGCGTCTTTCTCTGCAACACCAACTGGGACATAAAGAGAGAGACAAAGTACATAAAGCTTCTGTCGGAACGGAGGGTGGACGGAATTATCCACGCTCCCGCGGGAAGCACCCTCGAGGAAGAGGCGGCAGAGCTTCTCCCCACCGTTTTCGTCAGCAATGCTCCAAAGAGCTGCCGTCAGAGTTCGGTGGTAATCGACAATATCCGCGGCGGATACATGGCGACAAAGCATTTAATAGACTGCGGTTACGAAACTATCGGCTTTATAGGTGTATCGGAACACGAGATGGCCAATAACGACCGTCTCGAAGGGTACCGACGGGCCTTTCATCGCTACGGGAGAGAGATAGAACCCGAATACCTCAAATTCGGCGACTTTCGTCAGGAGACGGGGTACACTATTATACAGACTCTTATAAAAAGTGGCAGCTACCCCCGGGCGCTGTTTGCGGAAAACGATGTGCTTGCCATAGGCATACTCCACGGCATAAAAGACAGCGGTCTGAGGGTGCCCGAGGATATCGCCTTAATAGGCTTTGACGATATCTCCTTCTCAGCTTACCAGGAGGTTCAACTGAGCACCATTAACCAGCCCAAAGAGAAAATGGGAAGGATAGCCGGAGAGATCCTCATTAACGAGATCGAAGCAGGTGAACACAGGACCGCACCCCGCAAGGTTATCCTGGAACCGGAGCTGGTAGTAAGAAAAAGCAGCTGCAATAGAGCCGGCAGTGCCGGCGGAAACAAAAACTGCGGAGGCACCGTGGAAACTCTGCCTGGCGAAGCGGAGAGTAGGAAGACGGGATAGAAC
>JBKHFZ010000013.1:0-33584 GCA_046539925.1 Spirochaetaceae bacterium
CGGAGAATGGGGACTCCGCGGAGAGCGGCAGCAGCGACGAATCGGACCTGGTCGACGAGATACTCAGGCGGGGAGAGCTGCGGGTGGGCATGTCGACCTTTGTGCCCTGGGCAATGAAGGACAAAGACGGTGAGTTTATAGGTTTTGAGATAGACGTAGCCCGCCGGCTTGCAGAGGATATGGGGGTGGACGTAGAGTTTATCCCCACCAAGTGGTCGGGGATTATACCGGCACTTCTTACGGGCAAGTTCGACGTAATTATCGGCGGTATGGGTATTAGACCCGACCGAGCGGTTAAGGTAAACTTCTCCATACCCTACGACCATACGGGAATGTCCATCGTCGCACATAAAGAGATGGCCGAAGGTTTTGACGAACTGGAGGACTTTAACAGGGAAGAGGTAGTAATCGCCGCCCGTGTTGGAACCACCGCCGCCGACGCCGCAAAGAAGTTTATCCCCAACGCGGAGGTGAGGCTCTTCGACGACGAGAGTCAGGCTCTCCAGGAGCTCAAAAACGGCCGCGCCCACGCGGTAGTGGCATCGGCTCCCCTTCCGGAGTTCCAGGCGATTGAAAACCCCGACACGCTCTTTGTTCCCATGGAGGATACCTTTACAAAAGAGCCCATCGGGTTCGCCCTTCAAAAGGGGCGGCACGACTCCCTCAACTACTTTAACTCCTGGATACGAATTGTCGAGGCGGAGGGATGGCTTGCAGAGAGGAAGGCCTACTGGTTCGAGTCCCGGGAGTGGGAAGATCAGGTACAATAGCAGTGAATAGAATGGACGGGCATACAACCACGGCCGATTAGCAGAGAGCACTATTTTGGCAGGCGCATCCGCGGAATCCCCGCGAGCAGAAAAGTTTCACATCTTCTCCACAGCCCGCCGCGGCAGAATTATCGCCATGGACATTACCATAGGTATAATCCTGCTCGCGGCGGCAGCCTATTTTTTTTATCGGGTAGAGACAGAGCTCAGCTATACCTGGAACTGGGGGGTTATACCCCGCTATCTGGTAAGAATCGGCCCCGAAGGCGTTCCGGTTCCGAACTCGCTGCTTATCGGTTTTTTCTACACCCTTAAACTGGCGGTGTGGTCTTCCCTCTTTGCGGCAATTTTGGGCACCCTTATGGGCGTCCTCCGGGCGGGTAAGGGCCTCTTCGGGAACCTTGTAGGCGGGACCTATGTATCGATTGTCCGGAATCTTCCCCCCCTGGTGCTGATCTTTATCGTCTACTACTTTGTCTCCGACCAGGTCTCTACCGTTCTGGGCATCGACGAGATGGTCGCCGGAGCGGCTCCGGGGACTAAAAGAGTTCTTACCTCTCTTTTTACCGAACCATCACGTTTTTCCGCCTTTTTGGCCGCGGTGCTTACCCTTGGCCTCTACGAGGGCGCCTACGTTACCGAGATTGTCCGGTCCGGGATACACTCGATTCCAAAGGGGCAGTGGGAGGCCTCCTACACCCTCGGTTTGTCTCCTTACCGCAAATACCGTCATGTGATACTGCCCCAGGCCTGGAGAAAGACCCTCCCTCCCCTGGCCGGACAGTTTATCTCCACCATAAAAGACTCGGCCATTGTCTCGGTAATCTCGGTACAGGAACTCACCTTCCAGGGGCTCGAGTTGATGGCGGCAACCCACCTTACCTTTGAGATCTGGATAACCATCACCCTCATGTACTTTGTTCTTACCTTCTCCTGCTCATCGGCTATCAGGAGACTCGAGGTGAGGCTTCAGAGGCGATACGGGGATTAGAAGCGCAAGTACTCCTAATCTCTTCCTCCTATGGAGAAACGGGCAAAGATGCTGCCGACAAAACCGAGGGAATCCGAACTCGTCTCCGGTAGATATACCCCTGTTCCGCTTAGTCCAATATGAAACCAGTCGTTAAACATATACGCCGCGGTAAGTTCGGGAAGCCATATCCGGCCGGTCTCTATATCGGTATGCAGGCCGATAAACCCGAACATCCCGCCCCCAAAGCTTCCGGTTAAGCGCACCGGTCCCAGGTCCATCTCGGCGGTAAGGGTAGGCCACAGTACAGTCTCCAGGATAAAGGAAAAGCCCCTCGCCCCTAGGCCAATCCGCGTCGGCCCTGCATCCATAAACAGATGCCCCCTCAAATCCGGTATAATTATGGGGTATTTCCTCAAAAACTCGTTCGCTTCCTCATAATCATTACCAAACACACTCTCTAAATTACCCGCACCGAGGTGGAGAGGTCTGTTTACCAGGATATCGAACTGCCCGTAGGGCTCTAATGCCGAGACAGAGCCGACACCGCCTAAAAAAGCAAAAGATAAGAGCAATATAACAAAGATTCCTTTACGCATAGGTTCCTCCTTATGCACATAACGGTCTTAACACCACACTTTTTATAACTCCAATATACTTCCGAAATGTAAATAATTCCATAAAATGTATTATTTCCGCCTAATGTTTTTCAAAAGCTCCGAGCTTTATTATATTTAATTAAAATGGCGAGGAAAATTATGGAAACTGAACTGGAAAGAGCCGACGACTTACTCGAAAGCGGGATGTACAACGAAGCGGCGGAGCTGTTAAACCGAATTCTGCAGGAGGAGCCCGACGAACTCGAGGCCCTGTGGAGAATAGGAGTAGCCTACACCGAACTGAACGAGCCCTCTAAAGCTCTAATTGCCCTGCGCTACTATTTTACCAAATGTAAAGAAGATATGTCCCCTTCGCCCGCTTCCTCCCAAAATGGAGAAGCCTACGAGGCCTACGGCTGCGCAACCTTCAAGATCGGACATTACGAGAACGCCCGGGAAGTGCTCGAAAAAGCCGAAGAGATACTCCCGGACAGCGCTTCGGTTAAGCGCAACCTCGGAGTTGTCTACAACCAGCTCGGCATGAAGAAAAAGAGTTACGAGAAGTTTCTTGCCGGACATATACTCAACCCATACGACTACCGAACAGAATACGCCCTTGCCACGGCACACATCTACTTTGGAGAGTATGAGCAGGCAAAAACGGTTCTCGAAAAGATGCTGGAGCTTCAGCTTCCTACGGAATTCAAGAATCTCGCCGAAAAAAGCTACCGTTGGCTCCTCGAGAAAACCCGCCGGCAGAATGAAGAGTAAACACAGGATATTTTGATGGAGCATGTATACCGGGTTTCGGAGATAAACAGCCTTATAAAAGAGGTTATAGAGACCTCCTTCCCCGCAGTAGCGGTGGAGGGGGAGATATCGAACTTCCGCCCCGCATCGAGCGGACACTGGTACTTTTCCCTTAAGGATGAGGAGACGATGATACAGGCGGTAATGTTTCGCCACAGCTCTTCGCGTCTCACTTTTACCCCCAAAGACGGAGACAAGGTAGTTGTTCGCGGGAATCTCGGAGTCTATCCACAACGTGGAGTTTACCAGATAGTCTGCAAATCCATGGAGCAGGCCGGGACAGGCAATATCCTGGCTATGCTCGAGAGGAGAAAGAGGAAGCTCGCCTCTGAGGGATTGTTTGACGAAGAGCGAAAAAAGCCGCTGCCCATTTTTCCAAAACGAATTGCCGTGGTGACCTCTCCCTCGGGTGCCGCCCTTCGGGATATACTCAATGTTTTGGGCCGCAGATCTTCCGGACTCGATGTGGTGGTCCTTCCCGCACCGGTTCAAGGAGAGGGAGCATCGGAGAAGATAGCCGCCCAAATAAGAAGGGCGGACACCTTCGGCCTGGGCGATGTTATTATAGTCGGACGCGGAGGCGGCTCTCTGGAGGATCTCCTTCCATTCTCCGAAGAGGCGGTTGTTCGAGCCGTGTACGCATCAAATACTCCGGTAATTTCGGCGGTAGGCCATCAGACCGACACATCTCTAAGCGATTATGCCGCCGACCGTGCCGCCCCGACCCCCTCTGCGGCGGCGGAGCTGGTAAGTTCGAGCAGAGAGGAGCTCTACACTCGTGTCATCTCGATGCGCGGGGAGATGGAACGCCGCCTTAGGGAGAGGGCCGAACGCGCGCGGCTCCTTATAGAGCGGTTTACCCCGGAGAACCTCGCAGAGCGGTTTCGACGCTATATTCAGCCCTGCTACCTGAGGCTCGACGATGCGAAGGAAGAGTTAATACGAACCATAGCAGATGTCGTTAAGGAGCGGCGACACGGAATCGAGCTGCTGCTGCGGGACATCGAAGCCGCCTCCCCCGAAGCAACCCTCCGTAAAGGGTATGCCCTGGTTACAAAAGAGCAGGACGGAGCCCTTGTCCGCTCCTACGATCAGGTAACCCCGGGAGAGATGCTCGACATCCGGGTTGCTTCCGGAAGAATAGAATCGAAGGTAACCGACGCTGGAGAAGACGAACGATCCTCGGTTGAACAGGTTCAGGAACCGACCGCGGAACCCGCGGAAAAGGGAAGAGAAGGAGAGTAGAAGTGAAGAAGTTTGAAGAGCGCCTCTCGGAACTCGAGAGCTTGAACGAGAAGATGAAGGAGGGAGAGATTCCCCTCGACGAGGCGGTAAGTCTCTTTGAGCGGGGAATAAAACTGGCAAAGGGTCTGGAAAAAGATCTCTCCAAAATAGAACGGAGGATTGAGATTCTGGTAAACGAACCGGAGAAACCGGAGACGGAGGAGCCGAACCTCGAGCTATTTACCGAGGCGGATACCGCCGACGATAACAGGGAGAGCTGAAATGGATTCCCCGGCGGGTTACAGATTGTCGGGGATGGGTATTGAATCGCCGGGCCCTGCACCGGCACGGTCAAAAGCTCCCCGAGGCAGCTCGAGGGCATATCGCACCGCATGGCTCGACTCCACGGCCCGTTCGGAGTGTGGCTTAAGATCGTGTATCTCCCTTATTGTGCCGTCCCTGGAGATATAGGCGATCGAGAGGGGTATTTCGGTATTTTTCATCCAGAAACTCAGACGCTGATCCCGCTCAAACACAAAGAGCATACCCTCGTTCTCTCCAAGGGATGAGCGATACATAAGCCCTCTGCTCCTCTCTTTATCGGTCTGTGCAACTTCCACCGTAAAAATCTCCTCCCCCACCTTTAGCTCTATCCGTTCTTCCAGTCTCTCCTCCTCAGCGCTGCAGGAGGCAAGCCCGGCGCACAAAACCATGAGAATACCCATCAACATACGAAGCCTAAAACTGGTCAAGGAACCGCTCCTTGGTAACAGCCTCGATGGACCTCTTTTTTCTCTGATCTCTGAGCAGATTTTCCAGCACTTCCCGTGTCATATACTTTACCCTTAGAGGACGCTCAAGGGAGATAATTACCCTCTCCCCCTCCCACACCGATTTCTCGGGAGAGAGCGAATCCGGTTCACCGTACTTTTCCAGAAGAGCGCTGAACATGGCGTAGTGCCCCATGCGGTGGGTGTTGAGAATTATGGTAATGGTAAAGAGGGAGTCATCGATAAACTGAAAGGAAGCGCGATCTATATAGTGGTACCCGTGAACCTCTATAAGACTGGTATTGGGGGTCTGCATCATGCTCACATCGGGATCTCCCCTAAAATTAAAGTTGGGGTCCCTTTCGAGCTCATCCTTTACCTCCTCCATAGTCATGCCGAGGATGATGTTGTTAAATCCATCTGCAAGTTCCCGTGCCTCTTCTTCCTGGGCCAAGACTGAGGGGACACACAAGAGAAAGAGGATAAGCACTCCCGGTAAAAGACGGGAGAGACTGAAATTTTCAGGACACTTCGGGTACCACGGACTCTTCATCTTCATCTATCTCCTGGCTCTGTTTTATTATCGTCATTAGGATGTTGAATTTTACCCTTTTTAGAAGGATAATGGATGGGAGGAATTATGACGAGAGGAGAAACTCCCGACAGAAGATTGCTTAAACTCATCCGCCTTCTTCCCCCTTCGGAGGTACAGAACAGGTTAATGCGGATATCCGACCGCGAGATTGCGGTTTCTCTCCTCTACCTCGAGAAAGAGGAGAGAGCTTTTATACTCTCCTTTCTGGGGGGAGCAAAGAAGAGCCGCGTGCAGGAGGAGATGGAGTATACCGATCGCTTGAGAATACGGTATCCCGAATACCGGCTTATGATAGAAAATGTAATCAAACAGATAGGCGGAAGCGGAGGCGGCCCTCTGCGGAGCTATCTCAGACCCGTTCGTTAACCCGCACCACATCCGAATAGAGTACCACACCTATCTTACTTTTACCGCGCTTCTCCCGGTGTAGTCGTCCCTGTGCAGGAAAGGCCCCCCTTTAGAGAAATACTCATCCACCGCTTTCCGGGCGCCTGTAAAATGCCCGTAATCGTCTATAAGAAGTACCCCTCCCCTTTGCAGCCGCGGATAGAGCACCTTCAGCTCCTCCGCAGTTGACTCATACCAATCGGTATCCAGCCGCAGGAGCGCAATCTCATCCGGCGCGCAGGAGCGCAGGGTATTTTCCACCTTACCCTGTACCGGCAGAATAAGCTCGAGGGGATAATCTATCCGTGAAAAGTTTTCTATAACCTCTCTTTTAGGGATAGCCCAACCGGCAAAACGTTCCCACCTCTCCGACACGGAGGAGCCGTTCCAGGCTATTCGGTCCTGCTCCGTCGGTGCCGTCATACCGGCAAAAGTATCGTAGAGATATATTCTCCGCAGGGAACCTCCAAAGGCACGTAAAGAGAGAGCCATAAGCATACTCGCTCCGCCCTTCCACACTCCGCACTCGACAAAACTGCCGGGTATATCGTTTTTTACAATATATTCTACGGATCTATAGATGGAATACCCTCTCTCGAGGCTAATCATCGTGTAACGTTCCACTTCTCTCCAAAGGGCGTAAAAATCTTCCTCTATATCTATACGGTACTGCTGCGGAGATATAATGCCAAAGCCCTCCTTTCGCAAATAATCCGCAGTTCGGATAAGATCTACCGATCTATCGTATGTTGTATCTACACTTGCCATATCTACTCCTTCGGGTATCCGAGACGACGGAGAAACTCCTCCTCGCTCACCACCTCAACACCCAATTCTCGGGCTTTTTTCAGCTTGCTTCCGGCGTTCTCCCCCGCTAAAAGATGGGTCGTTTTACCGGTTACCTGGGATACCGTTTTTCCACCCCGGGCTTCTATCTCTTCCAGAGCCTTTTTCCTCGGATTGAAATGGGTAAAACTCCCCGTTACACACCAGCTCTGCCCCAAAAAGGAAGAGTCGTCTCTATCCGGTTCCTCTCCAGGCTGCACATAAAAGTTGAGTCCCGCTTTTTTAAGCCCTTCAATTCTCTCTATAATCTCCGGGCGGGAGAACTCTTCCACTATGGTATCTGCAGTCTTTTTTCCAATACCCTTTATCTTTACCAGAGCCCCTGCATCCCCAGACTCGGCAGCCTCTATAATCGAATCGATATCTCTATAACCGGCACCTATAAGGAGTTCGGTAACTTTCGGACCCACCTCGGGAATTCCCAGAGCGGGCAGTACCACCTTAAAGGGTTGGTGTGTGCTCTTCTTAACCCCCTCTTTTATCCGTTCCACCTTTTTCTCTCCAAAACCCGGATAATCGAGCAACCGGTCATAGTCTAGGGTGTAGAGATCCGGTAGATCTTCTACCATACCTTCCCGGATCATCAGCTCCACCGTCTCTTTGCCCAAATTTTCTATATCCATCTGTCCGGAGGAGATAAAAAAATGGAGCCTTCCCCTTACCTGGTCGGGGCAGGAATTATTTCTGCAAAAGTGGTGAGCACCGTAGACCTCCAGAACCGTACCGCAGGAGGGACAGGTATTCGGCATCTTCCAAACAGGATTTCCCTCTTCGTTCTTCTGCACCACCCGCTCCACCGCCGGAATCACATCTCCCCTGCGGCTTATGGCCACTGTATCTCCCACCGAAATTTCCAGCAGTTCCGCGTAATCCTGGTTATGAAGGGTAACATTGCTAATTACCGAACCGCCTATCTGCACCGGTTCTACCCGGGCAACAGGAGTTACCCGGCCGGTTCGTCCTACCTGAACATCTATAGAAGAGACTTTTGTAGTGCCCTCGGGAGACTCGAATTTAAAGGCTATTGCCCAGCGGGGATGATGACCCGTGTACCCCAGTTTTTCCCGCACCTCCAGTTCGTCGACCTTGACCACAAGTCCGTCTATCTCATAGTCGAGGTTGTTCCTCTCCTCGGCTCTTCTTTCCAAATAAGCCGGTAGCTCTTCCAAAGACCCAAAGGTCCAGTCTTTGCGCACTCCGTCGACGTACTCTTTCGACACTCTACTAGAGAAGACTCCAATTCTGCTGCTCACTCGAAAACCAAGGTCGCAGAGGCGGGAGAGTACTTCTATATGACTCAGACGGGCATCGGAGAAATATCCTTCGTAGCAAAAGATGGTAAGGGGAAACTTTGCCACCTCACTGCTCTTTATACGGCGCAGCGTCCCCGCCGCCAAGTTCCTTGGGTTTGCATAGGGGCTTTCGAGCTGTTCGTTGAGTTTTCTGAACTTATCTACAGGAAGGTATATCTCTCCCCTCACAGCCGTGTCCACCGCCTCCGGCAATTTGAGCGGAACCGCGCCGATGGTTTTTACGTTCTCGGTAATATCGTTTCCCACATAGCCGTTTCCCCTGGTAACCCCACGAACAAGGGTGCCCCCCTCGTAGTAGAGAACAATAGAGACTCCGTCTATTTTCTCCTCCACCACAAAGGACAAGGGTCGCCCCGCTTTTTCGGCCGTCCTCCTCATCCATGCGTCTACCTCCGAGGCAGTGTAGGCCTTATCCAG
This sequence comes from Spirochaetaceae bacterium, assembly GCA_046539925.1. Taxonomy (GTDB): domain Bacteria; phylum Spirochaetota; class Spirochaetia; order DSM-16054; family Sediminispirochaetaceae; genus CAYFVU01. The sequence continues at coordinate 8,702 of JBKHFZ010000013.1, forward strand.
ACTGAGTACGGGAACGGTATGCTCGACCTCCGGAAGGGTGTTGGTCAGGTCCGAGCCCACTCTCTTTGCAGGAGAATCCGGCTCCTGTAGATCGGGAAACTCTTTCTCCAGCTCCCGGAGCCGGTCGAAGAGCCGGTCGTACTCTCTGTCGCTTACCGAAGGCCGGGCGAGCACGTAGTATTCATGCTGATACTTCCTTAAGAGTTCGGAAATCTTTCTAATCTCTTCTTCAGCTTTTTCTCTTTCCATACTTTCCTGGGCAACGGTGTGGGTACCTTCCGTCTAATTTCCCCTCCGCAGGAACGCGTCCCTGTACCCGCGGGATGTAAACGAATAGAGAATCGCTCCGCTTTCGTCCTCGTTCAGCGGGCCGACCATCACCTTGTAGGGAAACGTCTCATCTCCACCCTCATAAATGGTTACCGGATAACGGGGAAGCAGTTTGCCCGCAAGTCTTTCCGCCGTCTCTATCTCCTGGTACGCGGCGAGCTGGAGATAATAGGAACTCGGGGCAAGGGACTCGGTAAAGTGTGCCTGGGCAATTACTTCAGACTCTCTGTCGGGTTCCTCGGTCTTCCGAGCCGGTTTCTCCTCCTGTTCCTCTGTCTCCTCGGATTCTATGTCCTGCTCCTCGTACTCCCTGTCCGGTTTTCCCTCCGGCGGGCGCTCTTCGGCCGGAGTGAGTACGAGCTTCGCCTCTTCAGGAATGGACCTCTCTTCCGGTTCCTCTCCATCTGCTTCCGGCTCTTCTGCTTCCGGCTCTTCTGCGTCTGCCGCCGGCTGATCTTCCGCAAGCTCCTCTTCTCCTGCATCCGGCCCCTCCTTCGGGACATCTTCGGGAGGCATGTCCTCAGGAATTTCCGGTGTATGCAGCTTTGCAAGCACTACTTCTTTCTCCGTCGGTTCTAATTCCTCTATATCTGCAACACCTTGCTCCACTTCCGGAAGACCTGGCTCCGGCGATGTATAGCTGATTCCCTTCTCATGGAGATAAGTTTCGAGGTACACCATAGAGGGGGTCGGACCCTCCTCTTCTTCATCCGCAGCTTCCGGCAGAAGTGGAGAGGGAGGAGAGTAGCCGTTGTCCCTCTTCCGGGCAAAAAGCGGCTCCAGCCGGTCCCACCCCGGAGTTTCGACTTCTTCCTCCTGCTCAAGTGCTTCGGCACGCCTCTTCTCTTCCGCTTCTTTCTCAGGAGGAAGGACCTCATCCCGTTTCACAGTATCTTCTCTTACCTTCGGCCGGGGCAGTCTATCCCGAATCTCTATCTCTACAGCAGGCCTTTCAGCAACAGACATGCCCTCCGCCGAGGGGGCCTCTCTTTCCGCTGCTGTTTCTCCCTCTTCGACGGGAGGGTCGGCGGGTACATCAGGTGCTCTGGAGGAAGGCTCGGAGGACTCCGGTTCCTCTTCCACATCCCGAATAACAGTAACCCGCGGGGTCTCGCGCTCTTCAGGTTCCTCGGGCTCTTCCTTCTCCTCGGGCTCTTCCTTCTCCTCGGGCTCTTCCTTCTCCTCGGGCTCTTCAGGTTCAGAAGACTCCGGGGCTATCTCCGGCTCAACTATCTCTTCCAGCTCGTCGGAACTCTCTTCTGGAGGTTCCGAGTCTGGGGGTTCTTCCTCGTCGAGGTAATCCCTGAGTACACTCAAGCCTTCCGAATCTTTCGGCTCCTCTATTTCTTCTATCTCCGCCATGGGGTTTCTATCCGGATCGAGTGAATACGCCGGCTCTTCTGCTCCGGCTGCAGAGGCAATATCGGTTCTTTCGGATACAGGAGCTACAGTGGCATTTACAATCTCATTTTCGGTAATACCCAGAGCTTTCCCCGCCTCCGGGGATACAAGCATAAACAGATGAGGATCGTCGAGTCGCTCTACAACCCTCACCTCCACCGCCTCACCGGTCTCGGAATTGCGTACTTTTACCTTGGAATCCGCAGGAAAGGCATTACTCGCCGCGTAAAAACCGCTTCTCGGCAGCTGCCCATAGGAGCTTATGGCTATTCCTCCCTCCCAAAAGGTGTCTTCCGCGGATATCGTATCTGCGGTATTAAAAAGCACCGGAGAAAATACCATAGCAAATATGGAAATAAGGATTGTCAACTGTTTACTCATACTTCTCTCCCTCTACTATTTTCGGGTGTTATGAGGTGCCAATTAAGCTCGAAATCATTTCTTTTCCAAAACTCTCGATGCAACCGCAGATCCCAAACGGTGGAGCCTCTCTTCTTTTCCCAACTCCTTTTCATCGTCCTTGTCCGGTAAATCCTCCTCTCCTTGAGCCAGAAGATCTCCCGTTTTTAACTCATAAAGGCTGTAAGAGGCCGAGTAGGGAAGTTTATTCTCTTCGTCAGCATCAAACTTGATGAATATTTCCAGGAGAAGGGAAGCGCCTCCGGCTTTAGCCGCTCTTACGGAAAATTTTTCAGAAAAACCATCGGGCTGAGTTGCATCCTCGGCCATCGCGGGATACGCATTAAAGACTATATGACCGGCATCAAAAAAGGTTTCCATAACTCCATCTTCAAGATATCCCCTCGACATCTCTACATCTCCCTCACCCTTTTCCTTGTCAGTGTATATCATCACGGTTTCCGCCCCTGCAGGTAAGAGAGAAGAGATAAATAAGAGAGAAAAGATAAATGTCATTGTTTTTTTTTGTTTCATCCATTAGCTCCTTGTAGTTGAGGCGCTTTAAAATCGGAATGTTTTAGCACATCAAAGTTTTTTTTACTATCGGAAAAAATTCCTTCAGGGTAAACTGATTTTAGTGGTTCACAAAAGAAGTACTCCCCCTTGGGTTGCAGATACCACCCAATCGTGGTATTTTCCTAGCTAGACCGTGAGAACAATATAAATGGAATATTATGCACTTCAGATATGGACACGAGAAGAAGAAAGATACCTCAAACTTGCCCAGAACTATCTCGACATCAGCCTTCCCGAGTGGCGTAACTGGGCTCGCTTTTTATGGCCCAGGAGAAAACTCACCGTTAGAAGAAGGGGAAAAAAGAGAGAAGAGCTTGCCCCCATCTTCCCGAGCTACCTCTTTATCGAATCGGAGGAGATACCTCCGGAGATGTACTGGATTCTCAAAAGAACCTCGGGGTTTATACGATTTCTCAAGAGCAATCAGAACATCGAGCCTCTACGGGGACACGAACGAGAGCTTCTCCTTCACTTTCTCCAATTTGGCGAAGTGGTGGAAAAATCCCGAGTTACCTTTGACGAAAACAGCCGTATACAGGTTATCGACGGCCCGATGAAAGGGATGGAAGGCTGGGTAGTTAAAGTTGATAGACGAAAAAAGAGGGCAAAGATAAAGCTGACCTTTTATGAAGAGGCATTTCTTATAGATTTCGGGTTTGAGTTTCTGGAAAAGTTACAGGATAATAAAAATACGCAATGATACAGGAAAAACGGAGCAACATATACATAATCGGGGCCGGATTTGCGGGGAGGGAGATAGCCCTGGAAATTTCCTCCAAGGGTATCCTCGGACACGTAGTTGCATTTGTCGACGATAACCCCGAGAAAATCGGTACAGAGATAGACAATATCCCCGTTCTCGGCCCCATCACATCTCTCCCTTCTTTATTGAAGGAGATTCCAGCCGACGAGGCTTTAATAGCCATCCCCGGGGCTACCGCCAGCCAGATGAGGAGAATATATACCGTTCTCAGGCAGACAGACCTCAAAAGGATACGTATTCTCCCCAGACTCAGCCAGATAATCGACGGGGACGCGCACCTTATCCAGACAAGGGAAATTACCGCCGAAGACATCCTCGGCAGAGATCAGGTTGCAATAAGCCTGAGGGAGAGTCTCGATTATCTCAGGGGAAAGCGGGTTTTAATAACCGGAGCAGGAGGCAGTATAGGCAGCGAACTCGCCCGACAGCTTCTCTCGGGAGGGGCGGAGCGGCTTTATCTCTTCGACCATGGGGAAAACAACCTCTACGAAATAGAAAAAGAGCTCCGGCTGCTTCAGGAAGAAGGGGTGGGAGAGAAGGCGACAATAATACCCATAATTGGGGAGATGCAGGATCCCTCCTATATGGAGTTTATTCTCAAGAGATTAAAGGCGGATGCAATATTTCACTGCGCCGCCTATAAGCATGTACCTCTTCTCGAAGAGAATCCCGTAGAGGCCATAAAAAACAACGTTTTCGGCACTCGAAATGTCCTCAGCGCCGCCAGAAAATCTGGGGTTCCCCGGTTTGTATTTGTGTCTACGGATAAGGCCGTTGATCCTGTAAGCGTCTACGGTATAAGTAAAGCGATAGCGGAAGAACTCGTGCTCTCCTCAAACGGAGACACCGGCGACTATATGGTGGTACGTTTCGGGAATGTCCTCGGCTCGAGGGGCAGCATAGTCCCGCTTTTTACAAAGCAGATCCTCAAGGGGGGGCCGGTAACGGTTACCCACCCCGAGGCAAACCGCTTTTTTATGACCATTCCCGAAGCTGCGAGCCTTGTCTTAAAAGCCGGAGGGGTGGGAAGGAGAGGAGAGGTCTATATTCTGGACATGGGAGACCCAATCTCCATAAAGGATCTTGCAGAGCAAATGGTCCGGTTCTACGGCTTTGCTCCCGCCGAGGAGATAAAGGTTGTCTATACCGGGCTCAGGCCTGGAGAAAAACTCACCGAATCTCTATGGAGAGAAGGCGAATGTCTGGATTCTACCGATCACCGGGGAATAAACAGGCTGAAGAACCGTATAGCTGTAGAAAACAATATAGACAGTTTAATTGAGAAGCTTGCCCCGATCTGCTTTTTTGATCCCGAAAAGCCGAATATATACAGAAGCCGGCTCCACCTGCGAGAAGTTCTCCACTCCTGTTTTCCCACGATTCAGAGGCCGAAAGATGAGCCGGAATACTGAGTTTATTCCCTTTGCAAAACCTTCAATCGGTCCTGAAGAGGAGCAGGCCGTCCTTGATGTGCTGAGAAGCGGATGGCTCACCACCGGAGAGCAGACGCAGAAACTGGAGGCGGAGTTTGCCGAAAAAACAGGCTCTCCCCACGCTCTGGCTGTTAATTCCGCTACCGCGGGGCTTCATTTGGCCCTCGAGGGGGTGGGAATCGGACGCGGAGATACGGTCCTTACCACCCCCTACACTTTTACCGCTACCGCGGAGGTTATCCGCTACCTCGGTGCGGAGGTTCTGTTTGCCGACATTGACGAAGAGACCCTCACTATAGATCCGGCGGAGGTAGAGCGAATCTGTTCCGGAGGAAAGGCGCCCGGAGAGTGTACACCCCACAACCCGTCTCGCCCTCCCGCGGCGATAATTCCGGTGCATCTCGCCGGCCACCCCTGCCGCATGGAAGAGCTTGCCGATACGGCGAAAGTGTATAATACTCACCTTGTGGAAGATGCGGCCCACGCCTTTCCGGTCTCCACGGACGGGGGCTTTCTTGGAACTCTTGGAACGGCGGGGGTTTTCTCCTTCTACGCGACTAAAACAATAACCACCGGCGAGGGGGGCATGATTACCACAGCCGACGACCGTCTGGCGGAAAGGATAAGGCGTATGAGGCTTCACGGGATAGACCGGGAGGTTTGGGACCGCTACACCTCCTCTTCCGCCTCCTGGAGCTACGATGTAGTGGCCGCCGGCTACAAGTACAATATGCCGGATATCGCGGCCGCCCTTGGGAGAGTGCAGCTTTCGAAGGCGGAGGATTTTTTGCAGCGACGCAAAGAAATTGCCCGCAGATATCTAGATGCCTTTTCCGAACTCGATTTTCTCATCCCGCCCCCCTCCTCCGCGGAGCACGCATGGCATCTCTTTATTCTCAGGATAAAACCGGAGGCCCTCGATATAGACAGGGACAGTTATCTCGAGGAGCTTCAGCAGAGAGGAATCGGGGTTTCGGTACACTTTATTCCCCTTCATCTTATGAGCTACTACGCCTCAAGGTACGGTTTTACACCGGAGGACTTTCCCGTCTCCCTGCGAGTCTTCCGCAACGCCGTCAGCCTGCCGATCTATCCCGGGCTTACCGACAAAGAGGTGGAGAGGGTTATATCCGAAGTAACGGAGACAGGGAAAAAACACCACCGGCGGGGCGGTTTTAGAGGAGCCGATTATGCCTGCTGAACTCCCCTTTATAGACCAGGTAAGCAGGCCGGGAATGCTTCATCTCGAGATAGTACGTTCGACTATACCGAGGGGGACTGTAGAATCGATCGAATCGGAAGAACTGCCCGAGGGATGCTTTCTTATCCGCCGGGGGGATATCCCCGGCGCCGATTACCTGAGTGTATTCGGCAGCCGAATGCCGCTTTTGTCGGAGGATGAGATACTTTTCGAGGGTCAGGCAATATGTATAATCGCCGCGAGAGACCGAAAACTGCTCTCCCACTGCCGCCGGAAGGTCCTCGTTAACTATCAAACGGATTACTCGATTTTGAGTTTTGAACCCTTTCTCGAAGAACAGGTGGTAGACACGGTTGTGTTCGAAAAGGGGAATGTGTATAAGGGGACCGATTCCCAATATCAGATTATCGAAGCGGAGTACTCCACCACACCGGAATCGCATATTACCAGGGCACCCCTCGGTGCTCTAGCCTACCTCGAGGAAGAGAGGATTGTAATAGAGGCTCCTAGCCATTGGCCTCATCATGTACGTTCTACAGTTGCCGAGGTCTTGGGAGTAAAAAAGCAGAGAATAAAAGTCCTTCAGACCGCCTCATCTCCTGCGTATGGAGAGAAGGTGGTTTTCCCCTCTCAGCTTGCCGCCTGCGCGGCTCTCGCTGCGGAGAAAAGCGGTAAGCCGGCCAGAATTCTTCTCTCTCCCCGGGAAACATACGATTACTCGACCCACAAGGCACCGATGAGGATGAAACGCACCTCCGTCCTCGACCCGGAAGGAAAGGTGGATACGGAAAAAGTGGAGATACTCTTCGATACGGGAGCTTTCCCCATCTTTTCCCGGGAACTTCTTACCCGGGCGACAATAGCCGCTGCGGGCTACTACTCCATACCCAATATCCGCATCGAGGCCAAAGCGGTAAAGACAAGCACTCCCCCAAAGAACCTCTACCGGGGCCTCGGATTGAGTCAGAGCCTTTTTGCCACGGAGACCCATTTTTCCAGGCTTGCCGAACTCGCCCAGCATAATCCGGGAGAGTGGAAAAAGGAGTATGCCCACACCACAACCCTTCCAACAGGGGCAAAACTCAGACAGATACCCCTCTCTACGCTCCTTACCAGGGTAATGGAGTACTCCGACTTCCACAGAAAACACGCCGCCTACGAGCAGATAAAAAAGAGACGCAGTAATGTCAAAACTTCCCGGAGATATTTGCGGGGGATAGGGATATCCTCCGGTTTTACGGGAAACGGTTTTACCCTTCGGGCAAACGCAAAGTCCACGTGGAACGTGGTGGTACGGCTCGACAGGAAAGATCAGCTTACTATCTTCTGCGGCAGCACAACTATACCCGATGCTATTAAGAGAATCTGGAAAAACAGAGCCCGGGAGATTCTGGGTATTTCCGAAGAGAACGTCGAAATTGCCGGAGGCGATACGGATACTCTCCCCGAATCCGGGCCGATGATGCTCTCCTCGGCTACCGGCATATATACAAACCTCATCGACCGCTGCTGCAGACAGATCAAAAAGCAGCGGTTCAACAGCCCTCTGCCCCTTGAGGTAAAAAAAAGCCTGGGCAGCCTTAAAAAAGGCCTCTGGGACGACGACAAGATGACGGGCAACCCCTTTCTCAGCTACTCCTGGGGAGCAGTGGTGGTGGAGGTTGAACTGGACACTCTTACCCTTGCCCCCGCAATTAGAGGAATATGGGGAGTCTTTGACGCGGGCAAGGTGTATAACCTGGAGTACGCCGCCTCCATCGCGGAAAACAGTATCTACGAGGCTCTTGCCTGGTCTATGGGAGAGGAGAAGTTTACCCCCCGCTACAGCCAGGAGTATTCCCTGGAGCTTGACGAACAGCTGTCTCTCCGACTCCCTCCGGTGCATGTCTCTTTTGTGGACAGCGAGAAAGGCCTGCCGGGAGGAATTACTCCCCTCGCGGAGTCCCTTGTACCCTCCGCTTTTGTCTCGAGTTTGTGTCAGGCTACGGGTGCTTACTTCGACCGGCTTCCCATTACCCCCGAGCTGATTCAGAATTACCTGGAGGAGAGATGAAGATTTCCTTTACTCTTAACGGAAAAGACGTGTCCGTCGAGGCATCCCCTTCGATCCGCCTTGTCGACCTTCTTCGTAACGAACTTTCTATTTCCAGCCTGCATCCTACTTGTTATAAGGGTAACTGCGGAAACTGCGCCCTCCTCCTTAACGGTAAACTGGTATACTCCTGCCTTATCCCCGCTTTTGCAGCGGAGGGGACTTTTATACACACCTACGAGGGAACAAGCCGTTCCACCGGATACGAAGATATCCTTCACGGTCTCGAGGAGACCGGCGCACACCCCTGCAGCTTCTGTTTTCCCTCTAAAGTTATTATCATTCAGTCGATTCTCGAAAATACCCTCTCCCCTTCCGTTCAGTATATATTTGAATCCTTTGCCGGCACCTATTGTCCCTGCACCAATTTCAATACAATTGCAAAGGGAGTGCAGCGGGCGGCGGAGTTGAGGAGGATAAGACTTGCCCACGACTAAGATGCATATTACCAATGTATTCCGACCCTCCTCTTTGGGAGAGCTTCTCAAGATATACCAGGAATATCCCGATGCTCTGCTCGTAGCGGGCGCCAGCGCACTGGGCCGAGAACTGAACAGCCCCGAGTTCGAGCTGCCGAAAAAGGTTATCCATCTTGCCGGTGTCCCGGAGCTCAAGAAGATAAGCCGGAGCGAACGGTATCTGGAGATAGGAGCAGGAGTGCCGGTGGACAGAATACTCAAGGTGGGAAAACATGTCCTTCCCAAAGCCCTCGACCACTCCTTGCGAAAGATAGGCCACCCCGCAATCCACAATGTGGCAACCCTGGGCGGTAATGTGTGTCATGCCCCTAGAAGGCTCAACAGTTACGGTATTCTCACCCTTCTCGATACGCGTGCGGAGTTACGGCATGCCGGAGGCTCCCGCTGGATTCCCATACCCAGACTGTTTTCCAAAACCGGCACCCCCTCCCTCGAGCCGGGAGAACTCATAACAAGATTCCGCATTCCCTTTGTAAACTGGAACCTTCAGTTCTTCCAGAAAGTCGGGGACCCCTTTATCTCTCCCAAGCGCTCCCTCACCTTTAGTGCGCTTACCGAGGTACGTAAGGGGGAAATAACCGATTTCCGTATTGCAGTTACCTTTTTGGGAAAATCGATATTGAGGGATTTTAACCTCGAGGCGCTTATAACAGGCAAAAAAGTGCCCCTCACCGAGAAGCACAGAGGGGAGGCGCGGGAACTGCTGAGGGCCTCTCTCAAGGATTTGCCGGGGGAGGTTACTCTCTTTCAGAAGCAGCGGGCCCTGCGACTTTTTCAATGGTACCTCAGTGCTCTGCATGAGCCCGAATCCGAGCTTGCAACATAGCCTCTCTTTAGGTATATTCTACCCTAGGAGCGCATAATGTCCGACTTCGTCCATCTTCATAACCATACAGACTACTCTCTTCTCGACGGTGCAGCCCACATAGAGAAGCTTGTTGCCCGGGCCGCCGAATTGGGGATGACCCGTCTCGCAATTACCGACCACGGAAACATGTTCGGAGTACTCAAATTTTATAAGACCTGCAGGAAAAACGGGATCAAACCGATTATCGGAAGCGAGTTTTACGTCTCCCCGGAGTCGAGATTCAAAAAACAGGGCTCGGAATCGAAAAACAGGTACAACCACCTGGTTCACTCTCGTATACAGAGGGTTTTTACTATAAACCGAGAATAGACAAGGAGCTGCTCGAGCACTACCACGACGGTCTTATTGCAACCTCCGCCTGCCTTGCCGGAGAGATTCCCCGGCTCATACTCGAAGGAAAAGAGAAAGAGGCGGAAAACCTCTCTATAGAGATGCTCTCCCTCTTCGGGGAGGGTAATTTTTACCTGGAACTCCAGGACCACGGAATACCGGAGCAAAAAAGGGTAAATGAGAAGCTCAAAAAAATTGCAGAGTCCACCTCCATCCCCCTTATTGCCACAAATGATGTCCACTACATCTATCGGGAAGACGCCAAAGCCCAGGATGCCCTCATCTGCATAGGAACCAACAAAAAGCTCCACGAGGAGAAACGGCTCAAGTTCGACTCCGACCAGTTCTACCTGAAATCCGGTGAAGAGATGGCGGCCCTCTTTAAGGACACCCCCGAAGCCCTGGAGAATACGGTTAAACTGGCGCAGAAGTGCAACCTCGAGATAGAACTGCCCGGCCCTCAGCTGCCCCACTACGAAATTCCCGATAACTTTACCAGCCTCGAGGAGTACCTCGACTCCATCACCATGGAGGGGCTGGCACAGCGATACTCTCCGGTTACCGAGGAACTCTACGAGAGAGCCCGCAAGGAACTCGACATAATAAACTCTATGGGTTTTCCCGGGTACTTTTTGATTGTCTGGGACTTTATAGACTATGCAAAAAAACAGGGTATACCCGTAGGCCCAGGAAGGGGATCCGGGGCCGGTTCGATAGTCGCCTACGCCCTCGGTATTACCGATATAGACCCTCTTAAGTACAATCTTATCTTCGAGCGTTTTTTGAATCCCGAACGAATCTCCATGCCCGACTTCGACATAGACTTCTGCTTCGAACGCCGCAACGAGGTTATAGACTATGTAACCCAAAAATACGGCAAAGAGAAGGTTGGACAGATTATCACCTTCGGCACCCTCGGTGCAAAGGCGGTTCTGAGGGACGTGGCAAGGGTAATGGATTTGCCCTACGCGGAGTCCGATAAAATTTCCAAGCTGGTCCCCGGGGCGCCCGGAACCACCCTCAAGGATGCCTTTGCAAGCGAGCCGAAGCTCAAGGAGATCGAAGCGAAGGGGGGCACATACGCGCAGCTCATGGCCACGGCGAGGACCCTCGAGGGATTGAGCCGCCACGCCTCCACCCACGCGGCGGGGGTTGTTATCGGACGAAAACCTCTTACCGAATACGTCCCCCTCTACGTAGACCCCAAAACCGGCTCCGTCTCCACCCAGTACACCATGGATCAACTCGAAGAGTGCGGCCTGGTAAAGATGGATTTTCTCGGACTCAAAACCCTCACCCTTATTAAAAATACCGAACAGCTTATTCACGACCGGGGAGTCGATTTCGATATAGAGAAGATACGGGAAGACGACAGGGCAACCTTCAAGCTCCTCGGAGAGGGCAAGAGCACCTGCGTGTTTCAGTTCGAAAGCTCGGGAATGCAGGGAATTCTCAAACAGGCAAAACCGGAATCGATAGAGGAACTTATCGCCTTAAATGCACTCTACCGCCCCGGACCCATGCAGTACATCCCCCAGTTTATTGAATCGAAACACGACAAAAGCAAGATAACCTACCCCGATCCAAGCCTCAAGGAGATATTGGAGCCTACCTACGGAGTAATAGTCTATCAGGAGCAGGTAATGCAGGTTGCCCAGATAATCGGCGGGTTCAGCCTCGGAAAGGCGGATCTGCTGCGCAGGGCAATGAGCAAGAAGAAAGAGAAAGAGATGGAGAAGATGAAGATAGAGTTCATCGACGGAGCCGTTGCCAAGGGCTACACCAGGGAGAAGGCTTCCGAACTCTTCGAGATGCTCAAACCTTTCTCCCGCTACGGGTTCAACAAATCCCATGCCGCCGCGTATTCTGTCCTGGCCTATAAAACCGCCTACCTCAAGGCCAATTATCCCGCCGAGTTCATGGCCGCCAACCTCACCAACGAGATAAATAATCCGGACAAACTCGCCCTCTATATAAGCGAGACAAAAAGCCTGGGGATAGAGATTCTTCCCCCGGATGTAAACCTCTCCCAGCACAATTTTTCCGTATCCCGGGAGAAGATAGTCTACGGGCTCGTGGGAATTAAAAACGTGGGAAAGGCCGCGGTGGACGAGATTCTCCGGGCAAGGGAAGAACAGGGGGCCTACACCTCCTTCGTGGATTTTCTCGACAAAATAGACCTGAGAACGGTAAACAAAAAGGTGATAGAGACTCTTATACAGTGCGGCGCCTTCGACTCTCTCAAAGAATCCCGGGCTACCCTCCAACACAATCTCGAGTCTTCCGTGGAGTTTATCTCCCGCAAGAAGGAGCAGGAGAAATACGGGCAGACATCCCTTTTTGGAGAACAGCCGGAGGAGGAGTTTTTGTCCTTCGAAATGGTGCCTGCCCCGGAGGAGTGGCCTCTCCATTACAGGTTGCAGCTGGAGAAACAGCTGCTGGGATTTTACGTATCCGGGCACCCCCTGGACAAATACAGAGAGCTCTGGCGCAAGGCGGTACACATCGACCTCTCAAAACCCGGACGTTTTATTCACGAAAACAGGTACTCCATTCTGGGAATTATTGTGGGAGTCCGCACTATCCAGACAAAAAAAGGGCGGCCCATGGCTTTTCTGCAGTTAGAGGACTACAACGGTATTTTAGAACTGGTTGTCTTCTCCGATTTGTGGGAACAGTACAGAGAAAAGCTCGAGGTAGACGAGATTATGGGTTTTACAGGAAGGATGGACACCAGCAGGGGAGACCCAAAATTGATAGTGGAGACAATACACCCTCCGCAAGAGCTGAAGGAGATAGAGACAAGGGAAATTCATATACGGCTGGCTCCCGGCAGACATACGGAGGAGGAACTGTACAACCTCCGATCCTACCTCTTCGACCACAAGGGGCCCTGTACTCTTTTTGTTCACCTGAACGGCCACGACAATACCGAAGAGACCGTAATAAAAGCCTCCGGGCAGATAACTCTCTCGAGTTCCAGAAATGTTATCGAGCAGCTCAAAGAAACACCGTCTATAGAGGATGTCTGGACCGCATAGGCGGCTCCGGAACGGAAAAAAACAGACAATGGATCGAGCTTTTTATAGAAGCTCGATTAAAGGAAAGGATTTATTATGATACAGACCGTCTCACGACTACTCGCTACTCTGGTTTCCGTATACATGCTTATCATTTTTGTACGGGTACTTCTTACCTGGTTCAGCGGGGTGGAATACGGTAAAATCTACCGTATTCTCACAAATCTCACCGACCCCTACCTCAACTATTTTCGCCGTTTCAAATTCCTCCGGGTGGGAACGGTGGATTTCTCCCCTATTGCGGGACTTATCTCTCTTGTCATAGTTCTTAATATACTCAACACCCTCGCTATGTATGGAAAAATTTCGGTGGGAATTGTGCTGGCAATTATCGTGCAGGCCCTGTGGTCGGCGGTCTCTTTTATACTCACCCTGTTTATTGTGCTCATAGTCATACGCTTTGGGGCCTGGGCTTTTCGCGTAAACACCGTACACCCCTTTGTGAGAACAGTCGACATGCTTATTACTCCCTATCTTAACTGGGTACACCGCACATTCTTCAGCAAACGCTTTCTTACCTATCAAACAGGGCTGGCTATTGGTGGTGCAGGGCTGCTTGCCGTTTCCATTGCGGGAAGTTTTATTTTTAACTCCTTGAGCCATATTCTCCAGGGGCTTCCCTTCTAGAGAATCCGGGGCATGTATGTAGGAGAGCTTTCGTATCCTGTGAGCGACCTCAAGGGAATAGGAAAAGCTTCGGCGGCTTTGCTGTCGGATGCGGGGATTACCACCGTCTCCGACCTCCTCTCCCGTCCTCCGCGAACATGGCGCGACCTGAGCACAAAAGTTCCCCTTAAAGAGGGTGTGAACGGCACTCCGGTAAACACCGTTGTTGAAGTCCTTGCCCACGACTACTTCGGCCGGGGATACAAAAAGGTATTAAAAGTGTACGTCCGCGACGAGACGGCGACCGCCGCCCTCCTCTGCTTTAACCGCAATTTTCTGGCCAATGTTCTTACCCCGGGAAAAAAGTTCTACCTCTACGGGACACTCTCCTACGGCTACGGGGAGCTTCAGTCGAGCAGTTTTGAGACCGAGCCCTACGGAATCAAAAACCCCAAATTCGGTTCCATAGAGCCTGTGTACCCCCTCTCGGGGACTCTTACTCAAAAAATGCTCAGGAAGGCTGTTCAGGATGCCCTCCAGCGCTACGGAAAATGGGTAGAGGACGAACTGCCCCGGTCTCTTGTAAGCCGCTACAAGCTTATGCCCAAGGCTTCGGCGCTGCAAAAAATCCACTTTCCCAAAACCCTCGGAGAAATCTCCGAAGCCAGGAGAACCCTTGCTTTTGAGGAGCTTTTTCACTTTCAGCTTATCGCCGCAAGAAAGCGGGCCCGCCGCACCGACGCCGCAGGGAGCGGCGCTGCCGCCGGAGTGAAACGCGAAACTCTTCCGGCGGAACTCCAGCAGAGGGCCCTCGAGTCGCTTCCCTTCTCATTGACCGACGATCAGCACACCGTAATCGGGGAGATACGGAGGGGGCTGGAGTCTCCGACCCCCATGGCAAGGCTTCTGCAGGGAGATGTAGGCTCGGGAAAGACCCTGGTCGCCCTTCTCTCTGCTCTTCCCGTTATAGAGGCCGGGGGACAGGCTGCATTTCTCGCTCCCACGGAACTGCTTGCCCGCCAGCACGGAGAAAACGCCGCGGCTCTTCTCGAGCCCCTGGGAATCTCGGTTGCCCTGCTCCACGGCGGGCTTGGAAAGCATCAGAAAACACCCCTCTTGAGCGCCCTCGAATCCGGGGAGGTAGACCTTATAGTGGGAACCCACGCTCTATTTACCGAGGAGGTGCAATTCAAGTCTCTCCGCTTCGTAATTATCGACGAGCAGCACAAATTTGGCGTGGAGCAGCGCGCCCGGATGATGGCCAAGGGAGAGACTCCAGACCTCCTGCTCATGACCGCCACACCCATCCCCCGGACCCTCACCCTCACTTTTTTCGGCGACATAGATGTTTCCACAATTAAAACTATGCCCCCCGGCAGAAAACCGGTGGTTACCCATCTCGCTCGCCGCTCCAACGAGGCAAAGGTCTACGCTGCCGTGCGCAAAGAGCTCGAGCGGGGGATGCAGGCCTACTTTGTCTACCCGAGAATAGAGAACGAGACTCCAGGAGGCGGGCTGCCCCAGGAGAAGGGGGGACAGGAGGAGCTTAAAGACGCTGAATCGACCGGGGAATACCTAAAGAACAGAATTTTCCCGGATTTCCAGGTGGAGATTATACACAGCCGGGTCCCCGAGGAGGAGAAGAGCGCGAGGATGCGCCGGTTTGTCGAGGGGGAGACCAGGGTCCTCGTTGCCACCAGCGTTGTAGAAGTTGGAGTGGATGTCCCCCGGGCAACGTGCATGGTTGTAGAACACGCCGAGAGATTCGGCCTTGCGTCGCTGCACCAGCTGAGGGGGAGAGTGGGCCGGGGCAAAGAGCAGTCCTACGCCTTTCTCGTGTACAGCAACTCCCTTACCGAAGAGGGAAAACAGCGGCTCATGGTAATGAAGCGCTCCTCCGACGGATTTGTTATTGCAGAGGAGGATCTTAAACTGCGGGGACCGGGGGAACCCGCGGGAGTACGCCAATCGGGCTATTTAAGATTCCGCTTTGCAGACCTTGCAAAGGACCTCTCCCTTCTCGAGGACGCAAGAAAGGAGGCCTTTGCAATAAGCGCAGCCGATCCCGGCCTGCTCGAACCCGAACACTCCTCCCTGCGGGAGGTCCTGCACCGCTGCCCTCCCTTTTCGGAGGATATCTTTTTAGGAGGATAATACGCAATGAGGATAACAGGAGGAATTTACTCGGGACGGCGGGTGGAGTGTCCAAAGGGGGTAATACGTCCGGCTATGGACAGAATGAGAGAGTCGATGTTCTCCATACTCGGAGATCTTACCGGCTGCTCCTTTCTGGATCTTTTTGCAGGCTCGGGCGTAGTGGGTATAGAGGCTGCAAGCCGCGGCGCCTCTCCGGTTACTCTCGTGGAGAAGGACGGAAGAAAGCGGAGGGTAATTCTGAACAACATCTCCATGGTAGAGAGCGAAATATCGCTGCGCACAATGCCCGCCGAGCGCTTTATGGGCTCGGCGTCCCCATATACCGTGGTCTACCTCGACCCTCCCTTTAAGTATAAAGACAAAACCGAACTTGTAACTCTCGTGGAAAAGCAGGGACTTCTCGAAGAGGGAGGTGTGTGTCTGATTCATCACCCGAGCAAGGAGGAGTGGCCCGAACGGATAGGCGCTTTATCCTGCAGCGATATAAGGACCTACGGCGGGTCTACCCTCCGATTCTTCCGCCGGGAATAACTCCTCCGCCGGGTGTAAATCACGCTCCGGGGAACTTCGGGGTCTCCTCCAGGATTACACCCTTTTCCCGAACCCGCGGAATATGTATAATCTCCATCTAAGATCCATCCGGGATCAATCCATAGAGAACGGGCAAGGAGCAGTGTGTGAAGGACATGAAAAAACGCTACCTCCAGGTTCCCCAGGGAACAGAGGGCGTTCATCTCGAAGAAGCCTACCGCCACAGGAAAATAACCGAGGAGGTGTTTAACCTCTTTACCCTCTGGGGATACCTTCCCGTGGAGACTCCGGTCTTCGATTTTTACGACATTTACCGTCCCCTTCTCAAGGGGAGCAATCGCGACATATACCGTCTGGTCGACCGGGAGGGGGACTTGCTTCTACTCAGGTCCGATATAACCCTCTTTCTGGCAAAACAGATGGGCCTCTGGCTCAGGGAGGAGGACCTGCCCACCAGGGTCTGTTACGGAGATACAATTCTCCGCCACCAGAACGCCGAGGATATCTCCAAAAACGAATTCTTCCAGATGGGGGCAGAGCTTATCGGAAAAGCCGGCTCCCAAGCGGATATGGAGGTTCTCCTGCTCATGCAGAGCGTCTTCTCCAGGCTTGGAGTTACACCGGCACTCCATATCGGTTCCCAGCGTTTTATTATAAACACCCTGGGAGACTTGCCCCCGGAGGATTATTCCGCTGCGGTATCTTTTTTGCGCAACCGCGACTTTGAGGGCTTCACGACGGTGCTTGGCGCCCATTTTCCTCCCCGTCGGACGGATCTTCTTGTGTCGATATGCGGGTTTTTGGGTAAAAGAGAGGAGTTCTCCCCTTTTATCTCCTCCTTCGAGGGGATGCTCCACAACGAAGAGATGGAGGACCTCCTCTACATCGAGGAGATAGTGCGCACCCTCGAAGCCGCTGGGTACGGGGAGAACGTGAGGATAGACCTCTCCGAGATAGGAGGCCAGCCCTACTACACCGGTATCGTCTTTCGCTCCTATCTTCCCGGTCTCGATTCCGCCCTCGCTTCGGGGGGAAGGTACGACAAACTCCTCTCCACCTTCGGTTTCGACTGTCCTTCGGTGGGTTTTTCCTTCATGCTGCGCAAAATAGAACATCTGACGGAAAACCGCTTCAGCCTGCCCGGGAATATCGAAAAGGTGGACGAGGGGGACTTCATAGAGACGTTTAAAAAGGCCGAAAAACTCCGCAACGAGGGGAGGATTGCACTGCTATGACGGACAAATTCGACAACGGACCTCTTACTCTCGCCCTTCCGAAGGGGAGACTTTTTGACCAGGTGCAGGAGCTTTTTGCCCAAAGGGGGCTCTCCTTTACCTTTGAGAAGAGAAAACTCGTTGCCCACGAGAATACGGGGCTCATCGATATTTTCCTGGTAAAGAACTCGGACCTTCCGACATACGTAAACCACGGTATAGCCGGCCTGGGTGTCTCCGGAGAGGATGTAATCTACGAATCGGGTCTGCGCTTTTTCCGTCTTTACCGCTTTGAGTTTGGCGGCACCCGGATGTGTCTTGCGGCAAAGCAGGGCCATAACACCGACGATATCGGCAGAACTCCCACTATCGCCACAAAGTTTCCCCGCTATACCAGGGATTTTTTCCACAACCGCAATGTGCCGGTGCAAATAGTTAAGCTAAACGGCTCGGTGGAGCTTGCACCTATTCTGGGGCTCTCCCCCTATATTGTAGATCTGGTGGAAACAGGATCTACCCTTAAAGCGAATAAACTGGAAGTAATAGAGACTCTGGGGGAAATAGGGGTCTATCTTATCGCAAACCCCTCCTATTACAAACTCCGGTACGAATCCATACACACTCTTCTCGGAAAACTGCGAGGAGATAAAGCGGCTAACCGGAAGGAGCACGGTAATGAGCGGTAAAGATTACGGTAAAAGAGCTGTAAAAGAGTCGAGAGAGACAAAAGAGACCCGCATCTCGGTAGAACTCGATATG
Source organism: Spirochaetaceae bacterium (assembly GCA_046539925.1). GTDB lineage: Bacteria > Spirochaetota > Spirochaetia > DSM-16054 > Sediminispirochaetaceae > CAYFVU01. The sequence continues at coordinate 26,921 of JBKHFZ010000013.1, forward strand.
GAGGGCAAGGGCGGGGAGATCTCCACGGGAATGCCCTTTTTTGATCATCTGCTTTCATCCATGGCTTTCCACGGCCGTTTTTATCTGTCGATCCACGCGGAAGGAGACCTGGAAGTCGACCCGCACCACCTTGTCGAGGATACGGGCATGGTTATTGGTAACGCTCTGGCCGCTACCGTGAGAGAGTACGGTCCGGTTATCCGTTACGGCCACGCGGTTATTCCCATGGACGATGCCCTGAGCGAGATAACTATAGACGCCGGCGGAAGACCGTATCTAGTCTACAACGCCGCCTATCCCCAGGAGTACTGCGGCGAGTTCTCTATTGCCCTTATAAGGGAATTTCTCCTTGCCCTGGTAAACTCCTCCAGGATCAATCTGCATGGGCAATGTCGGTATGGAGAGAACAGCCACCACATGGCGGAGGCTCTATTCAAGGCTCTTGGCAGGGCTTTATCCTCTTCCTACACGCTTATTGAGGGGAAAGAGGATGCATCCACCAAGGGAATAATAGAAAAATAGACTATTATTAAAGACTATTTTACTAAACTATTGCTATAAGATTGCGCTCATTGTGTTTTTTCTATTGCGTATCCATCGTTTTTTAAGTATATTGAGGCTAGGGCGTACTGAATCTATATGAAAAAAGATGATGCGTTAAATAATATGCCGATAGAAGGGTTTATTAAAGTAAGCCCCGGAAAAAAGGAGGGTTTTCCCTCTCAAAAAAAAGCCGCTCTCAACAGAAAAGGGAATGAACTCTTCAATAGTGGAGATATAAAGACGGCAAAGAAGATCTTCCTTACTACAGGATATTCTTACGGCATCGAACGCATCGGTGACTACTACAGAGAAAAAGGAGAACCCTACGAAGCACTCAGGATGTACTGGCTTGCCCCGTCGGTAAAAAAAAGAGAACAGCTCGTGATAGAGATGTCGCAGGTTATTCGTACGTGGCTCTCCGAGGAAGGATAAAGTGAGTATGAACGATAGTGAAGAACAAAACAATTTTGAAGTAGAAGAGACTTCTACAGATATAGTCGGAGAGATGCCCCAAGAGGAGCAGCACGAAGGACAGGAAGAGCTTCCCGAAGAGCAGCTCAATGAGATATCCGAACTCTCTAAACGGGGGTATCAACTCTTAAAAGAGAACCTCATTAACGATGCCGAAGACTGTTTTAGACAGATACTCGAGTACGACGATGTCAATAACTATGCCCTGGTAGGGCTCGGCGACGCAGCCCGCAAGAGAGGGGATTTCAGAAAAGCAATATCTTACTATCAGCAGTGTCTGGAAAACCACGAAGGAAACAACTACGCCCTTTTCGGGCTTGCGGACTGTTACAAGGCCCTTAACAGGTATACCGACGCCATCAAGATCTGGGAGCAGTACCTGCAGTACGACGACAACAATGTAACCGTTCTTACCAGGGTCGCCGACGCGTATAGAAAGGTAAAGGATTTCCGCAAATCCAGGGAGATATACCTAAAAGTACTGGAGATAGAGCCGGATAATCCCTACGCGCTTATAGGCCTGGGTCACCTGCACTACGACTTTAAGGAGTACGAAGACGCCCTCTCCTACTGGGAGCGGATGCTCGAGGTAAAACAGGACAACGTGGATATCAGGGTACTTACGAGCCTGGGGAACTGCCACAGAAAGCTCAAAACCTACGAACACGGTCTCAAGTATTTTATACAGGCCCTCGAACTGGAGCCGAACAACTTCTACGCCCTCTTCGGGCTCGCGGACTGCTACCGGGGTCTCAACCGGCACGAGGAGTCCCTCGAATACTGGCATAAAATCCTCAAACTCGATCCCCACAACAAGGTTATTCTTACCAGGGCCGGCGACGCCTACAGACAGATGGGAGATCTCGACAACGGGGAGCGCTACTACCACTCCGCTTTAAATATCGAGTTTGATATGTACGCAATCCTCGGCCTTGCCCTCATCAACAAGGAGAGGGGAAAATACGAAGACGCCATAGACAGTCTCTTTAGCCTTATGAGAAACGATCCCAAGAACCACCGTCTGTATACCGAGATAGCCGAGTGCTACCTCGCCATCGGCAACCGCCACAGGGCGGTAGAGGTGCTCGAGGATTTCCAGAAACTGGGGATAAGAAACAGCTACGTATCCAAGCTTCTCCAGAAAATTCAGACCGGCAGAAATGTATGAGTGTAAACCGCAGCAGCGGTAATGCCGACAGCGGTAATAGGAAGCCCCAGGAACCCCTCTCGGAATCTCTTTTCGGCCTCTTTCCGGAGGAGCTCATAGAGAGACTCGATCTCCGTAAAAAATTCAGGGGTGCCCAGCTGTTCCGCTGGCTGCACCGCGACGGCGCCCGCAGTTTCGAGGGGATGACCAATCTGCCCGCGGCCTTAAGGGAAGAGCTGAAGCACAACTTTAAAATTCCCGCCTCTACACGGGTTACCCGCGTCCTCCCGGATAACGACGGCACCGTAAAAATCGCCGTGGAATCTTCCGACGGAGCGGTGGTAGAGAGTGTTCTCCTGCAGGACGAAGAGGGGCGAAAGACCGCCTGCCTCTCCAGCCAGGTCGGCTGCGCAATGGGATGCCGCTTTTGCCGTACCGCGGAGATGGGTCTCCGGCGCAATCTCTCCGCAGGAGAGATTATGGAACAGCTTCATCATCTGTGGGATCTCTACGGGAAAATAGACAACATAGTTTTTATGGGAATGGGCGAGCCGACTGCAAATTTGGATGCGGTGCGCAAGGCAATACTCATCATGCACCACGACGAAGGGCTCGGTCTGAGCCTGCGCAGAATCACCATCTCTACCGCCGGTATTGTAGATGCTATATACGAGCTTGCGGAAAAGGGCCCCGCTGTCCGTCTTGCCCTCTCTCTTATAACCACGGACCCGACGCAGAGAAAAGAACTTATGCCCATAGCCGCGCGAAACCCCCTTCCCCGCCTTGCCGAGGCTCTTGGCGAATACAGAGACACCCACAAGAGAAGAATAAGCCTGGAGTACGTGATAATGGGGGGAGTAAACTCCTCCAGGGAGAATGCCCAGGGACTTGCGGAGTTTGCCCGCCCGCTCCGGGCTCAGGTAAATATTATCCCCTGGAACCCCGTGCCGCAGCTCCCCTTCTCCGAACCTGGCCGAGAGGAAGTAAAGAGGTTTATCGGCTTTTTACAGGAGCGGGGAGTTACAGTCTCCCAGCGTTTTACCCGGGGACGGGGAGTAAACGGTGCCTGCGGTCAACTTGCCCTGGGCATTACCTCTCCAGAATAGCTCTGATTCTCCGCACACCCGCCGATGAGGACTGTTCTTTTTTTATTTTGAACTTTCCCAGCTCTCCGGTACGCTCCACGTGGGGACCGCCGCAGACCTCCTTGGAAAAATCCCCGACCGAGTAGATCTTTACCTGTTCCCCGTATTTTGCATCGAAAAAGGCGATGGCTCCCTCATCCTTTGCCTCTTCCAGAGTCTTTATCTCCATTTTAACCGGAAGATCCCGCTCGATTTGCTCATTTACGATATCTTCGACCTGCTGTATCTGCTCGGGAGTAAGCTTATCGGGATGGACAAAGTCGAACCGGAGTCTCTCGGTGGTTATGTTGCTTCCCATCTGCCGCACGTGGTCTCCCAGAACATTCCTGAGCGCCTGATGGAGCAGATGCGTAGCCGTATGGAGGGCGGTGGTCTGTTCTGAGGCGTCCGCGAGGCCCCCCTTAAAAGTCTTCTCCGCTCCCTTCTTGGAGAGCTCCTGGTGCTTCTCGAAGGCCTTCTGAAAACCTTCCCGATCGACGGTTAACCCATGCTCAGCGGCGAGTTCCTCGGTAATCTCGAGGGGAAAACCGTAGGTGTCGTAGAGTTTAAAGGCGATTCTTCCGGGAATGAGTTTTTTCTCCCCCTTGAGAAGATTGGGGAGCATTTTTTCGAACTCATGCTCTCCCTTCTGCAGGGTTGCAAAAAAGCGCTCCTGCTCGGCGTCGAGCTCCCTTAGCACAAACTCACGGTTGTGCTCCAGGTTCGGGTAGGTTTCCTTGTACAATTCCAGCACTATCTCTCCGAGTTCTCTGAGAAATACGTGGTCAATTCCCAGCTTACGCCCATGCCTTATCGCCCTGCGGATGAGTCTCCGAAGGATATACCCCTGCTGCACGTTAGACGGTTTTACCCCCTGTTCATCGCCGAGGATAAACACGGAAGTCTTCGTATGGTCGCAGATAATCCGGATCGAAATATCCTTTTGCCCATCCTCCCTATAGGATACTCCGCTTATCTTCTCTATCTGTTCGATAATGGGAGTAAAGAGCTCTGTATCGTACACGGAAGCCTTCCCCTGCAGTATAGCCGCAGTTCTCTCTATTCCCATCCCCGTGTCCACACACTTTCGGGAGAGCGGCGGGAAGCTGCCGTCCTCCTGCTTGTTGTACTGCATAAACACATCGTTCCAGATCTCGAAGTACTTGCCGCAGGAACAGCCGGGCTTGCAGTCGGAGCCGCAGGCCTCTTTTCCCGTATCTATAAACATCTCCGAGTCGGGCCCGCAGGGTCCGGTCTTTCCCGCCGGCCCCCACCAGTTATCCCCACGGGGGAGGTAGTATATCCGGTCTTCGGGAATGCCGAGGGATTTCCACACCTCCGCGGATTCATGGTCCGGAGGCACCTCCTCGTCTCCCTCAAAAACGGTAATACTGAGCTTCTCCGGAGGTATACCGAGCCACTTCCCGTCGGTAAGAAACTCGTAACTCATCCGGATTGCTCCATCCTTAAAATAATCTCCCAGGGACCAGTTTCCGAGCATCTCGAAGAAGGTAAGATGGCTCGCATCGCCTACCGAATCTATATCTCCCGTGCGAATACACTTCTGAAAGTTTACCAGACGGTTGCCCGCGGGATGTTTTTCTCCCAAAATATAGGGCACCAGCGGGTGCATACCCGCGGTGGTAAAAAGAACGGTCGGATCGTTCTCCGGTATGAGCGATTTTCCCGAGATGTGGGCGTGATCCTTCTCAAGAAAAAATTCGATATACTTCTGCCGTAGTTCGTCTGCTGTCATTGAATTCATAGGGTTTGATAGTAGAAAGGAGAGGGGGAAATGTCAATAGACCCTAGAATTCTTCCAGGTCCGGATGGCTTCCGTCATGGGAAAACTCGGGAAAAAAGTAGGCCATGCCTCCGTTGCGGTTTACCCTCAGCTCGGCGTATCCCTTATCCACCAGCGTATCGAGGGCTTTTTTTACATCGTCGAGGCTGTAGTCTCCCTCCAAAGCCACCCCCGGAGGTGTGGCCACACCGCCGTTTCTTTTTGCTGTTTGCAGGATAATTTTCTCTATTCCCGCTTTTCGTCCGGAGGCGCCTCTTTGGCCGTCGTTTTTGTGTACCGTGGAACTTCCCCCCACATCCCTTATGGAGCGGTTCCAGAGGGCATTATGATACTCTAAGCGTATATTCGCCTCACGCACCTGTATGGGGAGTGTTATGAGATCGTACACGGATCCTATTCCGAAAATCCCTCCGGTTATGAGGTATATTAGCCCGGTACCTATCTTTCCCAGATAGAAGCGGTGAAAACCGAGCGCTCCGAAGCCGGATATAAGCCATAAAAGATACGCAATTCCTATTGAATACACTTAATTACTCCTGTATTGTACGTGTGCCGGTTATAAACCCGCATCGATTAACCACATTCCGTCGTCTACACCCATTCTTCGGTCTGCAGGACTACCTCTCCGGATTCTACGAGCCCCCTAAGATAGTCGATAAACTCCTTTAAAGCTTTATCGACTTCCGAACGGCGCATAACCCCCAACTCCTCGCGTTCGTAGGAGATAAACTCTCTCATACGGGTAGAGAGATGTTCAAGTATCCTCTTCTCCACATCTTTGGACACTCCCTTGAGAATAATCGCAAGCTGTCTCTCGTCCCATTTTCTAAGTATCTTCTCGAGATCTCTGCCCGGTATATCATGTACCATCTCGATTGAATAGATACGCTCCCGCACCTGCTCGGCCACCTCTCCGTATTTCTCGGTGAGGGTATCCAGTATTCTACTCCCTTCGGAGGGGGACAGATGTTTGAGTATCTCCGCCAGCACCTGCTGTCCGTCCACCTCTTCGGTTACCACCTTACCCTGGGTTCTCACCCTCTCCTTGAGCTTCTCTTCTACCGTTGTAAGCGCTTCGGGGGAGACCCTTTCGAGGGTGGCCATCCGTTTAACTACCTGCAGCTGAAAATCCGGCGGAAAGGACTCGAGCACCTCCGAAGCTTTTGCAGGGGGGAGGTAGGAGAGAACAAGAGTGACCACGTGGGGGGCCTCTTTTCGCAGGAGCATCATTATTTGCTGATAGTCCAAGTCCGCGAGAAATGCAAAGGGCTTCTCCTCTCCGGTGGGGCGGACTTTTTTGAGTATTCCCTCGGCCTTCTCCTCTCCAAAGCTCTCCTCCAGGATACTGCGGGCAACACTGTAGCCGCCCCGTATTCCCGAGGTTTTTTTGCTTATATTGCCGAACTCCTGCAGAAGTTTTTCGGCCTCTTCCTTCTCTATCCGCTTGATCTTGGCAATTTCTCTTGTAACCGACTCTATCTCCTCCGGAGAGAGGTGCCGCAGGACCTCGGAGGCCCTCTCCTTGCCCAGGAGGAGCATAAGCTTTGCCGCCTTCCGGGAGCCCGACCCTGTTTT
>JBKHFZ010000014.1:0-32561 GCA_046539925.1 Spirochaetaceae bacterium
CCGGCGGCCCCTACTCTCTTCAGGTAGAGGAACTCTTTAAGCGCTACGGGAAAAAAGTCGCCGTAAGAAATGTCGGCTTTTCCATGAAATCCGGCGAAGTGGTGGGCCTCCTCGGCCCGAACGGGGCGGGAAAGACCACCATTTTCTACATGATAGTGGGGTTTATACACGGCAGAGGCGGTTCGATCCGCCTCGACGGAGCGGATATAACCCGCAAGCCCATGTATAAAAGGGCCCGCCTCGGTATCTCCTACCTTCCCCAGGAGCCCTCGGTCTTCCGCAAGCTCTCGGTAGAACAGAATGTCCTGGCAGTGCTCAACACCCGCAGCGAGCTCTCAAAAAGAGAAAAAAAGGAAAAACTCGAGAGCCTCCTCGAAGAGTTTCATATAACCGACATAAGAAAACAAACCGCCCACTCCCTCTCCGGAGGCGAACGTCGAAGAACAGAGATAGCCAGGAGCCTTGCGGCGGAGCCCAAATTCCTCCTCCTCGACGAACCCTTTGCCGGGATCGATCCAATTGCCGTTGCCGATATAAAGGAGCTCGTCACCTCCCTTTCCCGCAGGGGTGTGGGAATTCTCATAACCGACCACAATGTTCAGCACACCCTCGCCATTACCCACCGCTCCTACATAATACACCTCGGAGAGATAATGACCCACGGCTCGAAGGAGGAAATCCTCTCCAACCCCAAGGCTCGGGAAATATACCTGGGCAGCGACTTTACCATGTAAGCACCACCCCGGCACCTCAATTGACAAATATTTACAGCGGGTTCATTATTAAGCAGAGGATTCCAATTGCAGTATCAGAAACCGACGCTTGTACAGAAACAGCAACTCAAGATGAGCCCCCAGCTCTACCAGTCTATCCAGTTGATGGCCCTCCCTCTTCAGGACCTCAAAATGCGCATTCAGCAGGAGATAGAACAAAATCCGGCTATCGAAATGGTAAACAACTCGAGCGAAGTCTCCTGGGACGAGCTCAAGAGCACCAAGAGCGAAGAGCCCGACTATTTCGAGAACTCCTCCGACCCCGGCTATGTCTCCGGAGGATACGACGACGAAGGGGCAGATGCGAAAAAAAACTTTATGGAAGGTGCTCTCAGTCGACCCGAATCCCTCCACGAGCACCTCATGTGGCAGCTCCGGCTGCAGCCTATACACCGTGCACAGTTTCGCGTAGGGGAACTCCTTATATGGAATTTGGACGAGAACGGGTTTCATATTGAGGACCCGGAGAAACTGGTAAAGGAGGAGGACAAAAAACTCCTGCACGAGACTATCCACCTTATCCAGCAGTTTGACCCGGTAGGTGTATGTACCGCCCACTACAGAGAATCTCTCCTGGTACAGGCGGAGTTGAGCCCGGAGGCACCTCCCCACACCGAAGAACTCATAGAAAACCACCTCGACCTCATCGAGAAGCGGGGATACGAAGAGGCTGCGAAGAAAACAGGCATCCCTCCGGAGGAGGTGAAAAAGAGCGTCGATTTTATCCGCACCCTTACCCCCTATCCGGGAAGGATCTTCTCCAACGAGGGGACAACCTACGTTACCCCGGATGTGGTGGTTCGCCGGGTAGAGGGGGACTTCAAACTCGTACTCAACGACGACGAGATCCCGGCACTGGAAGTTAACCCCTACTACCTCGAAATGGCGGAGTCCAGGGAGAACGACGCCAAAAACGAGGCAAGAAAATTTATAAAGAACAAGGTAAATGATGCGCGCTGGTTTATCCGCAGCATAAGCCAGAGAAACAGCACCCTTTTGAACATCAGCCGCAGTATTGTAGAGTTCCAGCGTAAATTTTTCCTCTACGGACCTAAACATCTCGCGCCGCTTACCCTAAAGGACGTTGCGGCAGAGGTGGGTGTCCACGAGACCACGGTAAGCCGAATAGTAAATGCCAAGTACATTCAAACGGAATGGGGCATTTACCCACTCAAATACTTCTTTTCCAACTCCATCTCCGGTACAGGCAGCTCCGGCTCCAAATACTCCAAAGAGGCGGTCAAAGAGATTATTAAAGAGATTATCGAAGAACAGGGAGATCGGGACAAGCGCCTCTCGGACCAGAAAATATCGGATATCCTCAAAAAACGGGGTATCTCTATTGCCAGGAGAACTGTTGCCAAATACCGCGGCGAGCTTACCATAGAATCCTCCTACTACAGATAGAAGCGAAAGTACCCTCCCATTTTGGTCCACTTTACCTTCGGATTTTATTGACACCGCGCCGGGAGGGACCTATGCTGTAATGTATAGATCTATGAGGAGGCAGACAATGAACTTCGAATTAAAGGGCGTTCACTACGATCTCAGCGAAAAAACAAAGGAATTTATTGAACACAAGCTGCATAGAATCGAATTTGCAAAGGACTATATAATAGATCTGCTTATTACAGTAACAAAGAATAAACCGGGTTATTCTGTCGAGGCAAATGTAAACTTTCAGTGGGGCCACCCCTCCCACGTGGGTGCGGAGAGCCACGAACTCTACGAAGCCATCGAGCTGATGCTCGACAAGCTCGAACACGTAGTACGAAAGGAAAAGAAGAAGGTTAAGGAGCACTAAAGTCCGGAACCATATTACACAGTTGAGGTTCTTTTCTCTTTAGAGCGATTCATGCTATAATCCGGGATACCAAATGGATTCTTTTACCGTTCTCGATCTGCTTGATCTCGACCTCAAGGAGCATAACGCTCTTAACCTCAAGTGTATTGGAGGAAGGCCGGGTCTTGTCCGCTCCATTACCGAGCCGGAGATAAACCGGCCCGGGCTCACTCTAAGCGGTTTTTTCGACGAATTTGCCCACGAACGGATTCAGCTCTTCGGCCGGGGAGAGGCTTCCTATTGCGACAAGCTGGAAAAAGAGGGGTCCATGGACTCCGTCCGCAGGATCTTCAGCTACGAAATTCCCTGCTGCGTGTTCTCCAACGCCCACACCCCGGGAGAGCAGTTTATGAAAATAGCCGAGGAAGGGGGATGCCCAATCCTGCAGACGGACCTCCCCTCCGGAGAGTTTGTTTTGCGGCTCATGCGCGCCCTAAACGATATATTCGCACCCAAGCAGACGGTTCACGGAGTGCTTATAGAGGTGTTTGGAATAGGAGTGCTTATCCAGGGCTCAAGCGGTGTTGGAAAAAGCGAGACCGCCCTCGAACTAATAGAAAGAGGACACAGACTCATAACGGACGACACGGTAGAGCTCAAGAGAACCAACGGAAACATGCTGGTCGGGAGTTCACAGAATCAGTCCCTTGGACACCATATGGAGATTCGCGGGCTCGGTATTATCAACGTGAGCCACCTCTTCGGCGTCGGTGCCATCCGTGACAACAAACAGGTACAGCTTACGGTAAAGCTCGAGGAGTGGGATTCGGAAAAAGTCTACGACCGCCTCGGAAGTGGTAATACTTACGCGGATCTCCTGGGGGTAAAAGTGCCCGCCCTCAATATTCCGGTAAAACCGGGACGCAATATTCCCATTATTATAGAAACGGCGGCGATGAACGAGCGACTAAAGAAAATGGGGTATTTTTCCGCCAGAGAGTTTGACCAAAACGTGCTAAAATGGCTCGAAAGCGAAAATGCCCGTAATCTCTACTTTGGAAACAAGGATACATTTTAGAGAAGAGTTATGACAAAGAAGAAAGTTACAATAAAAAACCGGGCCGGCATCCATGCCCGCCCCGCAGCTCTTATCGTAAACACCGCCAACGAGTACGAGGCGGAAATTTATCTGGAAAAAGACGAGACCCGAATTAACGGTAAGTCCATTATGGGTATAATAACCCTTGGCGCCGGCTACAACTCCGAGATACACGTTATTGCCGACGGAAACGACGAAACGGATGCCGTAGATGCTATTGTGGCGCTTTTTGAAAACCGATTTGAAGAAGACTAGCCGGGAAAAGAGGAGACTTTTGTACCCCTCTCTCCTGGGCACCATTATCACGGCTTCTCTTTTACTTCTTCCCGCTCCCCTCTCCGCTTCGGAGGACCTCGGCATATCCTGTAATGCCCAATACGCGGATACACAAATAACAGCAGAGATACAGGCGCAGAAGATCCCCTCGGAGAGGCTAAGAGAAGCTCTTACCGCGGGCCACGCCGCGGAAATAAGGTTCGACATGAGACTCTTCCATAAGAGGAGGGGCATCTCCTCTATTCTCGGAGACTCGCTTATAAGAGAGAGGACCGAAACATACAGAGGTATGTGGAACCCCGTTATAAGAGGGTACTCCCTTGCCCTCGAAGAGGATAAGATTTTTTTTGAGGAATTCTCCGCCTTTCTTCGGTCCTTCTCGGCTTCCACCCTCTCCCTCCCCCTCCTACAGGAAGAGATTAGAGACTCGGAAGATGCCTATATCCTTGTCAGGGTAACGGTAATCCCCAGGGTACCCGAGCCGCCTTTTACCCTGCTCGCACCCTTTCTGCCTGGTCTCAGCCTCTCGAGCCCCTGGAAAGAGGTACCCTTCGAACACATCAAGGCCTGGAGAGAAGAATGAGGAGAGAAGAATGAGGAGGCTCTCCCCCACTACACATCCCAAGACCCTGGGACTTATAGCAATTATCTCGATTTATGCAGTGCTCATTGTCCTTATACTCCTCTACGCAAACCGTCTTCTCACGGAAATCTCGAGGGGAACCCTCCTTTCGAGAATTATTTTTATACCCTTGGCGGTGCTTCTGCCCGCATTTCTTCTCCTCACCATCGGCTACAACGTTATCCGTATAATCCAGGAGAAGAAAAGCGGCCGTCCCGGTATACGATTCAAGGTGAGACTCATACTCTTCTTTACCTTTATTACCTTTTTGTCGGCCATTCCCCAGGGGGTTCTCTCGATAAGTTTTATACGTACGGCTATGGAATCCTGGTTCTCCACCCAGCTCTCTGGAGCTCTTAAGGGCGGCTTGGATATTACCATGGACTACAACAGCGAGATAACTTCCAACCTGGAGACATTTACCAAAGGAGAGGTCTGCGGCTCTATAATTGCATCTGCCCAAGAGTCGCCCGAATCGGCGTGGAGGACCTTGCGTACCACATACCCGCAAACCGACGCTTTCGAGCTGTTTAACGAAAAAGGAGAGCGTGTTTTTTCCGCCGGAAGGGAAGAGACCCTCTTCGGGACGGTACCGCCGAGCACGGAGGGCGGTTTGCTCCCCCGAACCCAAAAAAGCGATGTAAGCATTATCCGATCCGTCCGCAGGGTAGACACCGACGACCGAACGCTTAAAGCGGTGCTTAGCGTCGCTCTCCCACAAGGTTTCGACCAGAAAGCCCTGGAACTTACGGCGGCATTGAGGACCTTCCGGCAATACAGCGATTTCCAGAACACCTTCCTCTTGGCAATACTGGTATTCTACTCCCTCTTCTCGCTTCCCATCCTGCTTCTCTCGGTACTCGTCGGTTTCCACCTGAGCGAAGAGATAATAAGGCCCCTTGTACACATGGAAGCAGCTATTCAGCGGGTTATCTCCGGAGACTACTCCTTTAGAATTCTCTCCCAGTCGGGTAACGAAATATCCATACTCGTTCACTCCTTTAACACTATGGTGTCCGAATTGGAACAATCCCGCACGCAAATTCGCCAAACCGAGAAGGTAACGGCCTGGCAGGAAATAGCCCAGAGGATGGCCCACGAAATAAAAAATCCCCTTACCCCTATCCGCCTATCCGCGGAGAGAGTCCGGCGGGCCTACAAGGCAAATTCTCCCAGGCTCGGAGAGATAATCGACTCCTCCGTACATTCGATTATCAACGAGGTGGGTAATCTCGATAAGCTCATAGGAGAGTTCAGGGACTTTGCCCGTGTACCCACACCGGCATTCCGGGAAAAGGATATCAGGGAACTCCTTATCGAGGCGGCTGAACCCTACCGACGTTCCTACCCGCAACTGTATATAGACGAAGAGAAGTTATCCTCTCACCTCATTCCCGTCGACGAAGATCAGCTTGGCAGAGCTTTCTCCAACCTCATAAAGAACTCCGTAGAAGCAATGGGAGGAAAAGGTACGGTATTTTTCCGCTGCGACCTTGTCAGGAGGGGACATACCCATTACTGTAGAATTCAGATAGAGGATACAGGGGAGGGGATCGATCCGGAGAAGGAGGATAAAGTTTTTCATCCCTATTATACCACCAAGGACGACGGGACAGGCCTGGGTCTTCCTATAGTCGAAAGAACCATTGCGGACCATAACGGCCAAATCTGGTTTGAATCCCAAAAAGGGGAGGGAACAACCTTCTTTATCGATCTTCCCGTGGAGCGGGCTTAATGAGTACCATACTGATTATAGACGACGAACCCGGCATTCGTACCGTCCTTACGGATATACTCGAGGACGAAGGGCACACTACCCTCAATGCCCCCGACGGCATCGAGGGGATGAGAATGGTCCAGGAAAACCAGGTAGACATGGTTATTCTCGATGTATGGCTGCCCCACAAAGGGGGCATTGAGGTCCTCCAGGAGCTCTCCGAGGAGTTTCCGGAAATCGAGGTTATAGTTATCTCGGGCCATGCAAACATCGACATGGCGGTAAAGGCGGTTAAACACGGTGCCTTCGACTTCCTCGAAAAACCCCTGAGTTTGGACAAGGTAATAACCCTTACAAACAACGCCCTCAAAATGAAGGAGCTCAAAAGGGAGAACAGGCGTCTAAAAAACTCCTTGAGTGTGGAAGACGAGATGATCGGCAGCAGCCGCAGCATGGAGAATATCTGGGAGAGAATAAAACAGAGTGCCGCCTCCGACGCAAAGGTATTGATAACGGGAGAGAACGGGACGGGAAAGGAACTCGTTGCACGGGAGATCCACAGGCGCAGCGACAGGGCCAACGGCCCCTTTATCGAAGTAAACTGCGCGGCCATTCCCGATACTCTACTGGAAAGCGAGCTCTTCGGCCACGAGAAAGGGGCTTTTACCTCCGCGGCAAGCAGGAGAAAGGGAAAGTTTGAGCTTGCCCACCACGGAACACTCTTTCTCGACGAGGTGGCGGACCTCTCCCAGAGTGCCCAGGCAAAGGTGCTGAGGGCTATTCAGGAGCAGCAGTTCGAGCGCATCGGCGGAGAGGAGTCGATTCAGGTCGATATTCGGCTTATCACCGCCACCAACAAGAATATACAGAAGGAGGTAGAGGAGAACCGGTTTAGAGAAGATCTCTACTTCCGCCTGAACGTTGTCCCCATACACGTGCCTCCCCTGAGAGAGCGGGCAGAGGATGTAGAGGAACTTATAAACTACTTTGTCCGAAAGTACTCCGGCAAGCCGGGAGACAGCTCTCCGGGAGAGATAAGAAGGGTAAGCCCCGAGGCCATGTCTATACTAAAAAATTATTCCTGGCCAGGCAACATAAGAGAATTGAAAAATTTCATAGAACGGGTTACAATCATGAGTGACCAGGAGGAGATATCCGGGGAGCTGGTACACAGCTTTTTACACGAAAAAAAGACAACAAAAACACCGGACGAGCTTCGCGGGTACGCGGATATGAAACTTGGTGAGGCAAAGTCCGAGTTTGAGCGCAGGCTCATCAGCTACAAGCTCAAAGAGTGGGACTACAATATTTCCAAAACCGCCGAATCTCTGGGGATCTATCCCAGCAACCTCCATGGCAAGATTAGAAAATACGGGATCGAAACAAAAAAATGAAGAGACTGACCGCCCGCCAGGAAGAGATACTCCGCTTTATCTGCTCCTTTATAGAGGAACACTCCTATCCTCCGACCATGCGAGAGATAGCGGGCCAATTCGGCATTTCTCCCAAGGGAGCCCACGATCACGTAAAGGCCCTCGAAAAGAAGGGGAAGATAAAGTACGACGAGAAACGCTCGAGAACGATAGAACTGCTTAACCCTCAGGACAGCGAGAGTGCCGTCGACGAGACCCGGAAAATACCCCTTTTGGGAAATGTTGCCGCGGGAAAGCCCCTTTTTGCGGAGGAGAACTTCGAGCGGATGGTTCTGTTCCCAAGCGCAAAACTGAAACAGAACGGCACATACTTTGCCCTCTCGGTAAACGGGGACAGCATGCAGGATGCGGGTATCCTCGACGGAGACACCGCCGTATTCCTCCAGAACTCCAGCCCGGAAAACGGGGATATTGTGGTTGCACGGGTAGACGACGAGGCGGTAACCCTAAAACGCTTCTACAAAGAGAAGAACAGGGTAAAACTGAAGGCGGAAAACCCGGTATACCCGCCCATCTATTCACAAAACGTTACTGTTCTCGGTAAACTCGAGCACATTATCCGTTCTTATAACTGAGGAGGCTCCCCCTTTTATGAAAAGCCCCGAACCTCTCTATCTACTCGTAGGCCCCGAAGAGGGGGAAAAACGGGAGTTTATTACCGATACAATAAAAGCCTACGGCACCTCCGCCGGCGAGGAGCCTGAGGTACACCGTTTTTACACAGGCCAGACGGATGCCTACGAGGTAATCTCGCTCCTGAAAAACGGCTCTCTCTTCTCTTCCTACAAATTTATTATCTTTAACGGTATCGAAGGGCTCAAAAAACACGAGGTGCAGGCCCTGGTGGAGTACACAAAGTCCCCGGAGGGGAGTGCCACCCTCTTCCTTCTTGCCGACGGGTACAAGGCCCCTCCGGCGCTGGACAAAGCCGTCCCCAAACAGAGAAAAAAGATATTCTTTGAACTCTTCGAGAACAGAAAGAGGGAGTGGCTCAGCGGGTATTTTCGCAAATCCGGCGTAGATATAGACGAGGACGCTATAGAGGTGCTCCTCGAACTGGTGGAAAACAACACCCAGGAGATGAAGATAGCCGCGGATAAACTTATCCTTATTATAGGGAAGGACGAGCACATTACCGCCGACGATGTGGAGGAGTTTATCTACCACAGCAAGGAGGAGAATGTATTTACCCTCTTCGACTCTCTTGTCAAAAGAGATTTTCCCGGCGCTCTGGAGATAATGAGGAAGATTCTTCTCGCTGGAGGTTCCTCGGGGGTACAGGTTCTCGGAGGACTTTTATGGCAATTTCGCAGACTTCTGCAGCTCTCCGCCTTGTTAGACAAAAACTACTCCTCCGAAGAGGCTTTTCGTGAAACGGCAATAAGAGGGAAAAAGAATCAGCAGAACTATATTAGGGGCAGCTCGAATTACAGTACCGAAGAGCTCAAACGCGCGGTTGCTCTAATTGCCGAATACGACGCCCTTGTCCGGGAGCATCCTGGGGATGTGAGCCCCCTTCTACTCGACCTTTTCCTGTTTAGAATAACCCGCCGTTTGGTCTAATCGGTCTGAACCGTTTTTGACCGTTTCCGGCAAAAGACGGAAGCAGCAGGAATTGTAAAAAGAAACAATAAAGACGCAAAAAAAGCCGGCCTAACTGCCGGCTCTTTGGGATACTGGGGGGTGTTAACCTCCGCCAGATCTCACTCTTTTTTTAAGAAACAGTCTATCAGGCTGTTTCCGCCGTTTCGGTTGCCGCACAGCGGTATACCGAAAACCAATAAAAAGAAATCATTTTATCTGTGCCGGCTCTCACCGGCGCTCTCCGTAAGGTGGTCCCATCGATTAACCCCCATAAACCAAGGTTAGTTGTAATTAGCCGTTTCCCTCCTTACACTTTCAAGATAGTTCACCCCTCGCCGGAAGTCAAGAAAAGAGAGGACATATTTTCAATATTTTTTGGCTTCTTGAGCTCCTCCTTTACCCTTTCGGCAAGCTCCTTCGGCACTTTTCCCCTCTCCTCAATCTCGAGGGCGGAAGCTTCGGCGATCTTCTCCACCGAACCAAAGGCCTCCAGCAGTTTCCTGCTCCTTACCGGCCCTATCCCGGGAATACTCTCCAAACTCGTCAATTTTATATCTTTTTTTCTGAGGCTTCGGTGAAAAGTGCCGGCAAATCTGTGGGTCTCGTCGCGGACGGCCTGCAGCACTCGCAGGCCCTCGGAGCCCTCGGGAAGCACAACGGGATCTCCGCTGCCCGGGGGAAAAATCTCCTCGTACCTCTTGGCAAGACCGATAACCGGAGTATCCTCCATCCCTATTCCGCGGAGAATCTCCTTTGCAGCGTTTACCTGCCCCCTCCCGCCGTCTATTACCACCAGGTCCGGCTTGTCGAGACCCTCATTGAGAACCCTGGTATAACGACGGGCCACCGCCTCGCGTATAGCCTCGTAATCGTCCACCCCTCCTGCAAGAGTTTTTATATGAAACCGCCGGTACAATTTTTTGTCGGGATTGCCGTTGTAAAAGGAGACCATGCTCGCTACAGGATACTTCCCCTCGAGCTGGGCTATATCGAACCCCTCGATCCTTCGGGGCAGTTTTTTGAGGGAGAGAACTCTTTTGAGCTCTTCCAATCCCGGTATGTGGGCAATAGCCCTCAGACGCCGGTCGAGGTCCTGGGATGCGTTCTCCGAGGCCATCTTCATAATGCGGATATCCCGATCCTCCGAGGGAAGCTCTACGCGGACATCCTCCCCCCTCTCCTCGCGGAAAAACCGCTCGACAAGCTCTGCATCGACCTCGGCGGAGGTGTAAATTACCTCGGGAAGTCTCTTTTGCCTGTCGTACTGACGGTCGTAATAGCGAAAAAAGAACTCGGAAAAAGCTTCGTCCTCGGAGCCGAAGGCCTCCGCGCGAAAGAGGTCTCTTCCGACCATTTTTCCGTCCCTCATCTGGAACACCACAAAGCTGCAGAGGGTATCCTCCCTGGCGAGGGCCACATAATCCCTCGACTCCAAAGAGAAATCCTCTACCTCCCTCGCCTCCCCCACCCACTTAACAGTCTCTATGGTATCGCGAAGCTCCGCGGCCCTTTCATAGTTCAGCTCCTTCGCCGCCCCCTCCATCCTTTTTTTGAGGTCCGAAACAACACCGTCGATATCTCCAGAGAGAAGTTTTCGGGCGGACTCCACATCTTTTCCGTACTCCTCTTTGCTCACCGCACCTATACAGGGACCGCCGCAACGTCCTATGTGGTAGTAGAGACAGGGGTGGTTCCGCTTTTTCAGCTTCCCCTTGCACTTACGAAGGGGGAAAAGCTTTTCCACGAGCTCGAGATAGGCGTCGAGTTTATGCACATCCGTATAGGGTCCGAAGTATTCCGAACCGTCGCGTATTATCCTGCGGGTACGGAAAATTCTGGGGTACTCCTCGGCGGTAAGCCGTATAACCGGGTAGGACTTACCGTCCTTGAGGTTGATGTTGTACTTGGGGTTATGCTCTTTTATGAGGTTGTTCTCCAGGAGAAGCGCCTCGTACTCGTTTTTTGTCAGTATGTAGTCTATGGTGGAGATTTTACTTACCAAAACCTCCGTCTTCACGCTTCTGTTGCCGGTAAAATAGGAGGAGACCCGTTTTTTTATACTCTTCGCCTTTCCCACGTATATAATTGTGTCCCCCGAGGACTTCATCAAATATACCCCCGGTTTGTCGGGAAAACGCCGTACCGTCTCTTTTAATGCTTCATACATAGTGCTTCATACATCCTGCATAAAAGATACACAGCCTTTAGAGACAAGACAAGAGCCGCGAAGAGAGTCGCACTCCGGCACTTTTCTTCCGTCCCTTTTTCGCCGATAATAGGAGGGATGAAAGCTGCTGACTCATTTCTCCTTATATGCGCGTGTATTATAAGCCTTCCTCTCCAGGCAGAGGAAGTTTTAAAACTCGGAGAGGAAGACGGATGGAACACGATTTCCACCTTTAATTCCGTCACCCTCGAGCCCGGCAGAGGCGGATATCACGACCTCCTTTTAGAGGAACAGTCCTACAATGCCGGGGAGGAAGGGGTAGACCTTCTCCTCCACTTCGATGCCGAACCTTTTACCGACGCCGCCGGCCTCTACACAGCGGAGAAAGATCACGGGGTAGAGCTTACGGAGACCTCCAAATTTGGAGGGGGAGCGGCAAAATTTACCCAAAAAGGCGGCGGATTGGACCTGGAACCGAAGGGGGGAGCGCTTTTCGGCGACTCTTCTATAAGCGGGAGCTTCTCCATCGAATTCTGGCTCTATCCGTACCACCTCGAAGACGGGGAGGTGCTCCTCAGCTGGGAGGGGCAGAACACCCTCGGAGACGAGCTGCATTTGCAGAGAATACGAGGCTATGTCGAAGACAGAAAGCTTACCTGGGATTTTACCAAAATATTCTTCTCCCCGGATTCGGTTCCCCGGAACTTTACCATATCGGGAACCGATAGAATTGTTCCCCGCAGGTGGCACCACCACCTTATTACTTTTGACGAGGAAACGGGGCTTCTCGAGTACTACCTCGACGGAAGACCCGAAGCGGTCCTGTATACAACCGATACAGGCAGGGAGGGTGGAACGGTCAATCTCCCCTACTTCGGCGAGAGCTCCGGGGAACCCCTCTCTATAGGGCCGGAGACCGAAGCGATAATGGACGAACTGAGGATAAGTCGCAGAAGAGTCGAAGAGCCTCTTTTGGATCCCTACACATTTAAAAAGGGGAGCGGTATAACCGAACTTATAGACCTCGACACCTTTGGTGCGGAACTTCTCTCGATCGATGCCGAAAGCGCCGCGCCCCCGGAGACCGATGTGTTTTTCTTCTACCGTTTATACGAAACCATGGAGGAGGCCGTAACCGACTCAAAAGAGTGGATCCCCTTTACCCCCGGAGAGGACTTCTCCAGTACCCCCGAGAGCACCCCCCGAGGGAGATACCTTCAGCTCCGCTTCGAGCTCTATCCAAACGGTAGGGGAAACCGAAGCCCCTCCGTTTCATCGGTACATATTACCTACGAGCCCAACCCTGCTCCCCTTGCGCCCGGCTATCTGAAGGCGGAACCCGGCGACGGAAGAGTAACCCTGCGCTGGAACCCGAGCATGGAGGACGACATAGAGGGCTACCTTATATTTTACGGAACCGATACGGGGGTATACCGGGGAAGGGAAGCGGAACAGGGAGACTCTCCCATCGATGCGGGAGACACCACCGAGATGGTAATTGAGGGTCTTGAAAACGGAAGGATCCACTATTTTGCGGTTGCGGCATACGACTCTGCGGGCAAAAAAAACAGGGGAGACCTCTCGGAGGAAGTCTCGGCGAGGCCCTCCCCCTATATTGAGGAAGAGTAGATGGATGTACGAGAGAGAATAGAGTGGGCACGAACCTCCCTCGCTTTTTATGATTACGAGCAGGCGGAAAAATACGCCGAAGAGGCTAAAAGGGAGGAGCCGGACAACCCGGAGATATACCTCCTCCTGGGCAATATCTATACCAAAACCGAGCGCTACTCCAGGGCTGTTGAGGCCTACCGGAAAACCGTGGAACTGCTGCCCGATAACGCGGAGGCCTACAATAATTTGGGAATTGCCTACAGGCAGCTCGGGGAGCTCTCCGAAGCTCTCAAGGCGTTTCAAAACGCCTATACCCTGGACAAAAACAGTGCGGATATCTGTTACAACTTTGCCAACACCTATAAACAGGCACAAAACATCAAAAAAGCAAAGGAGCTCTACCGGAGGGCTATTAAAAACCGGCCCGATTATCCCCTGGCATACAACAACCTGGGAAACATTCTCCATCAGGAGGGCAGTACCGAGGAAGCTGTCCGACAATACCGCAGAGGTCTCGAATACGACGAAAACAACCCCTCTCTGCGATACAATCTTGGGGTTGCCCTGGAAAGCCTTGGAGACACCGAGAGCGCCGTATCCGAGTATCAAAGAGCCCTTAAAAGCAAGCCGGGCTGGATAGAGGGGCTCAACAACCTGGGGGTTGCCTACCAGAAACTCGGGAGGTACGATGAGGCCGAGAGGGCCTTTCGGGACATACTCAAAAAATCTCCCACCCACCTGCAGGCTAACAACAACCTGGGGGTTCTCTACTCCACCCTCAAACAATACGGGGAGGCGGAGAAGTTTTTTACAACCGCCCTGTCGGTAAATCCCCACTATAACCACGCCGCTGTCAACCTGGGTAAAATGCACACCGAGTATGGAGACAAAGAGGATGCAATAGAGGAACTGCAGGCTCTTTTGGAAAAGGACCCCGGCAACAGGGAGATTCGGGCCGACCTCGCAAGGCTTCTTATATTCACCGGAAAATACAGCGAAGCGTCCCAGCAGATTAGGAGCCTCCTCCACGACGATCCTCATAACCCGGAATACCTCACCCTTCTCGGCAAACTGCGCAGGAAGACGGGAAACCGACAAAAAGCCGTGGAACCCCTCAAGAAAGCCTGTAAACTCGACCCCGACTCCGAAGAAGCGGCAATTGAGCTGGCCCGGGTGTACAGAGAACTCGGCGACAACCAGCAGGCTCTGCAAAGACTCAATATCTTCCTCAAGAAAAACCCCCTCTCCCGGGAAGCCTCCCTGGAAAAGGGTTCACTTCTTACGGAAACCGGGTCACTCCAGGAAGCTCTTACCCTCTATCAGGCCCTCCGCAACGAATACCCCGGGGACAGCCAGGTTATGCAGGGTCTGGCGGATATCTACCGCCTGACGGGGGACAATGAAAACGCGGTAAAAACGGCGGAAGAGCTGGTAAATCTCTACGGAGACGCCGAAGAGCCGGATGAACTAAAAAAGCTCGAAGAGAATCTGAGTCTCTACGACAAAATAATGGAAGAGTACGAAAAGGGGATGGACGAGAGCTGGAAGGAGAACCTCCGTAAATTGGTTCATCCGGAGAGGGAGAGCGAGAAAGAGCCGGCCCATCATGAGACCTACGACTCCGAAATAATCTCCGACCTCGAAGGGGAGATGGTTCCCATTATAGACGTAGGGGGAATAGAACCTGTTATCGCGGTAAACGAAGAGGAGGAGGACTCCCTTACCCTCTCCGATGAGGAGGAGGAGTTAATTATCCCGGAGAAAAAGGAAGAGGAAGAGGAAAAGGAGCATGTCCCGGCGGCTCCCCTTAAAAATTCGGAGGAGGAAGGGGCCGCTGGAGAAGGTCCCGAAGAATCCCCGGGCAAACCGGGTAAGCAGAGCCCCCTCCAGGAAGACGGGCAAGACCAAAGCCGGGGCCAACCCCAGGGGCAGGGGCCACACCCGCCGCCGGGGCCGCCGCCCAACTATCCCCCATACCCTCCGTATCCGAACTACCCTCCCTATCCGCCGTACCCCCCTCCGTTCGACACAAAAAAAGAGGAAGAGGAGGCGGCGGAACCGGAGCCGGAGTACACCCAGGAGCCGGAAGAGGAACCGGAGTTCGAACCGGAACCCGAACAGCCCCTCGAAGAGGAGGAAAAGACGGAAGAAGAGGAGGAGCCCTGGGAAAATCCCGTGGAGTCCACCGAAGAACTGCTCGAATACCTCGAGGGCCTTACCAACTACCTCCCCGAGGAGGAGAAGCGCGAGTATTCCTCCAGCGATATCAAGCTCAGAATGAAAGCTCTCCAGAGCAAACTGAAGGGCCACGGGGGTCTGCGCAGTATTATAGAAAGACAGTCCCTTACAGCCCCTACTTCTGCACAACCCTCAGCTGCACAACCGGAGCCCGGCGAAAAAAGCAAGGGAGAAAAAACCGAAGAGGCGAAAAAACCTTCCCCCCATGGAAAACAGCCCCCAATTAACACGGTTTCCCTGGAAAATACATTCTCATATTTAAAAAATCTCTCTTCGTATCTGCCTGATCAGGAAACAGGACTTGCGCTGGGAAGTAAAATGCGAGATATTTTAAGAAGGCTTCATAAAGACAGGTAAAATATGGAAATGGATCGGGAACGAAATCTGCAGACGGTAGCACGCTATATTCAGAAGATGCCGAGTCTTCCAACTTCCGTTACAAAGGTAATCGAGTTGAGCAACGACCCCAACGTGTCTCCCGCGGATCTGAATCATGTAATCAGTCTCGACCCCGTCCTTATGGGCAAGGTAATGAAGCTCATCAACTCCGCCTACTACGGCCTAAACCAGAAGGTAACCAGTCTTGTCCGGGCAATAATTATGCTTGGGATAAACACCGTAAAGAACCTTGCCCTCTCCACTGCCGTACTCGGCAGCATAGGCAAGGATTCCAGTTTCCAGGCGCTCAATTTGAGCGGCTTCTGGAGCCACTCCCTGTGCGTGGGGGTTACCTCAAAGCTTATCGCGGAGAAGATGGGAATAAGCCCCAAGGAGAGGGAGAGTTTCTTCGTAGCGGGTCTGCTCCACGACCTGGGGAAAATACCCCTCAACAACACACTCTCCGAGCTCTACATACAAGCGATGGGGCTTTCGGACCGGGAAAACCTTCCCCTCTTTCGCAGCGAATACCGGGTTATCGGTTTTACCCATGCCGAGGCGGGTAAACTTATTGCCAAGGTATGGAAACTCGGAGAAGAAATACACGACGCCCTTACCTATCACCACTCCTATACCAATTATCAGGGTCCTTTCAAAAATATTGTGTACGCCGTAGCTGCGGCTAACTACTTTGCAAATATCTACGACATTGGGTTTTCCGGCAACCGGTATCCGGAACCGATTACCGAAGAGGCGCTCTCCCACCTGGGCATAACAATGGAGTGGCTCGAGGATACCGAAGAAGAGGTACACCGGGAGATAGACAAAGCCCGGATTTTCCTCAAGATCGAGGAGCAGGGGAAATGAAAATTCGACCATGGGGAGTAAGGGGTTCAATTCCATGCCCAGGACCGGAGACGGTATACTACGGTGGGAACACCACATCCTTCGAACTGAGATACGGTTCCGAAGATAACCTCCTTATAATAGACGCGGGCACGGGTATACGGAAACTCGGCGAACATATAATGAAGAACGACCTCCCTAAGGGCCCCCTCAAAATCAGATTGTTCTTCTCCCATACCCACTGGGACCACATTATGGGATTTCCCTTTTTTATCCCCATCTTTGTTCCGGGCACGGAAATCGACGTGTACGGCCCCGTTACCTACGAAGACGAGGGGCTCGAAGAGATAATAGGAGGACAGCTGCGCTACCGCTATTTCCCCGTAAAGCACAGCGAACTCTCGGCGCATATCAGGTACCACCCCATGCGGGAGAGGACTCTGGAGCTCGAAGACGGGATGAAAGTTACCACCAAATACCTCAACCACCCCATCCTCTGCCTCGGCTACCGCTTCGAACACGAGGGGAAGGTGTTCTGCACCGCCTACGACACCGAACCCTTTAGAAACGTCTTTCCCACGGACCCCACAGACCCGAGTTACGACCCGGAAGCCGCGGAAGAGGGGGAGGCCGCCGCGAAAGAGGAGAACGAGAAGGTTCTGCAGTTCTTCCAGGGAGCCGATCTGCTGATCCACGACACCCAGTACACCCACCACGAATATATAACCTCCCGGGTGGGCTGGGGACACACCACCTTTGAATACGCCATAAACGCCGCCCATAAAGCGGGGGTAAAAAAGCTGCTCCTCTTCCACCACGACCCCAACAGAAGCGACGACGAGCTCCGCTCTCTCCTGGACAAGTACCGTTCCCGCATCAAGGGAAAGAGCAGCCTGGAAATAGATGTTGCCCGGGAGGGGGTAGTATGGGAAGTGTAGAGCCGGTACAATATTTTCTGTATGGTGGAAAACCCGAACAGCACCCAACATCGGCAAAACCTCAATAATAAACTCGCCCGCTTCGCCGACGACCCGGTTTTTCTCAGGCTCGATGGAGAGACCCGCCGGTTTATCTCCCGCAAAGCGGAGGAACTGCGCCTCTCCCATCAAGATCTGCGCTGCCTTATAGAAGCAGCGGCGGATTTCGAGATGTGGGGTTTGCCTCCGGTACACGAGCTCTGGGACGAGGGGGGAACCGAAAAGCTCACGGGGAAAGTAAAAAGGCGCCGGATCCTCGACAGGCTCCTGGAGAGACACGCCGAAGAGAAAGAGAAGGGTCCGGATTATCACAGTTTCAGCGGCGGGCCGCCTCCAAAAGAACGTCTCGAGTACTCATACCTGAGGGAAGATTCTAAAATCCTCGGCACCTGTCCGGTAGCAGGGGAGAAGACCCGCTGCTGCAATCTGCAGACCCTCGATGCGGTGCAGCAGTGCGGCTTTGCCTGCAGTTACTGCGCCATCCAGTCCTTTTACGGAGACGGGAAGGTCTTTTTCTTCGAAAACCTCGAAGAGAAACTGAAAAAGCTCTCTCTGGAACTCGATTCCCGCAAGATCTACCACATAGGTACCGGCCAATCCTCGGACAGCCTTATGTGGGGAAACCGCGGGGGCCTGCTGGACTCCCTTGCCGGCTTTGCCCGAGGAAACCCCAACGTTATCCTCGAGTTAAAATCAAAATCCGCCCTCCTCAAGCCTCTGCTCGACAGAGATCTTCCCCCTAACATCCTTGCCACGTGGAGCCTTAACCCGGATGAGGTAATACACAACGAAGAGCATCTAACCTCGAATCTCGACGCACGCATCGGGGCGGCCCGGAGGGCTGCGGACAGGGGGATGCTCGTGGGATTTCACCTCCATCCTATTATCCGGTTCTCCGGCTGGAGAGAGAAGTACGCACGGATCTACAGCCGGCTGCAGGATGAGTTTCGCCCCTCCGAGGTGGCGATGGTTTCCCTCGGCACCCTTACCTACCCTAAGCCGGTGGTGCGTCTTATTCGCTCGCAGAAGATACGCAGCGGGGTGCTCAAGATGCCCCTGGAGAACAGCGCGGACAAACTCTCCTATCCCTTCGATATAAAAAGGGAGCTCTTCTCCCACGCCTACGGAAGCTTTTCCGAAAAGTGGCGGCAAGAGGTCTTCTTCTACCTCTGCATGGAGGATCCGCAGCTGTGGGAACCGGTGTTCGGTTATTCCTACCCCACTAACGGTAAGTTCGAAGACGCAATGAAAGTCGCCTACATGGATAAGATTCAATCCTCCCGAAAAAGCATGAATAAATGAGTCCTCCACGTACTTGAAAAAAAACAGTTTTTAGATATAATCGGGCTATAGTTGTACATCCAGGGGATACGGCTCAGGCGGATTGCGCCGGGTACACATACGTTGCTTTGGATATACACACGGCCGGGGGGTTAGCTCAGTTGGTAGAGCGGTTGGTTCGCAATCAACAGGTCAGGGGTTCGAATCCCCTATCCTCCAGTCTTTTTCTTCTTATTCTCCCCGGCGACAGGCGAGACCTGCATATAAATGTGATCTTATATACGCATTTTTTTCTATAAACCTTCCCATATTCACATATAAAACTCTTGCAATATTTGATTTTTTGTATAGAATTCATCATTACATCTCCAGTCATATTTGCTGTATATTGTGGAGGGCTAAATGAAATCCTTTTTGGGTCGAGTTTTCCTCCTGCTGTTTCTGTGTATCATCTGGGTGCTGCTTACCTACCCGATTGATACACAGGAGGTACTGGCAGGGGGAGTTGTCGCGTTACTTCTTGCGGTGTTGCCGCTGGGAAGCATTCCGGTTTTTTCCGAGATACGGTGGAATCCAAAATCCCTGGTATATGCCGTTATCTACCTTTTTATATTCTTCTTCGAGCTTATCAAATCGAACATCGACGTAGCCTTTCGAGTCCTTCATCCCACCCTTCCGATAAGCCCGGGTATTGTAAAAGTACGCACCCGCCTGCAGAGCCGAATGGGAAGGATGGCCCTGGCAAACTCGATAACCCTTACCCCCGGCACCATCACCGTAGAGACAAAGGGGGAATACTTCTACATCCACTGGATAGATGTGCGGGCGCGCAACATAGAAGAGACCACGGAGAACATTGTGTCCAAATTCGAAAAATATCTGGAGGTGATCTTTGGTTAATCTGCTTTTTACCGTTGCCGCAGGAATTGCCCTGCTTGCTATAGTTATTTCATTTTTCCGGCTCCTAGCCGGTCCAACCGCCGCCGACCGAGCCGTAGCCCTCGACGGCATGACAATTATCTCCATATCGATTATCGCCGCGGCAGCCTTCCTCCTGGGAAGAGTTATCTATATAGACGTAGCCCTCGTCTACGCTCTTATCAGCTTTATCGGGGTTATAGCAATAGCCCGTTTTTTAGAGAGGGGTTTATAATGGAAATAGTATCTATTACAGGCGGAATAATATCCATCCTGGGCGCGGTTTTTCTTCTACTCGCATCTTTGGGGATTATCCGTATGCCCGACGTGTACAACCGAATGCAGGCCGGCACAAAGGCCACCACCATGGGGAGTATACTCTTTCTCCTGGGAATTGCCCTGGCATCCCCCTCCTGGCTGGGGAAGGTGATACTCCTCATTGTCTTTATTGTCTTTACCAACCCCATTTCCTCCCACGTCCTTGCCAGGGCCGCGCACTACAGGGGTGTCGCCCTTTCGGAAAAATATTCGGTAAGAGACTGTCTTGCCGACGACGAAGCCGGGGAAGAAGGAGTGTGCGAATGATACAGCTGATAATAGCCGTCTTCGGTGTGCTTATGGTGGCAGCGGCGCTCTTTGCCCTCTATAGCCGCAGTCTGCTTACCGCAATAATCAGCGCCGGAGTTATAAGCCTTTTAGCGAGTATTATCTATGTGCTCCGGGCGGCCCCCGATGTCGCAATGACAGAGGCAGCCATCGGTTCGGGGCTTACCACGATTGTATTCCTCCTCGCCCTCAAACAGATTAACGCGGCGAATCCGGAAAAGGAGGAGCAGGATGATTAGACGCATTCTCGCCTTCGCAGTTATTGTGATGTTCGCGGTCATACTCTACCCCCTCGCCGGCGGGCTCTCCTCTTTTACTTCCCTCTCTCCGGTTGCAGAGGCCTACGCCACCGAGGGCCCCGACGACCTCGGCGCGGCAAACCTGGTAACGGCGGTAATCGTTACCTACAGAGGCCTCGATACCCTCGGGGAGGTAACCGTCCTCTTTATCGCAACCGCCGGGGTCGGTTTTCTCCTTCGCAAAGAGAGGACAGGCAAGGGTGAGGGAGATAGCGGAGAGGAGCATGCCGACTCGAAGAGCAGCGGTGCCGAAAAAAGAGGTGCATCGGAGATCCTCGAGACCGGTTCTATGTTCCTGCTGCCTATACTCCTGCTCTTTGCTGTATACATCTTCCTCCACGGGCATCTTACCCCCGGAGGCGGCTTCCAGGGAGGTGTAGTTATTGCGGCGGGTATGCTGCTGCTCATGCTCTCCCGGGCGGGGCACCGGCTCAACCACCTCATTCTCACGCTGCTGGAGTCTATATCCGGCTTTGCCTATGTACTTATTGGGGTCGCCGGAATCTTCCTGGCCGCAGGCTTTCTGGACAACTCGATCCTCCCCCTCGGCAAGTTCGGCTCTCTAATGAGCGCCGGGGCTATACCGCTTATCTACTCTCTTATCGGTTTGAAGGTGGGGACGGAGCTGACGAATATTCTCGATACGATGAAGAAGGAATAGGAGTATCCCGTGACACTGGTAACGCTTATTGGATTTGTACTTATCCTCATAGGACTATGGGGAATGCTTACTCAGAGGAACCTGATCAAGATTATTATCGGGTTCTCCATTATCGATACGGGAATCCACCTGGTTATTGTCTCTATTGGGTATATCCCCGGCCGCACTGCCCCGATAATCGACGAAGCGGTGGAAAAGACCCGGGCGGCCGCAGAGGTGGTGGATCCCATCCCCTCTGCCCTGGTGCTCACCGCGATCGTTATCGGCCTGGCCATTACGGCGCTTATGCTCACCTACGCGGTGAGTCTCTATAAGAAGAGATACTCCCTCTCCATCGACGACTATAAGGAGCTGAAATGGTAAGTCCTGTCTATTTAATCGCACTACCCCTCGGCGCGGCCTTTCTTATATCCCTCGTCGACAGGATCGGACGCGGTCTGTCTCTGCTGCTCTTCTACGCCGCTCTGGCAGGGTCCACGATAATCTCCGGGATGTGGCTCTACTCCACGGTAATTCTGGAGCAGGGGACCACCGTATTTACCGCAGGATTTGAACCGCCCCTCTCGATAGCCCTCCGCATGGGCCTCTCCGAGGCGTTTTTTCTCTTTGCCGGCAATATTGCCGCTCTCCTCGCCTCTCTTGTTCTCTTCTCCCGCCTCCGAAGGGAAAAGCCCGCGGCCATGGTGCTCTACCTCATGGTACTCCTCGGGGCCGGCGGGATAATTCTTACACGAGACCTCTTTAATCTCTTTGTGTTCCTGGAGATCTCCTCCATAGCTACCTACGCAATTATCGCAATGGAGCGCAGCAGGAAGAGCCTCTCCGCGGGTTTTAAGTATATTATTGCCGGGGGTATAGTCTCGGCTCTCTTTCTTATTGGAACCATCTATCTCTACAGGATAGCCGGAAGCCTTGCCATAGACGATATAATTGCGGCCCAACCGGCACTTATGGGACTGCCCGGCTTTACCGCCGCCTTCCTCCTCTTTGCGGCGCTCTTGATCGAACTCAAACCCTTTCCCGCCAACGGATGGGCCCTCGATGTGTACGAGGCGGGCGAAAGCGGTGTGGTCTCGGTTATCGCGGTGGTAAACAGCGGGGCAATTCTCTACGCAACGATAAAGATCCTGCCCATTCTCCCCACTACGGTACTTCCGACGGTAGCCTGGGCAGGCATCCTCACCTTCTTTTTTTCCAACCTTATCGGGCTGCGGCAGGAGAAGGTAAAAAGGCTTCTCGGCTACTCCTCCTCCGGGCAGATGGGGCTCCTTTTGGCCATAGCCGCCTTTTCCGAGGCCTACGGTTTTACCACCGAATTCCTCTACCTTACCGGCGGCCTCCTCTTTCTCAACCATCTTTTTACAAAGGCAGGTCTCTTTTGGCTCACCTCCCGGCAGACCAGCGAGAAGTGGAGCCGGTGGCTCGGGCCAAAGTCTTCCGCGGGGCTGCTTGTCTTCGGTATTCTTACAGCGGCCCTCGCGGGGCTTCCCCCATTCCCCGCCTTCTGGGCTAAGTGGAACATAGTAACCGGCCTGTTGTTTCGGGCACCCCTCTTTACCGCTTTTCTCCTGGCCGGATCTCTCTTCGAAGCGATCTACCTGCTGCGCTGGTATGGGCGCACCCTGCACAACAGAAGAGATGCGGCAGGGAGCTCCTTGGAGAGCGGGACCGAAGGGGAAGCCAGGCGGGGCGACCTCTTCCCCCTCTCGGTGGCGCTGCCGACCCTTCTCTTTGCCGCGGCAACCGTCATGTTGGGTGCCTACGCGGGTATGCAGATGGGTGTGAGGGGCATCGACCCGTGGTTTCCCCTTGTCGCCGGAGGTGTGCTTCTCCTGCTCCTGCGGCTGCCATCCACCCTGCTCGGCCTTATTTCTCTTATCCCCATAGGGGTGTACGGCTGGTTTACCGTCCCCGAACTGCAGGGGCTGCGCCTTGTATTTGCGGTGCTCTTTCTCTCCGGAGGTTTTCTCCTCCTCCTCGGGAGCATGTATCGACGCAAGAGCTCCCCCGCCTTTTACCCCCTTGCGGTTACCACCATTCTCGCTCTGGGTGGCCTTACGGTCTCCACCGGTTTTTTGCAGTTCTTCTTTGCCTGGGAACTCATGACGGTCGCCTCCTTCTACTTAATTCTCCTCGGCAAAAAAGCGGAAGGGCCGGCGCTCAGCTACTTCGGCTTCTCTTTGGGGGGCGCCTTTCTGGTAATGGCGGGTTTGGCCGCGATTGCACCTTCCCTCCCCCCCTCTCCCACCGCGGAACTCTCCGATACGGCGGCAGCCCTTGCCGACAGCCTCTCTCCGACGGTCGGTCTCTTGGCCTTTGCCATGCTCGCGGCGGGGTTTCTCGTAAAATCCGGCGCCGCCGGTGTCCATGTATGGGTGCCGGGAGCCTACGCGGAGGCGGATGACGAGACAACCCCTCTCCTCTCTGCGCTGCTCTCGAAGGCCGGTATATTCGGGCTCATGCTGTTCACGATGATCCTGGCCGGTACGTTGAATATAGGTGCCGGCACGGAAAACCTGCAGGAAGCACTGTTTACCCTTATTCGCTGGACAGGCGCCCTTACCGCTCTCTTCGGAGCGCTTATGGCGGTATTTCAGGAGGATATAAAAAAGCTCTTCGCCTACTCGTCGATGAGCCAGGTGGGCTACATTATTCTCACCTTCGGCCTCATGACCCACATAGGCTGGGTTACCGCGCTCTACATCGCCTTTCTCCACATGCTCTTTAAAGGGCTGCTCTTCCTCGTAACCGCCGGAGTAATACACCGCACCGGTACACGCCTTATGTACAAAATGGGCGGCCTTATCAAGAGAATGCCCCTCAGCTTTATCGGCGCCCTTATCGGCATTATCTCCGTCTCCGGGGTTCCTCCCCTGGCGGGGTTCGGCGCAAAGTGGCTTCTCTACAACTCCCTTATAGAGGAGGGCTTCGTCCTGCTCGCGGCGGCGGCCTTTTTTGCAAGCACCATCGCCTTTCTCTACCTCTACCGCTTTATCCACGTGGTGTTTCTCGGCCAGCTCAAGGCCGAACACCGCGGAATAAGGGAGGCGCCGTTTTTCCTCGCCCTGCCCCAAATTATCTTCCTCATGGCTATTATGGCGGTCTCCACCTTCCCAAAGCTGCTGGTCGAGCCGGCTTCCAAAGCGGCATCCATGCTTTTCTCCGGAACTCTGGCCTGGGAAGGGGCTACGCTGACAGGGGAATTTGGGTACTGGAATTCCACGGCCATAATGATCGTTACCATGGTAGTGTTTGTACTTATCCTGCTGTGGCTGCTTCTGGTGCAGCGTAAACCCCAGGGGGTCAAACAGTTCAATATTGTCTTTGCCGCCGAACGGCCCCACAGTCCCGAGACGACCCACTACGGCCACAACTTCTTTGCCCCCTACGCGCGAGCCCTGGGCTTTCTCGTAAAACCCCTCGCATCCCGGATATGGGAGGGAGTTGCAGAGATCGTGTTCAGCATCGGCGGAGCTCTCCGCCGGATCTACAACGGAAACGGACAAACCTACGCACTGCATATAATGCTCTTTATCGCGGTGCTCTACTTCCTGATGGAGGCTATCTAATGGAACAGAGCTTACTCATATCCATACTCTACGCGGCACTGTCTCTCTTTGTGGCGGTAAACTACGGGCTTATCCTCATAGGCACGGTTGCCCGGATATACGCGAGAGTTCAGGGACGGATCGGCATACGTATATTCCAACCCTATATCGACATTATCAAGAACTACGCAAAGCGGACCTCCGTAAGCCACGGGATAATGTATCATCTCGGGCCTGTGTTTCGCCTCGCAGGAGGAGTGGGAACCTACCTCTTTATACCGGTTATCTACGGGTCGGTGGTATTCTCGAACTTCAGCTTCTCCGGCGACCTTATTCTGGTTATCTATTTTATATTCTTCGGCCAGCTCGGCATGGCCCTCGGGGCCGGTGAGGGCGCCCACCCCTACAGCCCCATCGGTGTGAGCAGAGGACTCGCGCAGATGACCGCCTTCGAAGTTCCCTTTACCCTCGCGGTTATAGCCCTGGCGGTGCAGCACAACACCCTCTCTATAACGGAAATAGTCGCTGCCCAGCAGGGAGGGGTTCTTGCATGGAACATCTTTACCAACCCCTTCGCCACAGCCGCCGCGCTTATCGCCTTTTTGGGAATGACGGGGCACAACCCCTTTAGCGTAGTCCTCGCCCCCCAGGAGATACCCATAGGACCTCCTACAGAGTACCAGAGCAACTATCTCGGTCTTCTGCAGACCAACCGCTCTATTTTCAACGCCGCCAAGCTGGTTCTCTATATGAACCTCTTCTTCGGCGGAGCCACCAACCTTCCGGTTATGGTGATAAAAACCTTTCTCATCTACCTGATCAACGTAGTGGTGGGTGCGGGATTCCCCCGGTTCCGGGTGGAACAGTCTATACGGTTCTTTCTTCTAGTACCGACGATTCTCGGACTCATCGGCCTTGCATGGGTAGTCTGGTAGGGAGCAGATAATGAACGAACACGAAAAAGAGGAACAGGAAAAACAGATTGACGAAGTAATGGAGGCGATGAGAAGCGGTACATCCGTAGAGGCCCACCCCGCGGACGTCGAAACTCCCACCCGAAGGACCTTCGGCGAGTCCCCGGCAACGGACACCGAGCTCTTCTGCGACGCCCGGCCGAAGGTGGAAAAACCCTACCGCGGAATATTCGAAAAATTTCTCAACTGGGCCCGGGCCAACTCGTTGTGGGTACTCGGTTTCGGTACGGGCTGCGGGGCCATCGAACTGCGCCCCCTCATGACCAGCCGCTACGACGTCTCCCGGTTCGGGATTGTGGGCAGGCCCACCCCCAGAAACTCCTCGGTCTTTATTATAGGCGGATACGCCTCTGTAAAAACCCTCAAGAGAATCGTCCGAAGCTACGAACAGATGCAAAACCCCAAATGGGTCATCGGCCTGGGCAGCTGCACTATAAACGGAGGAATGTATTGGGACAGTTACAACACCATTAACCGGATAGACCACTACATTCCCGTAGATGTCTATGTAACCGGCTGTATGCCCCGTCCGGAGGCCATCCTGGCCGGTTTCAACGAGCTCAAGAGGATTATCAAGGCGGGGGAAGGAGAAAAGGCGAACGAATACGCCGAACACTTCGACTGGTACAAGGCAAACCAGAAAAAGGTCATAAAAGACTGGAATATGCCGGATTACAATTGGTAGAAGAGAAGAAAGCAGAGGAGATAAAGGGTAAAGAGATGATATCGGAAAATTTGCACCACACACTAGAATCCATACCCCGGCGGTACCGCGTTACAGATATAGAGATGCAGGGAGAGAAGGGGGACCTCGGCTTTATCACCGTTCCAGCGGAGATGCTGAAGGATCTGCTCGGCGAGCTGAAGGACAACATGGGGTTTACCCACCTGGTATTCCTCACTGCCGTAGACTTTATAGAGGAGGGACAGTTTCAGCTCGTCTATATGCTCCACAACTACCACCTCCACGGCGATGTGGGGGTAAGGGTTTTTATACCCCGGGAGGATTCGGAGATGGAATCGATCCATCACCTCTGGGCCCAGGCGGCTACCTATCAGCGGGAGCTTCGCGAGATGTACGGAATCCGCTTCCCCGGCAGCCCGCGGCTCTACGAAGCCTTTGCCCTCGAAGGGTGGGAAGACATCCCTCCGATGCGCCGCGAATTCGACACAAAACGCTATTCCGAGGAGACCTACTTTCCCAGACCGGGCAGAGAGACCCACGACCCGGCCGACTATATGCGGAAGAAGCTCTACCCGGAGGAGATGTAACGATGGAAGAGATGAAACATTTTGGAGAGAACATCAGCGATACCCTGGACCTCTCCTCGGGAAAATACCTCAAACTCTGGCAGGGGCCCCAGCATCCCGGGATGACGGGAAACATGTCCCTCGAGCTCACGGTAAACGGAGACGAAGTTGTCGGCTGCAAAACCCACGTGGGATATCTGCACAGGGGTTTCGAAAAGCTGATGGAGAGGCGCAAGTACATACAGTGCTTTCCAATTGTCTGCAGAATCTGCGTTCCGGAACCGGACTTTAACGAGTACCTCTTTGCCGCGACAATAGAAGAGCTCGCGGGAATCGAGATACCCAAAAAAGCCGAGTGGATCCGAACCCTCACCCTGGAGATGGCCAGACTCGCGAGCTTTCTCCAGTGGATAGGCGGACAGGCAGGCGCCTTCGGACTGGGGACTCTGGGACAGTGGGCAATTACCCATAGGGACTACATCCTCGACCTGTTCGAGGAACTCTCCGGAGGAAGAATCTACCACATGTATATTATCCCCGGAGGTGTGCGGGGGGAACTCCCCGAGGGGTTTCCCGGCAGAGTACGGGATGTCCTGGATAAAGTCGAGGATGTACTCAACGACATACGACCGGTAATGTTCGACAACGCGGTCTTTAAAAAGCGTGCAAAGGGGCTCGGTGTTATTCCCCGGGAGTGGGTCGACCCCTACGGAATAACGGGACCGAACGCCCGGGCAACGGGCCTTGCAAGGGATATCCGCAAGGACCAACCCTACCTCGTCTACGACGAGCTCGACTTCGAGGTGGTAACAGGCTCCGATTCCGACGCCTACGACAGGACCTGGGTACGTTACAGAGAGATGCGTCAGTCTATAGATCTTATCCGCCAGATACTGGAGAGAATTCCCTCCGGCGGAAGAATACACACCCCCTTGCCTAATGTACTTCACTGGAAGATACCCCCCGGGGCAACCTACCGCCGGGCAGAGTGCACCAGGGGCGAGTACGGATACTACACCGTAAGCGACGGCAGCGAGTACCCGAGGCGCATATACGTGAGGGGGCCCAGTTATTCTCACGCTATGGCGCTTATGGAAAAAATGGCAGAGGGAACAAATATCGCGGACGTGTACGGACTGATGATGAGTCTTCACACCTACCCGCCGGAAATTGAGAGGTAGCAAAGATGAGTCTTAAGGATATACTCACACCGTTTTCGGTGTGGAAGAGAACCGCCGACAAACCCTATACAATAAAAGACCCCGTGGGCGAACGGCCGGGGGCACCCCGCTACAGGGGCTTTCACAAGAACGACCAGGAAGCCTGCATAGGCTGCGGAACCTGCGAGTCGATCTGTCAGAACGCCGCCATAGACATGGTCCCCCTAGAGGGGGTGGAGACGACAAAGAGCGACAGCGGCCTACGCCCGCGGATAGACTACGGGCGCTGCTGCTGGTGCGCCCTCTGCGTCGACATCTGCACCACCGGCTCCCTTACCATGAGCAACGAGTACGTGTGGATAGAGTCCGACCCGGAACTCTTCCGCTTTGTTCCCGGTGCGGAGGAGAAACCGTGGGACTCCTTCGAGGAGGGCTATACACGGGCAGAGGGCTACAGGCTCCTCGATCCCGACAGGGTGGAGATGCCCCGCATGGATCCCGCCGAGCGAACCGGCTCCTTTATCGAGATGATCCACGGCTACTCCGCGGAGCAGGCAAAAAAAGAGGCCGACCGTTGTGTGGCCTGCGGTATATGTACCGCTACATGTCCTGCACACATGGACATCTCCGGTTATATCCGTGCTATACGCGAAGACGATATAGTGGGCGGCCTTGCCCTCATGTACGAGACAAACCCCTTCCCCGCCTCCTGCGGCAGGGTTTGTACACACCTGTGCGAGGAGGTCTGTGCTGTAGGCCACACGGGAGACCCAATAGCGATACGCTGGCTCAAACGCTACATCGCCGACCAGGCGAGCAATGAGGACTACGCACAGCTCGGTGCGACAATGGAAGCTGAGAAGGAGGGACGGATTGCCGTTATTGGTGCAGGCCCCGGGGGACTCTCCGCGGCCTACTACCTGCGGCTTTTGGGCTACAAGGTAACCGTCTTCGAATCAAAACCCCGCGGCGGGGGAATGCTCCGCTACGGAATCCCTTCGTACCGCCTCCCCTACGACAAACTCGACAGAGACATCGAGACCATAGCCGGGATGGGAGTGGAGATCCGTTACAACACCCTCGTAGGCCCCGAAGGCGAGTTGAGCTTCGAGAAACTCTACTCTGATTACGACGCAATTTTCTTCTCCACGGGACTGCCCGAACCCTACAGCCTCGGTATAGAGGGAGAGGACCACCGACGGGTTATCTCCGGAGTGCGTATTCTCGAAGACGTTACCGAGGGGCGGAATCCGGAGCTTGGAAAAACCGTAGCGGTAATAGGCGGAGGGAACGTTGCAATGGACGCGGCCCGTACCGCCCGCAGATACGGCTGCGATGTAACAATCCTCTACCGCCGTCGCGAGGTGGATATGCCCGCCGATCAGGAGGAGATAGACGAAGCCAAAGAGGAGGGGATACGCTTTATTACCCAGGCGGTTCCGGTCCGCGTGGAGTCCAGAGGAGAGGAGAGGGCCGCCTTTGTGTGGGGAGAGGCAGAGATGGTCGATCAGGGACCGGGAAAAAGGCCGAAACCGGTTCTCCAGGAGGATAAAATCCACACCGACGAGTTCGACTCTATTGTGCCGGCGATAGGCCAGGGTGCGGACTTTCGTTACCTCTCAGAAAAGTTTGTAGAATCAATCGGCTTAGTGCGGTATAAGCTGCAGGTAGGAGTGCACGGTGAGACCGGGGATGCGAAAATATTCGCCGGAGGCGATATCGCAAACCCGCAGAAGGACGCAATAAGCGCCATAGCCGACGGTCACCGGGCGGCGAAGGGTATCGACAGGCACCTGCGAAAGGAGGCAAAATAATGGGAGAAGTAGGATACACAGAGATTATAGACTACGCGATAAAGAGAGAGCAGGAGGCGGTGCAGTTCTACCGGGAACTGATACACTTTGCAAAGCTCGCCTCCCAGAGAGAGATGATCCGGGAGATCATGAGGATGGAGGAGAGCCACGAGAAACTCCTAAAAAAGATGAAGAAAAAGTCCCCCGGAGAGCTCAGAGA
Organism: Spirochaetaceae bacterium; assembly: GCA_046539925.1. GTDB lineage: Bacteria > Spirochaetota > Spirochaetia > DSM-16054 > Sediminispirochaetaceae > CAYFVU01. The sequence continues at coordinate 30,216 of JBKHFZ010000014.1, forward strand.
GAGAACCGCCGACTGGTTCGAACCGGCCTCCTACCTGGTGGAGGCACCTCCCACAGGCGAGATGAGCCTGCAGGACATTCTCATTATTGCGATGAAGCGGGAAGAGCGTTCATATGCCCTCTACAGGGAATTACAGGAACAGACCGACAGCGAAGAGCTCCGGCAGACTTTTGAGGTTCTCGCGGGAGAGGAGACTCAGCATAAAAAGTTTTTCCAGGAGCTCTACGACACTCAGGTGCAGGCTGATAACTAGTGGTTCAAAACTTGGGGGAAAAGGATCGGCACTCGCTGTGAGCTTATATTAGCGATTTCAAGAACTATTGCGATGTTTCCGTACCAAAGAGCCCCAGCCTAATTCCAACCGCTGGATAAAGAGCGGTAATCCATGCACCGAGGAGGAAGTAGCGCAGAGAGGTAAAGAGATTTCCCTCCGGAAAGAGCCCCTTTAACCCGACAAGAAGGCCCACCGTCGTAAGCACTCCAGCTGCATAGCGCACAGTTTTTATCAAAAGTTTTCTCCTGCGGTCGCCGAGGGGCTCATCAGAGCCGAATGATTCGCCGTGGTCGTCTCCGACAGTATCGAAACGTATAAACCGCTCCTCAATGTAAAAACCGCCCAGGGCTCCCACAAACGTACCTGCTCCCTTGAAAAAATCACTCACCTTTAGTCCAGCAAAGGTTCCTATGCCGTCGAGAACCAGCATTACCACCGTTACAACAAGAGCAGTTATGGCTATCACTCGAATCACCGAAATAAAGCGGTTTCTATCCTCCATTAGCCTGCCTGCCAAGGCAAAGACGAGCCAGGCACAGAAGACCCCGAAGATTAGACCAAAAACTACATCGACAGGCCAGTGAACCCCGAGATAAACCCGGCTTATCGCCACCAACACCATTGCCGTAATTGCCGCAGCCCAGGCCCAACGCCGCCGTACAAGCAGCGCACCGGCGGTAAAAAACCCCGCCGCCCCCTGGGTGTGGCCGCTGGGAAAGGAGTACCCCGTTGCAGTGTGAACTCGTTTCGCCTCTATGCCCTCAAGGGTCTCGAAAGGACGCGGAGCCCTTACCGTCAGTTTAATTCCCGCATTCACCAGAGCAGAAAAAAGATAGGCACTTGCCAGGAGAAATCCGGCCCGCTTGGAGATGTTCCAGTACACCAGGCTTATTACCGCAATATACACATACTGCTCCCCTAACATGGTAATACCCTCCATTGCCGCATCGAGAGCCGGAGAAGATATCTGCTGAAAATACATCAGTATTTCTCGCTGCACCTTTTACTCCTCCAAGAACCTTTAGATGCTACTCCCCTCCGCCGAGCTTCTCGAAAAACCGCTCCCTCTCCTTTCCTGTAAGAGGACACCCCCCTCCGCCGGTCATCTTTCGCAGGGCATCGAGCTCCCGGGAGGAGAAATTCCTGCCGCCGAGGACATGGTTCTCAAAGGACTCCGAGGCAAGGGGGCATACAATTTGTACCAGCTCCCATATTTTCTCGGCGTATCTGCGTATCTCCAGTTGAGCGTGGGGATGCATCCTCAGCTTGAGAAAGTGAAAAAGGTTGTGCAGATCCATCTGCCAGTACCACTGCGTATAGAGGCTGAGGGGAAGATTTATCCGCGCAACCTCCCTGGCAAGCCCTGTGTTGAGCAAGCGCTCGTATCCCCGGTATATATCCTTCTGCTGTCCTCGTATAAGGGCACACACTTCGTCCTTTAGACTTGAACCAAGAGTCTCCCCGCTACGGGCTTGCTTATTGTCCTTACTCTGCAGCGAAAGATCCTCTCCCTCGGGTACATAAAACTCCTGCTCCATCACACTATATCTGCCGGAAATCTCGTTCAACCTTCCCGTCCTGTGGCGGACCCACTGCCGGGCTATGAAAATCGGCATTTTTATATGAAAGGTAAGCACCACCTGCTCAAAGGGGGAGGTGTGTTCGTTTCTTAAAAGATAATCGATGAGGCCCCTGTCCTCCCGGTAGGTTTTGGTCCCACCACCGTAGGAGACCCGGGCGGCCTGCACAATACGCTCGTCGCTTCCCAGATAGTCCACCAGCCGGACAAACCCCTTGTCGAGTACTCTGTACTCCTTATCCAAAATTGCATCTGCCTCCGGGACCGTACAGCGCGCCATGCCGCCTCCTCTCGTCTATTGATCTTTCTCGGCCGTCTTTCTCGGTCGTCTTTCTCGGCCGTCTCCATAATACGACGCCTCTGGGGTAAGGTCAATAAAACCGAACCAAGGAACCTTTTGCTCTGGTTGCTTTCTTTTGATCATTCCGGAATTCATATATTTCTATGTCTTTACGATAGCCTGGCATATCAATTTTGGTTTTTCCTCCCTCAC
>JBKHFZ010000015.1:0-31142 GCA_046539925.1 Spirochaetaceae bacterium
GAAGCGACGGGTTACCTCGTAACTGAGGGTAGTGCCTACGGCACGATGGTGATTGCGGATCTTAAAGGAGAAGCGGATCGGCTTTATATCTGCAGTGCCGGCGTCGGCGGCTTTGCCTGTTGCCCCGTCGGCCGCTTTGCCGGCGCCAGCTGCTTTATCGCTTGATTTCCCGGCTGCCTTCTTGAGAAGAGCCGATGCCCTTCGGATAAAGAGCGTGTCGGGATGGTCGGTATAATCCCGCCCGAGGGGAGACGTGCATCGGAGGGGCAGAGACCTGGATTCGACCTTCCGATGGATGCTCTCAGGCATTGCAAGAATTGGAGAAAAATCGAGACCCTTTGCCTTAAAGTGCTCGACCGCCACACTTCTGTCCAGCATATCCACCCTTCCCACCATCTCGTCGAAAGTCCGAAACCCAAGTTGCCCCATGAGCTCCCGCACCTCCCGGGCGACAAAGAGCATAAAGCGCATAAGATGTTCCGGCTCCCCTTTAAACCGCCTCCTCAGTTCCGGGTCCTGGGTCACCACTCCAACGGGGGATGTATTGAGGTGGCACTTGCGCATCATCACACAGCCAAGGCTCACAAGGGCTACAGTACCAAAGCCGAACTCCTCAGCCCCCAGAAGCGCCCCTATAACTATGTCCCTGCCTGTCCGCAGCTGTCCGTCCACCTGCACCCGGATATTTTCCCTAAGCCGATTCTTTACCAGTACCTGCTGGGTCTCCGGCAATCCGAGTTCCCAGTAAGAACCTGCGTGTTTTATGGAAGAGAGAGGGCTTGCACCTGTTCCCCCCTCTCCGCTGCTTATAAGGACCATATCCGCCTTTCCCTTGGCAACCCCGGCAGCGATTGTTCCCACCCCCGGCTCCGAGACGAGCTTGACCGATACTCGAGCTAAAGGGTTGGCGTGCTTTAGATCGTAGATAAGCTGTGCAAGATCTTCTATTGAGTATATATCGTGATGAGGCGGTGGAGAGATTAAGGTAACCCCGGGGGTAGAGTGGCGAACCTTGGCAATCTCTTCGTCTACCTTGTGCCCCGGAAGCTGCCCCCCTTCGCCGGGCTTTGCACCCTGGGCCATCTTAATCTGCAGCTCCCCGGCATTTACTATGTACTCGCTGGTAACCCCGAAACGGGCCGAAGCCACCTGTTTTACCTTACTGGATATTACATCGCCGTCTTCGTTCGGACTGTAACGGCTTGGATCCTCCCCGCCTTCTCCGGAGTTGCTCATCCCTCCCAGACGGTTCATCGCCTTTGCTATGGTTGTGTGGGCTTCCCAGCTGAGGGAACCAAAGGACATAGCCCCTGTGGTAAAACGCTTTACAATCTCCTCCTCCCTCTCTACCTCTTCTACAGGGACTGCCTCAGCCTCTTTAAATCTAAAAGAGAAGAGCCCCCGGAGGCTGTAGAGTTTCTTCTCGTTATCATCTATCTCCGCGCTGTACTCTTTAAAGAGGTCGTAGCTGTTTTGCCGGACCGCCTTCTGGAGTTTTACTATAGCCTGTGGAGTAAACCTGTGTTTTGTAGAATTTTTTCTGTAGCGGTATATTCCGCCGGAGTCCAGATGGTTGAGCCGTTTCTCGTCGAAGCGAAACCCGGACTCGTGCCGGGAGACAGTCTCTCTTTCTATAATCTCTATTCCCACTCCCTCTATACGGCTCGAGGTTCCGGAGAAATAGCGGGAGATAAATTCGCTTTTCAGACCAAGAGCTTCGTATATCTGAGACCCGCGGTAGCTGCGGATAGTGCTTATCCCCATCTTCGACATCGCCTTGAGAAGCCCCTTTTTTACCGCGCTTATGTAGTTCTCCGAGGCCTGTTCAAGACTAATCTCCTCGGGGATATAGCCCCGCTGTCTTAGATCTACAAGGGATTCAAAGACCAGATAGGGGTTAATCCCCGAAGCGCCGAAACTGACCAGGGTTGCAAAATGGTGAACCTCCCTCGCCTCCCCCGTCTCCACAATCAAGCCGCTTAAATGCCGTTTGCCCCTCGATACGAGATACTGATGCACCCCGCCGACGGCAAGCAGAGCCGGCAGGGCAATGTGGTCCCTGTCTATGCCGCGGTCGCTGAGGATAACAAGAGAAGCTCCCCCGTCGATTGCACTCTCCACCTTCCTGCCGAGTTCCCCCATAGCTCTCTCCATAGCCCTTCCGTCTCTCTGCGCGGAAGAGGGAAGAGCAAAGAGGGTGGATACGGTATCTACACGGTAATCCGGGATATAGCTGTTTCTCAAATGGTCGATATCGTCGTTGGTAAGTATGGGGTGTGCGAGCTTAAGCTGCCGGCAGTGTTCGGGTGTCTCGTCGAGCAGGTTTCTCTCCCTGCCGACAAAGCTCATAAGAGACATCACCAGACTCTCTCGATACGGATCTATGGGGGGGTTGGTCACTTGGGCAAAAATCTGCCTAAAGTAGTCGTAGAGAAGCTGCGGCCTGTCTTCCAGAACCGCAGGTGTACCGTCGTTGCCCATCGAGCCTACCGGCTCCTGGGCCTCCGATGCCATTGGGGTTATTATGCGAACCATGTCTTCGAGGGAGTATCCGAAAGCTCTCTGCCGCGTGGAAAGGGTCTCCTTGTCCAGAGGTACAGGGGTCGGTTGTCCAAAGAGGCCTCTTAACTCTATCCGGTTTTTCTCCAGCCACCGCCGGTAGGGTTTGCCCCTGGAGACCGAAGCTTTAAGTTCGTTATCCTTTATTACCCTCTTTTTGAGGGTATCTACCATTAACATTCTGCCGGGGGCCAGACGACCCTTCTCCATAATTTCTTCGGCGGGCAGCTCCAGCACCCCCGCTTCGGAAGCAAGCAAAACTTTACCGTTTTTTGTAATAACGTAACGCCCCGGTCTTAGGCCGTTTCGGTCCAGGGTTGCTCCTATCCTGTATCCGTCGGTAAATACAAGTGCCGCCGGCCCGTCCCAGGGCTCCATAACCGCGGCATGGTATTCGTAAAAATTCCGTTTATCCTCGGAGATGTGGAAGCGGGTGCCGAAAGCCTCGGGAACCATCATCATCATGGAATGCTCCATACTCCGTCCCCCCTGGAGCAAAAGTTCGTAGACGTTGTCGAAAATAGCCGAATCGCTTCCTATGGGGTTTACCACGGGTTTTACCTTCTCCATATCCCCGTTAAAAAGGTGGGAAGAGAGGCTCTTCTCCCGTGCGGCCATGTTGTTTATATTTCTTCGGAGGGTGTTTATCTCTCCGTTGTGGGCTATATAGCGAAAGGGCTGTGCAAGCTGCCAGGATGGAAAGGTGTTTGTGCTGTAGCGCTGGTGCACAAGGGCAATTGCACTTATAAAGTCCGGTTCGCTTACGTCGGGATAAAAGTCGGTAAACTGAGTAGAGACAAACATGCCCTTGTAGACAATAGTCCGGCACGAAAGAGAGGGTACATAGAAATCGTCTATGCCGAGACCCGCCTCCGCGGCCCTGCGCTCCATCACCTTCCTTGTAATGTAAAGTTTCCTCTCCAACTGAGCCTCGGACAAACCATCCCCGAAGAAGATGAATCCCTGCTCCATGCGAGGCATAACCGCCAAGGCTGTCTCTCCGAGGGCCTCCTCGTTTACCGGCACATCGCGACGGCCAAGAAACTCTCCTCCTTCAGAGACAACCGACTGTTCCACAATCCCTTCGACAGTTGCGAGTTTTTCCTCTTCCCGGGGCATAAAGAAAAAGCCGGCACCGTAGGAGCCCGCGGGAGGAAGGGTAAAGGGAAGAACCCGTCGAAAAAACTCGTCCGGCAGCTGAAGGAGAAGACCCGCGCCGTCTCCGGTTTTTAGATCCCCCCCTACCGCTCCGCGGTGTTCGAGATTGACAAGGACCCGAATGCTCTCCTCTATAATGTCGCGGCTTTTTTTGCCGTGGATGTCCGCAATAAACCCGACGCCGCAAGCATCGTGTTCGTAGGCCGAATCGTACAGCCCCGGGGTGTGCCCGTTATGCAAAGTGTGCCCGTTTTGTTCCTCCATCCGTCATTCTCCTTTAATCGCTTCTTTCTGCCAATATATGCAATATATATTCATTATTATCGCGAATATTTGTATATTTATCAAGTATATGAGGGCTTATATAGAATAATTATACAACTTTATTGCATTTTACCGATAAATCAGCCTAGATGCGGATTGCCGGCCCCAAGGGGCGGAAATTGACATACATCACAATATGGGGTATTTTAAAACCAACTTATCGGAGGAATCTTAATGTCCACTACATCACCTACCCGCACCTCTGTCTTGGCGGAAGAGACGGCAAAACGTCTTAACTTTGCAATTATCAGCCATCCCGACGCGGGTAAGACCACAATAACGGAGAAGCTCCTTCTCTTCGGCGGTGCAATCCGCTCCGCGGGAGCGGTAAAATCGAAAAAGAATACCCGCACGACCACAAGCGATTTTATGGAGATGGAGAAACAGAGGGGTATCTCCGTCTCTACCTCGGTTATGGGCTTCGACTACCGGGAGAGAAAGATCAACCTCCTCGATACTCCCGGACACGCGGACTTCTCCGAGGATACCTACCGGGTTCTAACCGCTGTAGACAGCGCCCTTATGGTAATAGACTCGGTAAAGGGAGTTGAGGAACGGACTCGAATACTCTTCGAGGTCTGCCGTATGCGAAAAACTCCGATTATCACCTTTATGAACAAAATGGACCGAGAGGGCCGCGAGCCCATAGAACTCCTCGACCAGGTAGAAGAGGAACTGGGCATTACCATAAACCCCATGACCTGGCCTATAGGACGGGGAAAGGACTTTCGCGGCGTATACAACCTCTACGACAACAGAGTAATCCTCTTTCGCCACAGCGGCAGAACCACAAGCGACGATGTTGCCTACCTCAACGGGCTCGACGACCCGGAGCTCGAAAGGGAGGTTGGAAGCCTCGCCGATACTCTCCGCGAAGATATTGACCTTATTGGCGAGGTCTACCCCAAATTCGATTTAGAGCAGTTTCGGGCAGGTGACTCCACTCCTGTATTCTTCGGCAGCGCGATAAACAACTTTGGCGTGCAGGCACTCCTCGACTGTTTTGTCGATATTGCCCCCCCGCCGCTGCCCCGGGAGGCGAAAATGGAAGACGGGGAGTTGAGAACCGTTAATCCGGGGGAAGAGAAGTTTACCGGCCTTATTTTCAAGATTCATGCAAACCTCGACCCAAAACACCGGGACCGCATTGCCTTTATGCGCATCTGCTCCGGAGTCTTCGAGCGAAACAGAGAGTACCACCATGTACGCTCGGGAAAGAGTTACAGAACATCCAACCCAACCGCCTTTATGGCCCAGGACAGGGAGATTATCCAGAACGCCTACCCAGGAGATATTGTGGGACTCCACGACACGGGGACCTTTCGCATTGGCGATACGGTAACCGAGGGGGAGAATATCTCCTTTACCGGCATCCCCAACTTTGCTCCGCAGATATTCAAACGGGTGGTAAACGACGATCCAATGCGCTCCAAACAGCTGAACAAGGGCCTCGACCAGCTGACCGAAGAGGGCGTAGCCCAGCTGTTTACCATGGAGTACTCGGGAACCAAGCTTATAGGAGTGGTGGGAACCCTGCAGTTCGACGTAATACGCCACCGCCTCGAGCACGAGTACAAGGCCTCGTGTCACTTCGAACACGCCGAATGGGAGAGCGCCTGCTGGATAGAGGCGGAGGACAAGGCCTCCATGGACCACTTCTTGCGGTACCAGGGAGACCGGGTGGCGCGAGACAGGGAGGGACGGCTCGTATTCCTTACCAGGACCCGCTGGCTCCTGGAACATACCATGAAGGATTTCCCCAAGATCAACTACTTTTTTACCTCCGGCGAGTAGGGACTATGGAACACACATGCTAAGCACGCCGGCTTCCGACCCCGCGGAAGTGCACTGCCCGCTCTGTTTAAACCCCGGCAGCGATGCTTTTACACCTATCGAGTTGTGGGAGACCTCCTCGGGGGAGCGCTACCGTCACTGCAGCCGCTGCGATTTTATCTTCCTCGACCCGCGGCAGAGACTCGACAGGGATGCCGAACACAGCCGCTATCTTCTGCACAACAACTCACCCGACGACCAGCGGTACGTGCACTACTTGAGAACCTTTGCCGGGGAGGCGCTGTTTCCATACCTGAAACCGCCGGCCCGCATCCTCGATTTCGGCAGCGGACCGGAACCGGTTTTTGCCGGCCTCCTGCGGGGAGAAGGCTATAACGTGGACATCTACGACCCCTTCTTTGCCCCCCAAAGGGTGTGGAAGGGTAAGCTCTACGACGGCATTACCTCAATCGAGGTGGCGGAGCATCTTTTCTCTCCCCTCGAAGAGTTTCGTACTCTCCGTAAAGTGCTCCGCCCGGGAGGCGTTCTTGCCATACGGACACTGCTGCACTACTCAGACTTTGACCGTTTCGAGTCCTGGTGGTACCGAAAAGATCCAACCCACGTGAGTTTCTACTCGCGCCGGACCTTCGAATTTCTTGCCGATACCCTGGAAATGGAACTGGCAGCGGTAAAAGAGGGGCGCAGCATAGTTCTGGCTCAAGCATAATCATGGCAAGCTCCTTCACCTATATACGGTCTTTGCCTGCGATAGAATCGCTTGTGGCGAAAGATTGCCCCCGAAAGAGCAAAAAGGAAAGGGCTTTGCAACCGTCCATTCGAAATTATAGATATCAATAACAAACCAGACCAGACCAGACCAGCTTGACCATTAACAATAATTCAGACAATTCGCCGGAGTACCGGAGCCATTGCAAAGCAATTGATACGTACGGTTAGCGTAAAAGGCTCTCTCAGCAGAGATCTTGACAAAAGCGGAAAAATTGTGCACTTTTTACTCTCCGAGGGGGTGTAGCGAAGATGGTTATCGCGCCGGCCTGTCAAGCCGGAGATCGCGGGTTCAATCCCCGTCACTCCCGTTTCAACACCCGTTAAACCGCCCTTTCCGGGCGGTTTTTTGTGTATCCAGCGAAAACGCCCAGCGAAAGCGTCAAACGAAGCGGGCACACCCGGCCTTACACATAGAGCAGTTCCTCGATTTCAACCCGGCCTCACCCTTATAGCAGTTCCTCTTTAGAGCAGTTCCTCGATTTTATCCGCAGCTTTTAGACCATCTATCCACTTCTTCGGAATATCTCCCAGCCCCTTATACGCACCGAGCACCATTCCCACTGCATGATTTCGTGCAGCAGAATCGCCTCCGGCGCTCACACTTGCAACAAAAGCTTCTTTTATGTCGTCCTGGTATTTTGATACGAGATGCATTACCGAGGGAAGCCCCTTCTCTACCGAACAGGCCTGGCCGAACTCGCCGATAACATCCGTAGTGTCACCATCGGCACTCTCTATTCCCCTGCGGACAAGAGCTTCAATTGACCCGTCTTTATAGGGTCCGTCTACAAGTTCCAGAGCCGCATCTACAGGCGTCTCATCCGAGAGTACCCGCAGGGACAGTTCCGCCAGGAAACCCGCTGTCTCTATAACGGAGGGCTCGTTATGCGTTACCGCAGCTTGACTCTTTGCCGCCTCTACAGCCACAGCCCGGTTTTTTCGAAAATAGTAGACCACGGGGGCGCAGCGTGAGGCACCTGCAAGATCGTCCATAGAGGATCCCGCGCTGTCTTCCCCTCTGTCGCGCTCATTTATAGGCATCTTACGGTAGGCCGCAAGAGTGTCCTTTGAAGCGTGGTCCATATAACCGGTATAATTCTCCATATAGGCAACCCACTTTTTTAGAAAAGCAGACTGATCAAACTTTACAGAAACACAATCCTCATTATTTTCCACATCAGAGCAGAGTTCATTACAGTACTCCAATAAGAGAAGCATCTGGTCTCCGTAGTGGGTAAACTCTCCTGCATCTTTGTGTGGATGAAAAGTCTTTACCACCGGTGCTATCAGATCGTCTATTCGTCCAACCCGCTTTTCTATCGCTTTTACATTGTAGACCCAGTGCACACCCAGAGATAGAGAATCTCCAATAAAAGGTGCAAATACCATCGCTCGTGCTCTTTCCATACTCCGCCTCCGTTCTATTGAATACCTTCTCTTACCAGCACATCAGCTACCTCGGCAAAACCGCCTCCGCAGGGCTTTTCGCTTATATAGGATGGAAGGCTGCTCATGTAGGATGCATATTCTCGGACGTTTGCCACCCCGCAGGAGAGGGGGAAAAAGGAGAACATCGGCTCGTCATTCGGAGAATCTCCGCAGAAAAACACTCTTCTCTTTGCCTCTTCTCTGCCGACACCCCTAAACTCCTCCAAAAATCGGAGAGCGGTGTCGAGTTTATCGTAGGAGCCGAACCAGGCATTTACATGAATGGAGCTGATCTTTGCCTCCGCCCCCATCTCGTGACACACAGCGGCCACTTTCTCGGCGGTCTCGAGGCCGAACTTGGGGGAGTCCTCCCTAAAATCTATGGCGAGATCGTAGATTCGAAAGGGCTGATCCTTTGCGCGCCGTACCCCCGGAACTCTCCTGTACACCTCTTTCTCCACCTTCTCGAGTCCGGCCGCTATGTCTCCTCTTGCAACCGATGGATGAATAAAGGTGCTATAGGCTCCTCCGTCGCTGTTCGCCCCGCTGTAGTAGACAAACGCCCCGTTCTCCCCTACCACCGCGTCCACCGGCCACTGCCGTATTATCATATCACACCACCCGGCAGGGCGGCCGGTAACGGGGATAAGCTTGAAACCTCTCTCGAAAAGTTTCCACATCCCGGAGAAGGCCTCCGGAACGAGCTTGCCCTCTTCCGTCAAAGTGTCGTCTATATCCGTAAGGACAAACTCTATATTGCGGGTCTCTTCAGGACTTATCTCGGACAGCGGCTTCATAGAGAAATCCTACTCATATTCCGCCTCTTATTCAAGGTTGTCGCACCCTTGAAAGGAACGCTCCTTTCCTCAATAATGAGCAGGTGATGAATAACGAATATAAAGATGAATCCCTGGATTTTATAGAAGAGACGGCCCGTCACCTCTCCACCGAAGAGGTGCTGAGCACAATATACCATAATGGGGCAACAGATGTGCCCATGCCTTCTACCTCGGTTCTCGCCGATATTACCGAGAAGCTTCGTACCGTGCTGTTTCCCGGTTACTTCGGGGATCCTAAAATGAAGGATTCCTACCTCCATTACCATATCGGCTCCCTTTTAGACGAGATTTACAGATCTATCGGGGAGCAGATACGCAGGGGTTACTGCTTTCAGTGTGAAATCGACACTCCCTCTCAAGTCCAATGCAAAAAATGCGCTGCAAATTCAAAGGAATCTGCAAAGAGGCTTATTGTCCGACTTACCGCTATACGCCACCTTTTAAGTACGGACGCACAAGCCGCTTTCGAAGGGGATCCAGCAGGAAGCAGTGTCGGGGAGACAATCTTTTGCTATCCCAGCCTCAGGGCACTCACCAATTACAGGATTGCCCACGAACTCTACACCCTCAACGTACCTCTTATTCCCCGCATCATTACCGAAATTGCCCATTCGGAGACCGGTATAGACATTCATCCGGGGGCGGAGATTGGGGAGCGGTTTTTTATCGATCACGGCACCGGTGTGGTAATTGGAGAGACAAGCGTTATAGGAAATAACGTACGCCTCTACCAGGGGGTTACCCTCGGGGCTCGGAGCTTTCCCCTCGACAAAAACGGCTCTCCCATAAAAGGTATAGACCGCCACCCCATATTAGAGGACGATGTAATTATCTACTCCGGAGCGACCCTTCTTGGCCGTATCCGGGTAGGCCGCGGGGCAGTAATAGGCGGAAACACCTGGATAACACGGGATGTTCCTCCCGGAAGTGTGGTAAGGGCTAACTTTGAAGAGAATAGTTGAAACGGCTCGGGGCAAGATAGAGCGGGATACTGCAGACTGGCTGTTAAACCGTGTCACCAGAGTCCAGTGAACTAAGTATTTCTTTCACCGGCGTCTCCCCAAAGACCCGCTTCTCGCCATACTCGTAGGTAAATACGGAGCGAGCCGCCTCCATGCCGGCCTGCTCAGGCGGATACCCCTCACCCATAAGCCTGCGAACATTTTCCGCCCAACGCCGAACCTTATGATGATTCGGCACATGGACAAGCTGATATTTGCGGTGCAGTGCAAGGGCTGTATCTTTCAATAGAGTTAATGCTTCCTTCCTGTAAGCTAAAAGGTATACCGCCCCTTAAACCAGCTCCCTGTCTCGGTTTTGAGGAACTTTCCGTGTTCCCCTTTTCCGTGGAACTCGTTTCTGTGGATCACTTTTTTCCCGCGGGAGAGTACCGAGCGCACCCGGCCGAGTATTTTGCGGCCTTCGAATATGCTGTACTCCGCGTTGCTGTGTTGGTTATCGGCGCTGATGGTCCACTCTTCCCGGGGATCGAATATCACGATGTCCGCGTCGGATTTTTCATCGAGCCTGCCTTTCTGAGGGAACAGGCCCATAATTCTCGCCGTCGTCTCGGAGGTGAGCCTTGCCACCTCGTTGGGGGTAATCCGCCCTCGGTTTACCCCGTGCTCCCATACATTGGGAAGGAGGGTCTCTATTTCCGGAGTACCGTAGGGGGCGGTAAAGAAGTCGTCGTCTATCTTTTTAGGTTTAGGGGCGTGGTCGCTTCCAAGGGTGTCGATATCTCCGTCCTGGATAGACTTCCAGAGGGCGTCCTGATCGTTCTGCGTCTTTATTGCGGGGCCCACCTTTCCCAGGGGGCCGAACTTTTTCAGCTCGTCCCAGGTGTGGGCGAGGTACTGCGGGCAGGTCTCGGCTATTACCGGGTAATTCTTGCTCTTGAGGTAGCGGACAACCTCCATAGCCTCGAAGGAGCTGATATGGGGGATATACACGGGGCACTTCATCAGACGCCCGAGGTATACAGCCCTGAATATAGCCTCCGCCTCCGCGATTGCGGGGCTTGTCTCGAGGAATCTGCTTGCCACGTCCGCCTTCTCCTCGAGGAGTTTGTCCTGTATGTAGTCGATGGCCAGGCCGTTTTCCGCGTGCAGGGCGGCCATTCCCCCCTCTTTGCCTATTATATCCATCGCCTTGGTGAGGGCGTAGTCGTCGGTCATCCAGCCGAGCTTTGCGTAGGACATAAACATCTTAAAGGAGGTTACTCCCTCCTTGAATACATCCGGGAGCTCTTTGACCTGCTTGAGGGTTTCGAACATTCCGCCGTGGAGGGCAAAATCTATAACGCTCGTGGAGTTCCCCTCCTCCTTCCAGTCCCGCACATTCTGCAGCTGGCTCTCGCCGGGTTTTGCGTAGCAGTAGTGAATAACCGTGGTTACTCCGCCCCAGGCGGCGGTTTTTGAAAGGTCCCCTATAGAATCCAGATACACGGGATGGGTATGCGGGTCGATAAGCCCCGGCAGTACGTAGCAGCCCTCTGCATCTATCTCTTCTTCCCCCTCCAGTGTCCCGGGGGTTGCGATTTTCTTTATCTTCTCCCCTTTTATTCCTATATCCATCTTAAGGGTCTTCTCCGGATACACTACCAATCCACCTCGTATTACTGTATCGTAATTTGCCATACATATTCCTCCTTTATTGTCTTCTTATGTTCTATTATTAAGGTGATAGAAAGGCTCGACTCCAAATTCTTCCATCTCTTTATACCACCCTTCAAACCATTGAGCTATGTGAGGTCTCAGCTGCCTCCACTGCGCGTTCATCTCTTCCAGCTCCGCCTCGTACTCTTCTGTAAGAGCTTCTCCAAGGCTTGCCACCACTCTATCGCGGTCTACATGCACCACCCTTCCCCCGTCTACTACCAGTTTTCCGTCTACCAGCACCTTATCCACATCCCTCGTGCCGCAGCGGTATACAAGGAGATCTATCGGAGTTTGGCCAGGACTGACAAAGGGTTCTGCAGCTCTCGTTACATCGAGCAGCACCATGTCTGCTCTCTTCCCCTTGTGGAGAGTACCAATCTCCCCCTCGAACCCGAGGACCGCGGCGCCGTGTTCGGTGCCCATCTTGAAGGCATCCTTCGGGAGCAGATGTCCGGAATCGAGGTGATGCGAGGGTATTCTGTGCAGCTTGGAGACAAGGCGCATCTCCTCTAAATAATCTTTATCGTCTCCGAACTCCTTGTCGTCCATGCCGATACCGACCCGTATCCCCTTTTGCAGCATTGCATACACGGGAGAGATCCCGTTGCGCACCCTCAGGTTGCAGGCAGCGTGGTGGGTTACAGAGCTCCCGGCGCGGGCTATGCGATCCATATCCTCCTGTGAAACCCACACGGCGTGGCCCAGGGTTACATCCGGTCCGAGGAACTCGAGATCATCGAGGTAGGCGACAAGAGACTTGCCGTACTCTTTGTATCCGTAGAGTTTCTGCAGCTGGGTCTGCTGCACATGGATATGTATGGGGATACCCTTCTCGTGGGCATCCTTCCTGATTCTCTTGAGCGACTCTTCGTCCACCCACTGCGGACTTATCGGACCGTGCATTATCCGCACTTTCTCTCCCCTTCGCTCCCTGTAGAGAGAATCAACCGCCTTTAAATACTCATCCGGACCGAAGAGCTTCGATACCTCCATCCGTTTTCTGCATACGCCGCGGAGATCTTCCGGCAATGAATCGACAAAGGCCTCGTTATCACCGTAGACAAACCAGTTTCGGTTGGAGAGAGTTGGAGCAAATGCGACATTTATACCCGCCTCCTCGTAGGCATCGAGGACCCTATTAAACTCTTCTCCAGGGGTGTCGGGCTCTTTGAGGTCGTGGTTGTGCATAGTGGTCGTTACACCGGCCTCGAGATGCTTTATTGCGTTCCAAAGGGTATCGCTGTAGAGGTCCACCGGCGGATAACTGCGGAATTTCCAGGTCTCCAGCGTGTCGTCCAGGTGCCCCCGCTGGAAGTCGGTTAAACCCTTCCCGTGGTCGTGGGCATCGATAAAGCCGGGCAACACCATATGGCTGCCGCTTCCGATCTCCTCCGCTTTGGGATAGGCCTTCTTGAGCTCGGCGTACTTCCCCGCTTCTACTACCTTTCCTTCCCGCACGAGCACCGCTCCGGAATCGATGCAGGTCTCCGAGTCGATTATTACATATCTCCCGTATACCAGTTTCTCACTCATGTGCCTCTCCTCCCGCTATATGCTAAAAGCTATCTGCTAAAAGCTGTGTTGTGCACACAGCCTTAGTGCACCTTTACTCCCAGTCCCGGCTCGTCACTCGGATACATAATTCCCTCTTTAATGGTAAATCCCCCCTCGGCAACATCGCCGGTAAGATCGAGGTGCCCGTCCAAGTCCAGATACCTGGTACCGGAACAGCTGAGGGCGGTATTGAGAGCCGCGGATATGCTTATCCTGCTCTCGTCGTTGCAGCCCCACATCAGCTCTATACCCGCAAGAGCGGCAATGTCCGCAATTCTTCGGGCAGGCACCGGCCCTCCGGATTTCATCAGTTTTATGTTGTATATGCCGAAATGCGGCTCAGGCTGCAGGAGCTCGAGTGCATCCACGGGCCCGTGCAGGTTCTCGTCGGCTGCGCAGATC
The DNA here is from genome assembly GCA_046539925.1 of Spirochaetaceae bacterium. Lineage (GTDB taxonomy): Bacteria > Spirochaetota > Spirochaetia > DSM-16054 > Sediminispirochaetaceae > CAYFVU01. The sequence continues at coordinate 13,490 of JBKHFZ010000015.1, forward strand.
TTCCGCCGCTGCCTCTCTATTTTTTCCATGCTCCGGTAGTCCGCGGTTGGAAGGGGCTGCTCGACAAGTTCTATATCGAGGCCGTCGGTCGCCTGGAAAAAAGAGTTGAGCTCCTCGGCAGTATAGCCCTGGTTCATGTCCACCCTGAGGCTTACCTCCGGGCCGCATGTTTCGCGAAGTTTTCTCATCCGTTCGATATCCTCTTCCGGATTCTTGCCAAGCTTTACCTTTATGCTCTTAAAGCCGCGGGACAGATATTCCCGGGCCTCTTTTAGAGACTCCTCTACGGATTTGATGCCGATGGTAATCGAAGTGGGCAGGGGGGAAGCGGTTCGTGTATAAAACCTGTAGAGGGGGAGGCCGTGCAGCTTTCCCAGGAGGTCGAAGAGAGCCATCTCCACCGCCGCCCGGGCGGCGGGATTCGAAGAGAGGGGAGAGGCCAGTTCCTCGATAAGCGCGTGCACTTGGGCAACTTCGCCACCCTTCAGAACAGACTGAACCTCCTCGCTCTCGAGCACCGCGAGCGAGCTGTCGATAGTCTCTCCGGTAACAAGCGACATGGGAGCGGCACATCCAAACCCCGTCTCTCCCCCGGCAGTGGAAACCTTTACGATTATATTCTCCACCGCATCTACGGAGAAGTAACTTATAGAATAGGGTCTGCTGAGCTTGAACTCTACCCTCTCCGCCTTCAGTTCCCGGATTTTCATCGTTCTCGCTGCTCCTCTATAAATTCCTGGAGAAGGTCTGCAAGCTTCTCCGCCCCGTCGCTGAGGGGTGCCGCCACCGGGCATCCCAACTCTTCCCGGTAGTGGCTTTTCCATCTCTCAGTCTCCCCGTCTCTGTCCATACCCTCCTCGTAGAGGCTTACCGCGAGCACCTTGGACCCGTACAACTCCACAAGGCGAACCTCCTCGGCCAAAGAGGGAATGGGCCAGGGGTATTTTTCAAAGGACTCATAAAAAATTCTGCGGGGGGCGTGTTGCAGCACAGTTCCCGCGGCCTTGCAGGAAACCAAGATCTCCGAGCCGCAGGGGCCGGAGGGGTTGCGGAGGGAGGACTGCCCCTCTATTAAAATAAGGTCGGGCTTTTTTTCCCTATCGCAGAGAACCACCTGACGTTCCAGCTCTCCGCTTACAAAATCGTTGGGAGTCGCGTCCAAAATAAGACCGTATTCAAAACCCTGCAGACGGCCTGTCTGTCCGGTATACACAACTTCCGTCTTTATACCCCGTTTTTCCAGTGCCTCTGCCGTCATAACCGCGCTTGTACGTTTACCCATGGCACAGTCCGTTCCCAAAAAGGCAACCCTGGGGGCCTTAACCGTAAGAATATCACCGCTGTAGAAATGAAGTTCCCCGAAGGGTTTCGGTTTTCTCAGGTCTATAATCTCTCCGCCGTACTGTTCGGCAATCTCCACCGCCTTCGGGTCCTCGCAGAGCAGCTCATGCAGGCAGTTGATTACTTTCATTTTTTCCCGCAGAGCCTCGTAGATTACCGCCTTCATCTCCGCCGGCAAATACCCGCCGGGTACAGCCACCCCCAGGATAAAATATTCGGGCCTTTCGCCGGCAGATTTTAGTGCCTCCCCAAGGCTGCCGTACACAGGAATATCTCTTTTATGCCCGTCGAGGACTTCTCCCGCGTCGACAACTTCTCCCGCCTCGAGGACTTCTCCCCCCCTGCGGCCGGCGGACACTTCGTCTATTACCCCTAAAATTGTGTACTTTCCGGAATGACGTATAAGACCGTGGGCGGTCTTTCCGTTTACCCTGTGGAGGGAACCGGCTGTATATATAAATGCCTTTTCTTTTTCCATATTACCCTCGAGTGTCCCTTTGACGATTCCGGTATGCGACGCTACTCTATCTCTAGAGATCCCTTCAGGGATTTTGCCGCTGCTCCGTAGAGCTGTACCCGTTCTATATTCTCCGGGGTACCCTTTAAGACAAGCTCCCCCGTACCCGGTCTGCCCAGACTGTGTCCCTGTTCGAGTACCATGTTCTCCCTTTGGACAATACCGTGACGGTAGAAGAACGAACCCATACAGCCGGAGGCCGAGCCGGTAAAGGTATCCTCACTCTGCGATTCCGGTCCGAGCAGTCTGGCGAAGGTTGTACCCTTCTCCGTATACCCGTGGGGGGTACACACAAAAGCCGCATCGACACCGGAGCTCTTTAGCAGACCGGCAAGGGCCGTCCTGTCCATCTCCGCCTTTTTTACCGTATCTACCGATTTTACAGGAACCATAAGAAAGGGCACTCCCGTACTTACCACCTGTACCGGCGCATTTTCCAGAAACTCATCCTCCCCGATCCCGAACATGGGGGCTATCTCTTTTACTGGAAAGGTTGCTCCAAACTCGGGGGGCTTCTGCTGCATTCCGACCTTCTCGAGTTTTCCCTTACGGTAGACCACTTCCACCGGCAGAACACCTACGTTGAATTCGAACTGCACCTGAACCGTTTCTCCGCTTGTGGGAATATACCCCTCCTCGGCAAGGAGAAATGCGGTGGCTATGGTCGGGTGGCCGGCAAAGGGGATTTCGTAGGTAGGCGTAAAGTACCGCACCCGAAAATCCGCCTTCGAACTCGGGAAAACGAAGGCCGTTTCGTTAAGATTTGTCTCCCGTGCAATCTTCTGCATTGTCTCGTCGTCGAGCCCGTCTGCTTTTGGAAATACCGCGCAGGGGTTTCCCGCAAACTGTGTATCCGTAAAGGCGTCGATGTAAAAAAAATCGTATCTACTCATATAACACCTCTGCTGCTTACTCTGTGTAGGCAACGGCTTCTATCTCCACGAGTGCTTCGACCCTCGGGAGAGAAGAGACGGCAACGCATGAACGCGCGGGCAATTTAGAAGGAAAATGCTTTACATACTCCTCATTCATAGCTGCATAATTCCGCATGTCGGTAATAAACACGGTGGTTTTAACTACATTCTCCAGGGAGAGATTCTGCTTTGCCAGCTCCTTACCAATATTCTCGAGGGTCTGCCTCGTCTGGGCGGTTACGTCCCCGGGGGGTATACCCCCCGAGTCCGCATCCATACCTATTTTCCCGGAAACAAATACAAACGAGCCGGCCCTTAGAGATGGGGAAAAGGGTGTTCCTGCCATACTTACGCTTTTCCCGTTATCATCGCAAGCAGCGCCATTCTCAGGTACACGCCGTTGTGGGCCTGGCGGAAGTAGGCTGCGTTGGGAAGATCATCTACATCGGTATCGATCTCGTCGACCCTGGGGAGGGGGTGCATTATTACCATACCCTTGTTGCCCCTCTCCACCATTTTACGGTTGAGCACGTAGCTTCCCTTAAGCCGCTCGTAATCCGCTGGATTTTCAAAACGCTCCCGCTGGATACGGGTCATATATACAATATCCGCCTGCAGAGCTTCGTTAATATCTTCCGTCTTTCGGCACTTAATGGATTTTTTCTCCATATCTCCCACTATGTCTTCGGGCATCTGCAGCTCATCCGGTGCGCAGTAGATATACTCCTTTGGAGTAAAGGGGGAGAGGGCGTAGGAGAGTGAATGTACGGTACGTCCGTATTTTAGGTCTCCCACCATGGCAACCTTGAGGTTTTCCAGCGTTCCCTTCTCGTTGAGGATTGTATAGAGATCGAGCAGAGCCTGGGTAGGATGCTGTCCGGCACCGTCTCCGCCGTTAATTACCGGCGCGTCGGCGGCATCCGCCATAACTTTTGCCCCGCCTTTTTCCGGCTGGCGCACAACAATGGCATCCACATAGCCGTCTATGGTCTTTGCCATATCGTGGAGAGATTCCCCCTTTGCAGCGGAAGAGCTCTTTGCATTCGATACAATAATCGGTTTTGCCCCGAGGCGCTGCACGGCCGTCTCAAAGGAGAGTCGTGTCCGTGTAGAGGGTTCCAGAAAAATAACCGCAACTACTCTGTCGGAGAGCATATTACTTACCCTCTCCTCCTTTACCAATTTTTCCATTTTTCCGGTCTCTTTCATAATTTCCAGAATGTCTTCTCTGGAGAGATCCGCCGTTGTAAGAATATCCCGTCCTGTAAAACTCATTAGTCTCCTCCTGATAGTAAAATAATATCTGTGTAAACCCTTTCAAAAAGCATCGATTTTCGAAAGCCCCTTATTCAAGATAGATCGACGTACCCGCGGGCTACCTGCCGGAGCCGTTCATATAGCCCAGGGACTCAGAGGCCTTCATTACTTCCTCTTTTACCACATCCGCCAGGCGGGAAAAATCCTTCTGCCGTATCCGTGTGGTCGGACCCATTACGGAAATAGCGGCAATAGTATCTCCCTGTTTGTTCTTGAGGGGAGCGGCAACACATCTCCCGCCTACCTCCACCTCTTCGTCATCCGTGGCGTAGCCCTGCTCCCGTATTTTCTGTATCTCTTTCTTTATCCTCTCCGCATCGACAACAGTTTTTTCCGTTTTTTTAGTGAGAGTATTCCTGGCAAAAAACGCGTCCAATTTCTCGTCGTCGAGTCCGCTGAGCAGAACTTTTCCGCCGGAACTGCAATACAGATCCAGACTCAAACCGATTCTAGGCTGGCCCCTTATCATACTTTTGCTTACAACCTGGTCTATATAGACCGCGTGATCCCCCTCCATCGTACTCAAAGAGGCGGTCTCTCCCGTTTTCTCTGAAAGTTCCACAAGAAAGGGATGCACTTCCCTGGCAAGATTGAAGTTTGATTCCGCCGCTTTTCCAAGAGCGACCAGCCCCAAGCCCAGGCTGAACCGTTTTGTCTCGCTGTCCTGTTTGACCAAATTGTGGTTCTTCAATGTAGTGAGCAATCTGAGCAGAGTGCTCTTGGGCATCTTAATTTTTTTGGAAAGACTTGCCAAATCTATATCCCCGTCTATTCTGGCCATGGTCTCTATAATATTAATGGCCTTGTCCAGAGATTTTACCGAAGAAGCAATTTTTTCTTTTCCCGCTTTTACCTGTTCCATTGTTTTCTCCAAATTTTTTTAAGATATGAAGCTCCTCTATACTATATAAAAATTCCATATTATAGAATAGCTCTGCCCACAATAGCCGCAAAGCGTTTTGATTATTGAAAGCCTCCGGCACATCTCCATGCCTTCCATTCTCCTCCATGTCTTTCTGTGCTTCTCCGGATCTTTGGACGTCTTCTCCACCCCTATATTATTTTGCTCAAAAATGTTTTTGTCCGTTCGTGCTGAGGATTATCAAACAACTCCTGGGGAGTGTTCTCCTCTATAATCTGGCCGTCGTTGAGCATACACACTTTAGTTGCAGCCCTTCTTGCAAAGCCCATCTCGTGGGTAACAACCACCATCGACATTCCCTCTTTTGCCAGTTTTACCATTGTCTCGAGCACCTCTCCAATAAGTTCCGGATCCAGTGCGGAAGTAGGTTCGTCAAAGAGCATCAGCTTGGGATTCATCGCAAGAGCCCTTGCTATAGCGACCCGTTGCTTCTGCCCTCCCGAAAGCTGTCCCGGTTTGTGTTCCGCCCAATCGGCGAGACCGACCTCTTCCAACCCCTTCATCGCGCGTTCCCTGGCCTCTTTTCTCTCCACTTTTAAAACCTTCATGGGCCCTAAGGTACAATTATCGAGGGCGCTCATATGGGGAAAGAGATTGAACATCTGAAAGACCATCCCCACATTTGTTCTCATTGTGTTGAGGTCCACTTTTTTCCCGGTTATCTCCTCTCCGTCTATGAAAATATGCCCGTCGTCGGGCTCTTCCAGCCTGTTGATGCAACGAAGAAGAGTGCTCTTCCCTCCGCCGGAAGGTCCGAGCAGGCACACAACATCCTGTTTATTCACATCCATGTTTATGTCCTTGAGTACTTCCATCTTTCCGAAACTCTTTTTCAGGTTCTTTATCTCAACTAGTTTTTCACTCATCACTTACCTCAAGTTTTTATCTGGGTTACACAATTTTTCCGTACTTTTTCTCAAGATATTCGGTTAGCCGAACAAGCGGCCACAGGATAACAAGAAAAATAATCGCAGCAGCAACCAAAGGTGTGGGATTGGCAAAATACCCATGGGCCTGCTGTGCCTGCTTCATCAACTCCGGCAGTGCAATAACCGAAGCCAGTACTGTTGTCTTTATCAGCTCGAGGCTGTTACTCGTTGCAGGAGGCAGAACAACCTGTACAGCTTGGGGGAGAATTACATACCGCATTGTTTGTCCAAAGTTCAGGCCGATCGATTTTGCCGCATCGGTTTGGCCTCTATCTATCGACTCGATTCCGGCCCTGAAAATCTCTTCAAAAAAGGCGGAGCCGTTAATTGTAAAGGTAAGTACCGCCGCCCAATAGGGAGACAGCTCCAGTCCGAAATAGGGTCCGGTAAAATACACCAGTATTAAAAACACAATTACCGGTATTGCCCGGAATACATCGACGTAGATAATAATTAATGCGTTGACAATTTTTATGCCAATGCTGCGAATAATAGCCAGGAGCATACCCAAAGAAATTGCGAAAAGGAGGGATAAAACGGATATTCTCAGTGTGACCATTACCCCCGCCCAAAGCAGCATCCGTGATCTGTACATTACATCGAGGTTAAAAAAGTTCTCTATTAATGCTTCCATTACAATCTCTCACTATTCATAAAAATATTTATTGTTTCCATCTATACTCAAACCAGTTTGCAAGCCGAACAAAGGGAAAAAAGAAAATAATAAACATAACCGCGGCCAATATAAGCGGAGTCGGGCTCGCTAAAAACGATTGAGCGGAACGCGCCTCTTTGAGCAAGTCGGCAACTCCAATTACCGATGCCAACGCAACGTCCTTGGTTACCGAAACCATCCTGCTTGTAAGGGGCGGCATAGATATTCTGATTCCCTGTGGCAGTATTACATATATCATGCTCTGCACGTAGGACAAACCTATTGCTCTGGAGGCCTCGGACTGCTCTTTTGGAATTGACTCTATACCGGCTCGGAATATCTCCGAGGCAAAGGCGGACAATATAGCAATAAAAGTTAATACCGCGGCCCAGAACCGGGGGATGGATAATCCTAAATAGGGGAGTGCATAGTAGATAATAATAAGCGCTACCAGAGGCGGTATCGCCCGAAACCCGTCTACGTACAAACCGAGAGGGGCATTGAAGATTTTATAGTACCAGGGGGTCTCTTTCCGCTTGAGGGTTACCCTTATTACCGCCAGAACAGCTCCCAAAGTGAGCCCTCCCGCAAGACTAAAGACCGCTATCTGTACATTCAGCCACAAACCCTTAAGCAAAGCGGGAAAAGTTTCTATAATAACATCTATATTAAGAAAGTAGTGTGCAAAATTGCTTAATTCCATAATATTCCTGCTCTTTCTGGAAAAGTAATTTCCCGTCTCCCCTGCAGGGGAGACGGGAGGCATATGCCGTATACGCGTAGCGTTCTTACGGCTCTATATAGCCCTCGAAACCCTTTTCGCCGATCCCCGGCTGCGGATTTACGACCGGGCTGTCGTCGTCAGGTTCGCTGCCGAACCATTTTTCATGAATCTCTGCAAGAGTGCCGTCTTCCTTGATGTTCTCCAGGGCTTCCTCTACAACGGCTCTGTACTCATCTCCCTTTCTAAAGGGAATGCCGTACTTCTCACCGGTGGGAATAATGTCGCCAGTGGAAAGGGAGTCCTTATCCTGGGCATACTCCGCGCCTGCCGCGAGGTCGTCTATCGATGCGTCTATGCGGCCAACCTGTACGGCCTGGTGGGCATCCGGTGCTCTGTCGTATTGATCGATCTCATAACCATATTCATCCTGATTATCGTTGAGCCATTTATGGGCGATGCTTCCCGTGTTGGTTCCAATTACCATTCCATCCAAATCTTCTATGGAATCGATACTGTCGCCGTCCTCGGAGTTAATTAAAACTATAAGCGCCGCATCCATATACCCTTCGGTAAAGTCCATCTCTTTAGCCCGTTCTTCCGTAATATTTGTGGGAGCAAATATACACTCGATCTTCTCCGTAAAAAGCGCGGAAAAAATTCCGGACCACTGCACATCTTCGATCTTGGCTCCCGGCCTTCCGAGCTCTTCGGCAAGAGCTTCCGCCATATCCACGGCAAAACCCTTAACCTCACCCGACTCGTCGGTAAAGGCAAAGGGCACATAGCCCATGTCTACAGCGCCCTTAAACGGCTCGTCCTGCGGATGCCCGGGGTACTCACCCTCTTCAGCCTCCTGCTGTCCTCCTGCAAATAATCCCATGCTGAATACCAACATGAGTACCAGTACAATTGTTGTAATGCGTCTCATAACAACACCTCCTATAAATTATACCTCCCCCTAAAGGGGGAGGCATTTTTACTTAATCAGTTTCTCCGGTGGCTTCGCATAAAGTGCACGTTTTGAATGTGTTATACCCGCTTCTATCATAGCCTCGGTATACTTAAAAGCCACGGAGGTGGGGTCTATTACTACGATTCCCAGCTCCTCCTCCGCCTGCTTGGCGTATCCAACCATACCTGCACACCCGAGGACCATTACTTCCGAGCCGTCCTCTTCTACAGCCTTCCGGGATACCTCAAGAATCCGTTTTTTTGTCTCTTCCGGTTTCTCATCGGTTTCGAGCACGGTCATACCCAGTTCGCGAACCGAACCGAGATAGGGCTGCAGTTTGTTTCTCCACACATCGTTTTCTTTGTGGGGAATCCGCTCCCTGGACATGGTAAGAATCGTAAACTTGTGCCCCAGGGTAGTAGCCACACGAACAGATACCTCCTGGATTCCCACTACAAGGATGTTTGAAATCTCCTTTGCAGCGTTAAGACCGGGATCGGAGAAACAGGCGATAATAACCGCATCGTACCCCTCATCGTTGGCCTTCTTTACCAACTCGAGCATCGGCGGCACGGCGAGAGCCTCGTCGTAGGAGGATTCTATGGACACCGGGCCCCTCTCGGGACAGGTTACATACAGCTCCGTCTCTTCTCTCTTTATCTGCTCGAGCTCCTCCCTGATGTGGTTCGTCATCTCCACGGATGTGTTTGGGTTAATAACCATGATCTTCATATTACTTCACTCCCTGCTTTTCCTGGATAAGCGTGCGTCCGGTATTAAAGGCCTTTATATTCAGCTCCTGATATTTAGAGGGAACATATTTTTTTATTGCCTCCTCCCAAGTAGACGGTTCAACATCTATGAGCGCCGAGAAAGCACCCAAGAGTATTACGTTTACCGATTTTACACCTCCCAGCTCTACAGCCTTGTCCGTAGCATTAAATCGAAACACCGTTCCGGCACACGATTCGTAGGCCTCAATGGTTTTATCGTCCGCCGGGTACTGCGCCAAGCCGCTCGATACGGCTACAGGGGGTATCTTGTATTCATTGTACACCACAACACTCTTTTCGTGAAGGAATTCCAACTGACGAAGCCCTTCGAGGGGTTCAAAGGCGAGAAGAAAATCCACCTTCCCCCGCATAGAGAGGGGCGCATCCACCTTTTCTCCCCAGCGGACGTGGCTTACTACGCTGCCTCCCCGTATTGCCAATCCGAGGACATCCGATTTTTTCGCATCGTAGCCTGCAAGCATTCCGACTTCCGATAAAATGTCGCCGGCAAGGACGGTACCCTGCCCGCCTACTCCGACTACCAAAAAATTTATATCTTTCATTCCGCCAAACTCTCCTTTCCCGCCTTGGGTGGTTCAATTGCTCCGGTGGGACACACCTGGGAACACACGCTGCATCCGTTGCATAGTGTGGGATCTATATGTGATTTCAACTTTCCGTTTTTCTCGTACACTTCCTCCGACAGTACCACCGCCGGACACCCTGCCTTGAAACAGGTGTGGCAGGCGATACACTTATCCTTGTTTACCGTAAAAGCGGGTTTCGGCGCATTCGAAACAAAGATACACTCGCCCTTGGTAATGAGAACCGAAGGCCCGTCGAACTCGAGACACTCTTCGAGACCTCGCTTTACCTCTTTTACATTAAAGGCGTTTACCGTCTTTACTTTTTCCACTCCCATGGCCTTTACCAGGGGTTCTATCTCCACCTTTCTCGCCTTCTCTTTGGTGCCGACCTTCCAGTCGAGCCCGGGGTGGTCCTGATGGCCCGTCATCGCGGTGGTGCTGTTGTCCATGATAATTACCACACCTCTGCTGCCGTTATGCACCATATTTACAAGCGGGGGCATACCGGAATGGAAAAAGGTGGAATCTCCTATAGTGCACACCCTGTTTTCGGGAATTTTTGCCAGAGACATGCCGTGCAGTACGCCCACACTTGCACCCATAGCTCCCATTGTATGCTGTGCGTTAAAAGGAGGCATACTACCTAAATTATAGCAGCCGATATCCCCCGCTACGGGTACCTTTAATTGAGCCATTACATAAAAACTCGATCTGTGAGGACATCCCGGGCAGAGTACCGGAGACCTTACCGGAAGATCTTTCGCTACCTCCGGCAGCTCTTTTATCGCTGCCTTACTCTTTTCGATGAGTCCTGCCTTCTCTGCAAACTCCCTCATACGGTCGGGAAGCAGCTCGTAACAGGGAGAGAAGATATCCTTCCCGCTCACCTCGAGGCCCATAGCCTTTATCTGCTCCTCTATTACAGGATCGAGCTCCTCTATTACGATAAGCCTGTCGACCTTCCCGGCAAAGTCTCGTATTTTTTTCTTCGGGATGGGATTGGTCATACCGAGCTTCATTATGGATGCGTTGGGAAACACGTCCCTTACGTAGGTGTGAACAACTCCGCTGGTGACTATTCCTGTCTTTGTATCGTTCCAGTCTATTTCCACAAGATCCGAGGTCTCACCCCACTCGGCTATATCGAGCATCCTCTGCTCGACCTTTGCATGCATCTCCTTTGCGTACATGGCGGTACAGTTGTACTTGGATACATCCCTGGGGAATTTACCGACATCCTTCGGCGTCTCCGGCCTCTCTCCCATCTCCACAATTGTTTTGGAGTGTGAGACCCTCATAACACTGCGCACAAGTACGGGGGTGTCGAACTTTTCGGATATCTCGATACCCTTTACAATGTAGTCCTTCGCCTCCTGGCTGTCCTGCGGCTCGAGCATGGGGATCTTCATCAGCCTCGAGTACCACCTGTTGTCCTGCTCGTTTTGCGAACTGAACAAACCGGGGTCGTCGGCGGTAAGCACCACGAGCCCCGCCTCGGCACCGGTGTATACCGCGTACATAAGCGAGTCGGAGAGAACGTTCATTCCTACCTGTTTGGTAGTTACAAGGGTTCTCCTTCCCGAATACGCGGCGCCGGCTCCGGCGTCCATGGCCACCTTTTCGTTTGTCGACCACTCAGCGTACATATCGTCGGTGTACAGCTGCCCGATTACCTTGATTATTTCCGAACTCGGTGTGCCCGGATATCCGGTAACCACCTGTATACCGGCCTCGTAGGCTCCACGAGCTATCGCTTCATTTCCGGTTAGTATAGCTTTATTCACTCTACCAGCCCTCCTAAAATATATTACTGTCTTTCTTCGCTTAGAGCGAGAAGTGCATCTACCGCAACAACACCCTTCCCTTCGGGAAGAATAAAGAGCGGGTTGATATCCAAAGCCTCTATTCTGTGGGAGAGGTCCGCGGTAAGCTCACCCACCCTTACAAGCACATCGAGCAGCGCCTCTATATCTCCCTTCTCTTTTCCTCGAAAGCCGTAGAGAAGCTTGCTGCCCTTTGTTTCGTCTATTTTCTTCTTCGCCTCTTCTCTGGAGAATGGAGGAACGAGAAGCGCCCTGTCGCGGATTACCTCTACCATAACTCCTCCCACACCAAAGACCACCGCCGGGCCGAAGTTCGGGTCCGATATAATACCTACCAGGGCCTCTACAACCGGCTCTTCCACCATGTGGTAGCAGAGCACCCCGTCCACTTTGGCATCGGGATTGTAGTTGCGAGCGTTTTCCACCACCTCGTCGTAGGTTCTCCGTGCCTGCTCTTCGTCTTTTACATCGAGCCTTACCACACCTGCTTCCGTTTTGTGCTGAATATCCGGAGAGATGAGCTTGAGCACCACCGGGTACCCGACGTACGCGGCCTTCTCGGCCACCTCGTCGGCGGAGGAGCAGAGAAACTCCTCTGTAACAGGCACCCCGTAGGAGGAGATAATCTTCTTGCTGGTATACTCGTCGAGGACCCTCTTCCCCTTCGGGAGCAGCGCCCTCGCCTCCTCGTTGGGAGTTACTTCGAAGGTCGGCGCCTCGCTTCGCAGGAATTGCGCATACTTGATTGTCGAATGAACCGCCTTGAGCGCCTCGCGGGTTCCCTGGAGCAGAGGCACGCTGCCCTCCTCCATAATAGAGGCAATTGTCGGGTCAAAACCTCCGGACTGGTTGTTTACCATTACAAAGGGCTTGTCGAACTCTCCGGCCAGCTTTACCGCCGCCCGGGCGACTGTCTCGTACTGCTCTACCTGACGAGGCGCCATACCTGCCGGTACGTCCTGGGCTATTAGAACAAAATCCCCCGCATCCTCTTCGGCTACGGCCCGCAGGCAGGTTTCGTAGGTCTCCTCTATTCTTCCGCTGCCCCACGCGTCCAGTGGGTTCGCCACGCTGCCGAAATCCGGAAGAGCGTCGGCGAGTGTGCTTTTCCCCTTCTCGCTCCATCCGGGAAACTCTATATCCAGGTCTACGCTCAAATCTCCCATCAGGCTTATAACGCCTCCGGAGAGGGTAATGCCGAAGACACGATTGCTCTTTGGAAGCCGGTTCCTGGTCTTGGACAACAACTCCGCGGTCTCGAACATCTCGTCAAAATCGTCCACCCGGATAATACCGAGTTTTTCGAAGATGGCGTTCTGTACATCGTCCGAACCGGCCAGAGCTCCCGTATGGGCCACCGTTGCTCTCTGAGCCATATCGGACTTACCCACTTTTATAAGAACTATAGGTTTCTTCTTCTCCCGGGCGAGCCGTGCCACTTTAAAGAGCTTCTCCGGGCGGCGGAACTGCTCGATAAAGGCAAGAACCACCTCCGTTTTCTCGTCGTGGAGCATGTACTCCATTACATCGCCGGCATCTATCACGGCCTCGTTCCCTGTAGTTGCCAGAAGACTGAAGCCGAGGCCGCGGCTGTTGTTTGCCACCGCAAGCCCGAGGTAACCGCTCTGGGCGACCATGCCGATATTTCCCGCCTTTACTTCCTTTGGCGCCGGCGCGCTAAAAGTAGCCGACCTTCCGTTGGGATGCAGATACCCCACACAGTTCGGACCGAGAAACGCCATATTGTTTTCTCTACATATCCGCACCAGATCCTGTTGATACTGTTCCCCGAGGGTATCCGCTTCGGCAAAGCCGGCGGCAAAGGCCCACGCGGCTTTTACACCCGCCTTCGCGGCCTCCTCGAGGACCGGTACAATTTTATCCCGCCCCAAAACAAGAGCGGCAACATCTATCCGCTTTCCATCCTCGGCAGCTTTGCCGAGGGAGGAGTAACAGGGGATTCCGAGTACATTCTCGTATTTTGGATGGATGGGGACGATCTCCCCCTCGTAACCGATCTGTCTGAGGTTCTCTATAACCTGGCGCCCCGGACCGGGCTTCTCCGATGCCCCCACCACGGCAACCGTTTTTGGTTTGAAAAGGCTGTGCAGTGCATCCTGTGTTGTTGTAGTGCTATAACTCATACTCTCTCTGCTCCATATACAATCGGTATTTTTTACTCTTCCACTAATGTACCATTATACGGCACCGCATTCCAAATATATACTACACCACTTTCCGTTTTACGTCAAGAATAATACGCAAAACCAGGGGATTTGACTTGCTCCATATGCTCTGGAAATTGGGATACGGTACAATGTATTAATGTTGTAGCTTGCAGCTATCAGCACCACTTTTATTCCTTCTAACCTTTGAGTCTATAAGCAGCTGTATACCCGGCAAATTCTTTATGTAAGGTTACTTATTCTATATCCTGAGTGCACTTCCGTCAATACTTGTTTTTATTTTCTGAAATCACGTTTCACACTATGGATTTGCTCATTAGACTAACTATTGTATCCTTGACAACCCTTATTTCATGTGTCTAATGTATAAAACAAGGTACTCAATTACTAATTTTTATACAGTTTCGTAGTTTAGATGCACTCTTTAGGGGATCTTTTGTAATACTTTCGGTATTTCCATAGAACAAGGCGTTATATAAGGAATTAACATGATGAATACAATAAAAACCAATCAAAAAATTAAAGACCTGTGCACTTCAATGAAGAGCGATGCATTGCTCGTGTCGAACCCCCTCTCCCTTGCATTTCTAACTGGAATAGAACTCCCCTTTGCCGAGCACTTTCCGGAAAAACCCGTTACGGCTCTCTTTTTCAGGAACGGCCCCGCCCTGCTCCTCTGCCCCCACGAGTGGAGGAAAGCTATCCAGGAACAGGGTTGGAATGGAGAGCTGACGAGCTACCGAGACAACTCTGCGCATGCGGACAGCTTTACTGCAAAAGAGATTGTAAATTTCGCGGTTGCCCAGAATGCAGACTCCTGTGACATAGGCTACGAGAGCGAGTATATCTCTCAAGCCTTCTTTGAATTGCTTCAAAAATTTTTCTCTCAGACTGATTTTAATAAAGCAGTTCACTTTAAAAGTGCCGACGATGCCTTCAATTCGAGGAAAATGATTAAAACTCGAGAACAAATTGAACGCCTTCGTACGGCGGCGGAACAGCTCGAATTCGGTATAATCGGGGCATTACAGCATGTAGAGGGCAGCTTGGAGGATACCGGATATACGGCTGCGGAATTCTGCGAACGGATAAGAGTCCATGTTTATGAGTGCGGAGGCACCGCCGGGGGCCTCTCGGCGACAGCTTCCGGCGATAACGCGACACAGCTCTACGGACTTCCACGGGGAAAATTCCAACCCGGCGAGCTTGTTCGTATAGAGGCGAGCTCGCGTTACTTTGGTGCAACCGCCTGCTCCTCGAGAATGATGAGCATAGGCGAGGCGACGGAACTGCAGAGAAGGGCGTATAGAGAGAACCTCTTCTTGAAAAAGGAACTCTGCAGTCTGCTTAGCCCCGGGAAAATATGTTCGGAAATATTTTTTGAAATTGAACAATTGGCTTTGAGAGAGGGAATCGATCTGCTCCCCCACTACGGCATTGGGCACGGGATCGGCACGTCGGAAAAGGAAGCGCCATTGCTGCATCCACACGATAAAACTGTCCTTAAAGAAGGGATGACCATAGTTGCCGCCGTATACACCGAAGGCCCCCGTAAAGAATTGATATGCTCGAAAGATATATATTTAGTCGGTTCTGATGGACCGGAGTGTATAAGCAGTTTTCATAATTGGGAAGAACTGTACGAAGTTACCGGTTTTCGTTCAGCCCACTAGACCGGCCACAGATTAATCATACAGCCCCGCAGAGGGCCAAACCGTATTGTAAGAAAGGGGAAACCGATGAATATTTTAGATAGAGTAAAAGATGCAATAGGTAAGAGTGGTTATGATGCTCTTCTGATATTTGGGCACGACCACATTCGCTACTTGACCGGAGCGATGCTGCCGTTTAGATCTACCGCCTCTACTGATAAAACAGCGATTCTCTGGATAAAGGGAAAAGAGCCTGTTCTCATTGTGCCTGCAGAACTTAAAGGCACCTTTCGTTCGATGGGAAAAATAAGAAACGTCCAAGCATACTATCCGGAGGGAGCCGGCGGTTCAGACATGATCTATCCTTACGCCGATAGAGGAACAGAGCCATATTGCAAAGTACCCACATCCGTAGAAAACCTGATTACCTCGATTCTATCTGTGAGCTTTTCAAAGAGGGCTTCCGTCGGGCTCACGGCCAAGAGAACCCCAAAGCACCTCTTCGATGCTGTAACAAAAGCCCTTCCCGAGTTTCAGTTTTCTTCCTGCGACAACTGGTTCGAAGGGCTGCGCAAGGTAAAGACCAAAGCCGAGCTGGCTCTTTTGAGGGAGGCGGCATATAAAACCGACCACGCCATAGCGGGAGCGGCCCACCATGTGATGGTGTATGCAGCCAGACCTGAGAAGGGGCTCTCGGAGATTATAAGAGTTCACTGCATAGAGCGCGGACTGGATGCAACCTGCTACGAATCTCTCGCCGTCGGTGCGTCGGGAGTACACGCGGCAGAACCATGGCCGGAGACTCCCTTTTACGGCGTAGGCGGCGGAAAACAACTGGAGAAGGGAGAGCTGGTGAGGATGGAAATACGCGCATCCCTTAACGGCTACTGGTCCGATTCCGCAAGGCTCCTCACCATGGGCCCCGCCACGTCTGAGCAGAGAGCCGCCTACTCTCGACTCAACGAGATAAGGGAAGAATTGAAGAGACTAGTTAAACCCGGTATATCCTGCAAAGATATTGCCCTACGCATGGGAGAGTTCTGCGAGAAGAAATCCCTCCCCCTGATATTCGAGCACGGTCTGGGACACGGCATCGGAGTAAGCCCCGTCGAAGCTCCTTACCTCGACACCGCGGACGAGACAGTTATAGAAGAGGGGATGGTCCTCGTCTTTACCCCTACGGTTTTAGGACCTGCGGGAGAGCTCGTACGGTCATACGACACGGTTATCGTGAAGCATGATGGAGTCGAAGTGGTCGGCTTTTACAAAGATTGGTCCTCCCCCTACAAAGCGGTAAGCTCGTATCAGCACGGGGGCGGGTGATTGGGTTAGACCATTTCTATTTGCCCCACGGCGGCTTTCAAAACTAATATATAAGGCGGTATAGGACTTGGCGGGAAAAAAGCTTAAAGGAAAAACAGCAATAGTTACCGGAGCAGCCTCCGGTATTGGACGAGCCATCGCAATTCTCTTTGCAGAAGAGGGAGCTAATGTAATGGTTGCCGATGTGACCGAAACGGTTAAGGAGGGCGGAGAACCCACCGCAGAGTTAATAAAAATGAACGGAGGCTCCGCAGCTTATAGAAAAACCGATGTCTCCATCTGGGCCGAAGTAGATTCGCTGGTGCAGGAGACTGTAGAACGCTTCGGCAGGCTCGACGTTATTGTAAACAACGCTGCGATTGGGGTCGATAAGCCCCTTTTGGATACCACGGAAGAAGACTGGAACCGTGTAATGGATATAAACGCCAAGGGAGCATTTTTCGGCTGCAAGCGCGCCATACAACAGATGCTTACCCAGGACGTTGAAGGAGAGGACAGAGGCAGAATTATCAACATCACCTCTCAACACGGGATGATAGCCGCGCCCCACAACTTTGCCTACGGGGTTGGGAAAAGCGCGGTCGTTTACATGACCCGCCAGATAGCAGTGGATTATGCCGAGGATTTTATAATATGCAACGCTGTAGCCCCCGGCCGAATTATAACCGGCAAACCCATGTCCGAAGTTGACTCGGTAGAACTCTCAGAAGCACGAACACCCCTCCCACGCCTGGGAAAACCCACGGACATCGCAAAGGCAGCCCTTTTCTTGGCCCACAAAGAGACCACCTACATTACCGGGGTTAACTTGATGGTCGACGGCGGATGGATGGCGGGATAATAAGATACACTTAGCACTATGAGAGTAACTAAAAAGCAGCCGCCTTTTGGTATGGTTACACTTACCAAAAGGGGACGGCTGCTGCTGTTAACAATAGTCATTGTTTTTCGATCTTATGGAATCCTATTCCTACTGCGGATTAACCCAAAAATCTGACACACCCTTTATCCACTGCATGTAATCCTCGAAGGACTTAT
>JBKHFZ010000016.1:0-31069 GCA_046539925.1 Spirochaetaceae bacterium
TGGCTCTCATTAGTAACGAAATAGCTACAAACGCCATAAAGTACGGTTTTTTGGAGGACGGGGAGAACTCATTTTTCGTCGCTATGAAGAGGGACAGCGCGACACAAAACTGTATCTACACTCTGGCTAATAGCGGAAACCCCTTTCCGGAGGACATAGAGATAGGTACTACCACGTCTCTGGGTCTGCAGCTTATAGAAACCCTTGTCGAGCAGCTTCAGGGGACTATTGAGCTTATCAAAAAACCCTACGCGGAGTACCGCATCTCTATTCCCGGGGAGAAATTTTCCTCCACCTGAGCCTGTGACCCTAGGAGGACTCCGAGATCCAGGAATCTATAGTTTTTTCTATCGCGGCAAGCCTTTCGGCGGTGCTTATCCTCGCTTTCTCCAGGGTTTCGTTTTCTCCGCCCCTGCAGGATGCGTAAAACTTGATCTTGGGCTCGGTGCCCGAAGGCCTGGCAGTTACTATTGTCTCGTCTTCAAGGACAAACTGCATTACATCCGAGGCAGGCAGTTTAATCTCCCTTAGGAGACTTCCGTCCCTCGAAGAATACGCCTTTCCCTCCTTGTAGTCGCGCAGCTCGCGCACCTCTATTCCTCCCACCTCTTGCGGGGGATTTTCGCGAAGTCTCTTCATGAGCGCGTCCATAGAGGCCTTTCCCTTCTGCCCCTTGAAGGTCCTGCTTAAAAGTATCTCTTCGAAATAACCGTAGGTCTCGTAAATTTCCTCTAAACGATCGATAAGGGTTTTACCGGAGGTGCGATGGTACAAGGCCATCTCCGCGGTAACAAAAGCGGCGGAGACCGCGTCCTTGTCCCGGACCCTGTCGGTCACCAGGTAGCCGTAGCTCTCCTCGCCGCCAAAGATGTAAGTCTCTCCCGTGGATTCAAACTCTTTTATCTTTTCCGCTATATACTTGAAACCTGTAAGCACATCGTAGCTTGCCGCACCGTAGGCTTCGGCTATAAGACGCTGCAAGTCGGTGGTAACTATCGTTTTTACAAAAGCCGGCTTCTCAGGTAGAGTACCGAGCTCCTTCCTCGTGGAAAAAATGTAATCCGCCAGCAACACTCCGAGTTGATTCCCCGAGACCAGCTCGAGTTCTCCCGTAGAGTTCGGGACTGCTATCCCCAGCCTGTCTGAATCGGGATCTGTTCCCATAACAAGATCGGCGTTCTCCCTCTTTCCCAGTTCAAGGGACATTTTCATTGCGCCGCTCTCCTCGGGATTCGGTTTTTCCACCGTGGGAAAGTTCCCGTCCGGGGCATTCTGCTCCTCTACAGGGATTACCTCCACACCCATCTCGCTTAAAACCTGGGGCAGTATTACCGAGCCGGTACCGTGGAGGGGAGTAAAGACCACTTTGAGATCTTTTCCGTACTTTTTAAGAAGCCCAGGCCTGAGGCTGCAGGACTTAACCATACCGCGGTACGGCTCATCTATTTTTTCGTCAATTACTTCCAGAAGCCCCTTGGACTCCGCATCTTTTTTATCGATTACCCGTATCTCTTTTCCCACCGAACGAACTTCCTCTATAATTCCCTTGTCGTGGGGTGGAACAATCTGACCGCCGTCGGACCAATACACTTTATAACCGTTATACTCAGGAGGATTGTGGCTCGCGGTTACTACTATCCCCACGGTAGCCCCGAGTTCCCTTACCGCGAAGGAGAGTTCCGGGGTAGGTCTAAGGGAGGAGAATAGCCATACATGCATATCGTTAGCGCAGAGAACCCTTGCGGCCTCTTCGGCAAAGAGGTCCGAGAAATTTCTCGAATCGTAGGCAATAACAGCAGATCCTCCAGACCCGAGTTTTTTTACGTAGTTTGCCAGGCCTTGTGTTGCCTGCTGTATCATAAAGGGATTGATTCTGTTGTACCCTCCGCCTATCACACCGCGAAGCCCCCCAGTCCCGAAACTGAGGGAAGTATAAAAGCGGTCGTTGAGCTCTTCCGTATCGTCTGCATCGAGCACCTTTTCCAGCTCATCCCTAAAATAGGGGTGCGTCTCCAGCTTTAAGTACTCCCGTGCAAGTCCTTTTATAGCGTCTACATCCATATATGGCCCCTCCTTTACTTACTTTAAGTGCTAACCTCACTTAAGTATAATAAGATTTAGTTCCATTTGTCCAATTTTCGCTTACGACTTTGGAGAGACGACCCTCTCCGAAAACAGGGAGAGGATCTCCTTCGGTTCGCTCACCAGCATTTTAGCCCCTCCATCGAGTATCTCCTCTCGGCTTCTGTACCCCCACAACACACCTACAGGGTACATACCGCCTCGTACGGCAGTCTCCATATCTACATCGCTGTCTCCCACGTAGATAACCTCTTCCGGTCTTACTCCCATCTGTTCCATTATAAAAAGCGCGCCGGCAGGGTCGGGTTTTGCGGGTAAATCCGTGCTGCGACCGCGGATTACCTCGAAATACTTTGCACCGAGAGTTCTCGATACAACATCTTTCGTCAAGCTGTCCTCTTTATTAGACAGAACGGAGAGACGAATACCCCTATCTACCAGGGTATCGAGGAGATCCACAACCCCCGAATACGGTACAGTGGAGGCTACAGGATTTTCTCTATACCGGGATACAACTTCATCCCCCATTCGTTGCACCTTCTCGTCGCTTATATCTTCATCAGGTAAGGCTATTCGTGTCGCTTTATATAGCCCCCACCCTACCGCCGTGCGGTAGAACTCCCTTTCGTGTTCCGGGTATCCGTACCGCAGGAGCACATTGTTAATCGCATCTGCTATGTCCGGAATAGTATAGAGCAGAGTTCCGTCGAGATCGAAAATTACGCTTGTATAAGAAGAGTCTTGTTGTTCCATATAGTGAACAACGTAATGGATTTTACAAAAAATGGAAAGATAAAAGGTTCCGCATCCGCTTGTCATTGGGCAAAAAAACGCGGTATTGTTGGCGTGAATTGCAGTAAGCCGTATATGCATCTACATTAAAAGAGAGGTTTGGATGAGCGGAGAGAATACTTCCGTAACCGGTACCCGATATAACGTCGGGATCTCCAGGTGTACCGGCTACAACCGGGAAAAAACCGCTGCAGCGGTAGAGGAGGCGGTCCATAGAGCAGGAGGATTGGACATTGAGGGAAAAAGAGTCTTGCTCAAGCCTAATATCCTTCGAGATGCGGACCCGGGCAGAGCCATTACCACCCATCCGGAGATACTACGGTCGGTTATCCGTGTGTGCAGTGCTCGGGGGGCCTCGGAAATACTCGTTGGCGACAGCCCCGGCTTTGCCCCCGGCGGTTTTAGCGGGAGAAAATCTTCCCTCCGGCAGGTCGTAGAGGATGAAGGAGCGCGATGGGTAGATTTTCATTCGGAAAAAACCGTCAGGGAGGTGCCGGATCCCCTGCGGGAGAGGGTATTCCATGTAACATCGGTACTCGACTCGGTGGATGCTGTTATAAGCCTTCCCAAACTCAAAACCCATACCCTCATGTATTATACCGGCGCGGTAAAGAACCTCTTCGGTCTTATACCCGGGCTTGCCAAACCCCCCTTTCATGTGCGATACCCCGGCAGAGAGGAGTTCGGCGAGATGCTCATAGACCTCGCGGAGGCGGTAAAGCCCCACTACGCAATTATGGACGGGATAGTGGCAATGGAAGGCGCCGGTCCGGGAAACGGAAACCCCCGGGCGACGGGGGTGGTTGCTGCGAGTCCGAGCTGTCTTGCCCTGGATATTGCGCTTTGCCGAATTATCGGATACGACCCGCTTACGGTACCTACCAACCGAATCGGGCTGGCTAAAGAACGTAACCGCGAAGAGGGGTTGAAAAGTGCCGAAGACATCAGGCTTGTAGGGGCTTCCTTTGAAGAACTCAGGATCGAGAATTTTGAGCTTATAGGCAAAGGCGAGTTCTCCCGTTTTTGGAGGGTGGTTACCCGCAACCCGCTTTTAAGGAAAGTTGAGGTAAAACTTCGGAAAAAGCCCGTGTTTAACCACGAGAAGTGTATCCACTGCGGGGAGTGCGTAAACATATGCGCTGCGGGAGCTCTCTCCATGATAAAAGTCGAGGGAAAGCGGCGTATCCGGGTAGACTACAGCCGTTGTATCCGCTGTTACTGCTGCCACGAAATTTGCCCCGCCGACGCCATACGAATAGGGAGAAGCCGTTGAAACTGAATTTAGCTGAAGAACTCAACCCGGAACAACTGAAGGCCGCCGAGATAATAGACGGCCCCCTTCTTATTATAGCCGGTGCCGGGTCGGGCAAGACGAGGACCGTTACATTTCGAATTGCACACATGCTCGAGAAGGGAATACCCCAATCCTCGATTCTTGCCCTTACATTTACCAACAAAGCGGCCAGGGAGATGGCGGAGAGAGTCCGCTCTCTTACCGGCAGGCGTCTCTCGAACCTCACCGTATCCACATTCCACGCCTTTGGAGTAAAGGTCCTCAGGAACTCGATAGACAGGCTCGGCTACACATCCACCTTCAGCATATACGACCAAGTGGATAAACTCTCTCTATTAAAAGAGGTGGCCCGAGAGTTAAAGATAAGCCATGACGCGGTGGATTTTTACCAGGCGGGCAATCTCTTTTCCGCCATAAAAACCGGCAGAGCCGAGTGGACCAGGGAGAACACCGGGCTTAAACCTATGTACCAGGAGTACACGGAACATCTTAAGGTGTACAACGCGGTGGATTTTGACGATCTTATTATGCTCCCTATCCGTCTCTTCGAGGAGCACCCGGATGTTCTCGAGGAGTACCGCAATAAATACCGTTATCTTATGGTAGACGAGTTTCAGGACACATCCCTCTCCCAGTACCGACTTATGAAGCTCCTCGGAGAGGAATCGAAGAACCTCTGCGTGGTGGGAGACGACGATCAGTCCATATACTCATGGCGTGGCGCCAATTATATGAACCTGCTGCAGTTCGAAAGGGATTTTCCCGAAAGAGTCGAAATAAAGCTGGAGCAGAATTACCGTTCTACCCGGCATATACTCTCAGCTGCAAACGAACTTATATCCCACAACACCAACCGCAAGGGTAAAGTCTTGTGGACTGGAATGGACGGAGGAAAAGCAATAGAACTCTTCTATCCCGAGGACGAAGCAAAGGAGGCGCAATTTATCTCGGAGATGATTAAAAGCCTCTCTATGCAGGAGCGTATACCCTACCACGACTTTGGCATACTCGTTCGAACCAACAGTCTCTCCGCGGCAATAGAAAACGCCCTCCTCGCGGAGAATATACCCTATAAAGTCTCAGGAGGACAAAGCTTCTTCCAGCGCAAGGAGATAAAGGATATAACCGCCTATCTGCGGGTCATAGCCAATCCGGATGACGATGTAAACCTTTTGCGGATTATCAATACCCCGAGAAGAGGCATAGGAAAGACCACCCTTCAGAAAATCAGGGATATAGCCGCAGAAAAAAATATCTCCCTCTACTCTGCGGTTTCCGCTATTCGCTGGGCATCGGATGCACCGGTTACTCAGAAAGCAAAGGAGCATTTGGATGAGTTCCTCTCGCTTATCGAATACTACCGTGAGACGATTTTAAGGGGAAAAAAATGGCGGAATCGACCCGAGCCCTGGTCGAGAGAATAGATTACTGGGGGCACTTGCTGCAGGAGTATCAGACAAACGACAACGTTGCCAAGTGGAAGTACAACAATATCGGCATCTTCCTCGACCTTTTTGACCGATGGGAGAAGGATCCCGATACGGAGGAACCCACGCTCTTTAACTGGCTCGGCAGAATCAGCCTCATTACCAAGGACGACGACAAGGAAGACGAAGAGGGCAAGATCAATCTGATGACTGTTCATGCCTCGAAGGGGCTCGAGTTCGGCGTGGTCTTTTTAGCGGGGGTCGAGGATCATCTTATTCCCCACGCACGGGCAATCGAGGAGAACGAAGAGAATATCGAGGAGGAGCGAAGGCTCTTCTACGTTGCCATTACCCGGGCCAAACAGAAACTCTACATTACCAGCTGCAAGAGCCGTAAATCCCTTAAAGAGAGGACCGACTCAGTCCCCTCGAGGTTTCTCGAAGAGATTCCGGGGGAGCTGATTGAGTTTCACAGCCCGGAAGAAGAGGTGGACGCCGAAGAGGCGGCAGACTATTTTGCGATGATGAAGGAGAAACTCGCTAAAAAGAGATAGGGAGCTTTAACTTCCTTCGAGCATCTCCACTATCTCGTCCACGCTTTTGACCTTTCCTTTTACTTTTACATCTCCGTCAATTACGAGAGCAGGGGTAATTAACACACCCATATCATTTATTGTTTCGGGGTCCTCGACCTTTTCCACCTCCACATCCAAGCCGAGTTCCTCCACGGCGGCTTGTGCGTTTTGCATCAACTCTTCACATTTTCTGCATCCGCTTCCGAGTACCTGTATTTTCATGTATGATCCTCTCTTCTTGGTTTATGTGGACGATCTGAAAGATCTCGCACCATAAAATATATAAGCCCTAGACCACAAAACGCAAGAGGCATCCGATCTCGTTATCCTCAATTTTATGGGCGTAGGAGAATAAGTGTCTTACCTCCCCTTTCTGTTCGGCAGTCTCCTCTACAATCTCCTCTATAATATTCTCACTTTTTTCCAGCTGTTCTCCACAGACGGGGCATCTCTGGGACTTAAGTGAGAGATAATGATCCCTTGGACAGAAATACCCCTCTTTTTTCGCCTCCGGGTGAACAACGAGGGTGTGAATCTGGCCGTTCATAAGGGCTTTAATTGCAGGCCCCGTGCCGAGAACCGCCTTGCCGCCGTTGTAGGCATTTTCGAAAAGATTTTGAACAATCTCCTCCTCTCTCTGCCTCTCCCATTCCGTGGCCAGCTCTTTTACTTTCTTTTTGATTACATCCACACTGTTTTCCGGATTGGCTTGGATTTCCCCGACCAGCCTTTTTTCAGGATAACTGTGCAGGTTGTCCTGCAGAATATTGAGTTCACCTCTGTCGCTGCCGCCTATTATAAGGTAGTCGTACCCTCCGGCCTGAAAGTTGTCGAAAATCGTATCGGCAACCTGTTTTATATGCCTGAGCTTGTGGTCTTTTATGTATCGTTCGTACCTCTGTTCTCCGAGACCCTTCAAGGCCTCGTCTCGGGCTCCCTTTATCTCCTCTTCCGTAAAGATATCCGTTCTTTCGTTCATGTTTCCGCCGGAATAGGAGAACATCTTGGCCTTGTGGGAATCTACAACTACGACACAAAACAGGGGAAACTGCTCGTCCAGCACAAGAAGCGGATTCACATGGGGAGCCGGTTCCACCCATAGGTTGCTCGGCAGGGAGACAGGCAGTTCAAACTCCTCCCAGTTACCCAGTGTGTCGGCACAGATAACAAGAAGTTTGGTGTTTTTGAAGCTTCCCTCTCTGTTGACAATCTGATCCTCGATCTTAAGGAGAAGCTTCTCGAGTTTTTCTCTCTCTTCCTGACTGTAGCTCTTATCGTCCCGTAGCTCCTTGATCTTTCCTCTTACAAGAGAATTGATCGTGCTCGTCAACTCCCAAGGAACAGTAACGTTTAGATAAAGACTCACCGTAGGATGCGCTTCGTTACGATACTTCTTAAGTGCCTGTAATCGTTCTCTATACGACATGATTCCTCCTCACACACAAGATACGGATAAATAAACGGGCTCGTCAAATCTTGACTGTGAGTAGAAGAGTGTTTAGCATATCGGGATGAGTAATATGAAATATAGAGGTTTTTTCCATAGATTTGACGAAAGAGACACCCTGTTTTCAAGAGTAAGGCTTACCCCCGATACATCAGTATACCACAACTACTATAAAAGAAGACCGGAAAACAAAGAGATCGACGAGGAATTTCGCTCAATTGAACCGGGGAAATTTAGCGATAAACTCCCCGAAGCTCCAATGGTCGAGGCGACTTTCGGCCTTATCTCTCAGCTCCGTTCTCTTGTAAAGGGATACCCGGAGGAGTACCGTTATTCCGGAGAGGAGAAGCCCGGCCCCGTGGAGCTTACCGAATATCTAAAGAAACAGGCGGGGAGGTACGCTGTTGTTCTGGCAGATTCGGTAGAGATGGAGGAGCGCTTCTACTACTCGGTTCGAGGCAGAGGCGAGAGTTACGGAGAGCCGGTGGATACAATGCTCCCTCGGGGTTTTGTATGCGCCGTACAGATGGATAGGGACGAAATTTCAACCGCCCCCGGTATTGGAGAGGCCGCGGAAGTGGCCGGTTCTTACCTGAGGGTTGCCGTGCCGGCTCTGGTTATTGCCGCATACCTGCGCTCTCTCGGCTACGAGGCGCGTGCGCATATAGACGGAGAGACGGAACTGGTAATGCCCCCGGTTGCGGAGAAGGCCGGGTTTGGTAAAATAGGACGCCACGGTCTTTTGGTTTCAAAAACCTACGGGAGTCTTCTCAGACTCTCGGTAGTAACTACGGATGCACCTCTTTTCATAACGGAAACCTCTCCCGACTCTTTTCCCCTCGAGAAGGCCTGTGAGTCCTGCCGACGCTGTGCGGACTTCTGCCCCTCCAATGCGGTTCCGGGGGGCTCTATACTCTCGAATTGGGAAGAGGCCGTAAGAAGTGTAGACCACGAAGCGTGCTTCCGTATGTGGAAAAAGTTTGGTACAGACTGCGGTGTCTGTCTTGCCGTCTGCCCGTACAACGCGGGTAAAACCGAATCAAAATCCCCGGATTTTCTTAAAAAGTTTATGTATGGATAGTTTCGATTGCTGCGAAGCAGCAATTGAAACTATAACATAGATAAGGAGAGTATATAGTATGAATTTACGCACAACCACAACACTACACAACGGAACTTTAATGCCTTTAATAGGATTGGGGGTGTTTCAGGTCGAAGACGGGCCGGAAGTGGAGAACTCGGTACGCTGGGCTCTCGAACTGGGGTACAGACATTTGGATACGGCATCTTACTATCAAAACGAAGCCGGCGTTGGCAAAGCCCTCGCGGAGAGCGGTGTAGACAGAGAGGATGTGTTTCTTACCACCAAGGTGTGGAACGACCAGCAGGGGTATCAAAACACCCTCGATGCCTTTGACGAGAGCAGAAAAAAACTGAGGACAGATGTAGTTGACCTCTACCTCGTGCACTGGCCGATAAAGGGTCTCTATAAGGATACCTGGAAGGCCCTGGAGAAGCTTTATGCGGAGGGAAAGGTAAGAGCCATAGGTGTAAGCAACTTTCTTATACATCATATAGAGGAGCTTTTGAATAACACGGATGTTGTGCCGGCGGTTAACCAAGTAGAACTCCACCCCTTTCTTCGACAGAAACAGCTTCACGATTTCTGCGTACAAAAGGGCATACAGATAGAGGCGTGGAGCCCGCTTACCAGAGGCAGGTTTCTCGACAATGCCGTAATTACCGATATCGCCGCCGCCCATGGAAAGAGTCCGGCTCAAGTGCTTATCCGCTGGGACCTGCAACACCATATCGTTACTATTCCAAAGTCGACTCACAGGGAGCGCATTAAAGAAAACAGCGAAGTCTTCGACTTCGAGCTTACGCAGGAGGAGATGGAGCGGCTCGACTCCCTCGATACGGAGACGAGAATCGGACCGCATCCCGACGTTATGGGTGGTTAGCTCTCCTCTCGTATTGAGTTCATCACATCATACACCTTCGTAAGCTCATTCTCGAGCACCTTGACCAGTGTGTGGGGTGTCTGAGGGTCTCTCTCCCCTGGTGAGGATCCTGCTGTAGTGGCAACTCTCTCCAGCTCTTCGGCGGTCTGCTGAACCCTCTCTGCGTAGAGGGTCATCGCCGCTCCTTTTACCGCGTGGGACAGACTTCTCAGCTCTTCCCATCTTTCTCCCTTTAGGGCATCTTTTATTTGTTCCAGATGGATCGGCATATCCCTGACAAATATATCCGCCAGCTCCAGTATATCTTCATCGTCGTGGGATGAGTATTCTTTAAGGGCTTCTCTATTAAAAATGAGTCTATCCTCATCGGGAATTTGGGGCTGAGCATGCTTCTTCTGGAGATACTTTTTAAGAGTATCTATCAAATCCTTGGGGCGAAGCGGTTTGGAGAGATAATCGTCCATCCCTGCTTCGAGACAGCGCTCTTTATCTCCCTTCATAACATGGGCGGTCATGGCTATTATGGGTATGTGCGGTGGTATATCCTTGTCGTTGCTCTTTCTTATCTCTCGGGTAGCTTCAAAACCGTCCATTATAGGCATCTGCACGTCCATTAGAACAAGATCGCACTTTTGTCTTGTTAAAACCTCGAGAACGTCTTTTCCATTTTTTGCCGAGACAAAAGTGTAACCCAGCTTCTCCAAACTCTTTTCCGCAATAGTTCTATTAATAGCATTGTCGTCGGCAATAAGAATGCAATACCCCTTGTTAGCCGGGTCATACTCAAATCTGGTGTTTTTTTTCAATCCGTCGGCAGTAGGAGCGACAGTTGGAGCAGAAGTCGGGGCAGGTGTCGAAGCGGGCGCGGCCCCGGAAGCCGGTTCGACTGTGTGTGCGCCTTCAACGTGGGCTATTGGCGGAGAAGCAGCCGAGACTTTACCGTTTTCTGCGAGGCACTCGTACAAAACGGTAAACAGTCTCGTCTCTTTAAGAGGTTTAGAGAGAATTCCGTCAAAACCGTAACGGTCGTATTTATAACGGTCGGACACCGAATTGTGGTCCAAGAGCAGCACAATTCGCGCTTTCCCTCTCTCCTCGGCGTCTTTAATTTTTCTTAGTACAATATCCGGGCCGGGGTTCTCCAGATTTTCAGAAATCAATACAAAATCGTATGTGCCCTCCCTCTCCTTATTTTGGGAAACGTGTTCAAGGACTTCTTCGAGACTCTCTGCGGTCTCACATTTTATTCCCTGGAAAGAGAGGATGGACACAAGCATGTCTCTGCCGGATTTGTGTCTGTCTGCAATTAAAACGCGTAGACGCCGGTTTTCTGAAACAGGGAGTTTAGTCCCCTTCTTTGATATCGGGTCGAGGGGTATCACAAATGGCAGGGTCAGGGAAAATGTCGACCCCCTACCTTCGGTGCTCTCTATATCGATGGTTCCCCCCAGCAAATCGGTAAGGCGCTTTACGATTGAGAGTCCCAAACCGGTCCCCCCGTAGTGTCGGCTCGATGAAGAATCCACTTGGGAGAAGGGCATAAAGAGTTCCTTCATCTTCGCTTTTGGAATTCCAATACCCGTATCGATCACGTCAAAGGTTATATCAATACGGGATTGGTCTACGCTCTTCAAATATCCCCTTACCTTCACTTCCCCTTCTTGGGTAAACTTGACCGCATTTCCCACCAGGTTAACCAGAATTTGCTGAAGCCTTACCGAGTCTCCCACCAGGTATCTTGGTATATCGGGGTCTATGTGGTAGACAAGTTCTACATTCTTTCCTATAGCCCTTTGAGAGACAATATCTATAACCTCTGAGGATACGCTATCGAGATCGAAGGTTCCCCTGTTCAACTCCAATTTACCCGCCTCAATTTTGGAGAAGTCGAGAATATCGTTAATAAGGGTAAGCAGATGATTGCCACTGCCTATAACCGTCTGTACAAATTCCTGTTGTTCGGAATCCATATTTGTATCCAAAAGAAGGGAGGAAGACCCCAGTATAGCGTTCATGGGTGTACGTATCTCGTGGCTCATATTGGCCAAAAATTCCGACTTTGCCCTGTTTGCCCTCTCGGCTTCCCTCTTTGCCTCTTGCAGCTTCCCCTCGTTCTCCCTGATATTCGTAATATCCCTCATAAAGGTGAGAAGACTTCGTTCACCTTCAAACTCCAATAGGGTGGTAGAAGTCAAGAAAAAGTAGTTCCTGTTCTCCATTTTTATCTCCCGTTCCTGCCCCTTGATCTCTTCGTGCTCCTCGAGCTTTCTCACAAACTCTTCTCGCTCTTTTTTATCCCGCCACAGGCCGAGGGCAATGCTGTCTTCTCCGATACAGTCTCCCCTCTCTATCCCCAGAAGTTCCAGAAAAGCGGAGTTTGCGTCCAGAACAACACCGTCTTTCAGCCTGGTAAGAAGAATCGGATCGGGGCTTATCTGGAAAATGCGGGTAAACTTCTTCTCGGATATTCTCTTGAGCTCCTCCGCTTCCACTTGTTGTGTGATATCATGAAAAATTGCCAGCTGAACCTTTTTCTCGTACCAGCTGGTATTGGTGGTCATCATCTCGACTCTGCGGAGACCTCTTTTTTTGTTGAGGATATCAATCTCCGTCTTTTCTCCGGAGATAAGGGGAAACCCGAGATTTGTTCTCTCCAGCTCCTCCTCCTTTCTACCGAAAATATCCGCTGCAGCCGGATTTGCATAGAGGATGCTTCCCTGTTCATCCACGATTACAATTCCGTCCTGGCTTTTCTGCAGCAGAGCCATAAAGGGGTTTTCTCTATCCATTGTCAAACATATCTTTAAGCCGTTCATCTTCGGCGGCAGTGGCGGTATGTCTCGGATTGCCCGATAGTATTCCCGTCACGTTTGTAAAGGGTCTGCCTATATGCATTCCCTTCGCATCTATTGTAAATTCGCGGATATCCTTGTCGTGCATGGAACCTCGCATCTTTAATACGGTTAAACCACGCCTCATTTCGCCGTATATTTCCACGTACCGAAGAATCAATATGGAGTCGGTAAGAGTCGATATATGGGCCTCGGTTACCGATGAGCCGCCGGTAAGAGTTGGAGTGGTGGAAGTAAAGAGACCGGCTATCTCCTTGTGTTTTATAAAGGAGGTTACGCTGATAATGAATTCACGAAACCCCTTTGTCGTGGAGATCCTCTCTACGGCACTCAGGCTGTCCAGGGCGACTCTTGCGGGGTTGAACTCCTCTATGGAGTCCTTTATGCTGATGAGGTGGTCCTCAAGACTGGAGACTTCGGGATATTTACACACTACCCTGAGCTTTCCCTCCTCCTCCCATTTTCTGTAGTCCACTCCCCAACCGGTGGCGTTGCGAACGAGCTGCTCCCTGCTCTCCTCGAATGCAATAAGCAGGCATCTCTCTCCGCTTTTTGCGCCCCCCGCCATAAACTCCGTGGTGGTGAGTGTTTTTCCCGTACCCGTTGCTCCGGAGACGAGTATTATACTGTCGCGGTAGAAACCGCCTCCGCACATTTTATCCAACTCTTCGTTGCCGGAACTTATACGCACGTAGGAGGAGTTCTGCTTTAACTCGAGGGCGGAGAGGGGAATAATAACTATCCCCCTGCCTGAGACAATGGAAAAGGGAAACTCCCCCTTTTGATGGTTGGCACCCCGAAACTTGAGTACCTCTATCGTTCTCCTGCGCTTCTCGTCCTCCAGAACGTTTCTCAGAATAATTACGTTGTCTGTTACAAACTCCTCCACGCCAAAACGGGCTACCTGTCCGTACTCCTCGTCCCGCTCGGCGGTAAGAATGGTGGTAACTCCCAGGGACCTGAGGGTAAATACCGCCCGAAGCAGCTCCCCCCGTACAATAGTGGAGTTCCCCAGGGCGGTAAAAATAGCGCCGAGGGCGTCTATGCTCACCCGCTCCGCGTTCACCTTATGAATTGCGTTTTCTACCCTCGACAGGAGTCCGCCCAGGTCGAAATCCCCGGATATAACGGTCTCCTGCTCCATTACCGGAGAGGCGTCCACAAATATCCACTTGCCCTCTTCTTCCCACTTCTGTATATCCCATCCGAGGGAGTTGATATTTTTACGAATATCCTCGGGCCTCTCCTCGAAGGTAACAAAGACACCATGTTCTCCCCTCAGAACACCCTCTGCTAAAAACTGTATGGCAAAGATGGTTTTTGCACTCCCGGAAGTTCCCGTAACGAGGGTGGTTCTGTTTTTGGGGATTCCTCCGTAGGTAATAATGTCGAAGCCCTCTATGCCTACATCCAATTTTCCTACTGCAGTTTCGGTATCGCTCTTTTTGGAACTCTTTTTAGCCATTCTTTTCCTCCACGCTCAGGAGCCGTAGCACCTCTTCTGTGTCCGAAAGATCGCCGATTATCCTGCGACCGCCCTCTCCAGGCTCCCCGGTAACATAAATAAGTGTTGGTGTAGCCAAAATCCTCTCCTCTTCCGCCTGGTCGGGGTTTTCCAATACATCTATTACTATCATGTCGAAATTTTCGGAAAGCAGCCTCTTGTAGATCGAACGAAGATTGCGCACCGCCTCCTGGGATCTCTGGGTTCTTCCCGTCACAAACAGTTTTAATAAATTGTTTTTCATCTCAGAGCCCGTCCCTGGAATAGCCGGTTTCGAAAGACGATTGATTACGATAAAAAGAGACAAGATGCCCCATAAGTTCCATAGCCAGAAGCCTCCCCTCGTCGGTAAGCGCCTTCGCCCTCTTGTAATTCACGCCGCTGCTGAGGTTCTTTAATGCCGTCACGTGCAGCTCCACCACATCCTTTGGTCCTGCTTCCATAACACCCAGCCTCTGGGCGAGAGTCTGTAGACGGGAAGAAATCTTCTTGTCTGTTCTGTACATTCTCTCCTCCAGACGATCGTTTAATACAGCCTTATAGCTCTCTATCATCTCGTTGAAATCGTCGGGTTTTGTCTCTCGAATCATCTTCTGAGAGTACATTCGACCGGTAACGTTTGTAGGCCCTGGGGAGGAGTACGTCTCCATTCTCATTATCTCCGCCTCGAGCTGTTTGACTCTGCTCTCCATCTCGTTCTTTTGTTCGGTAATATCAATGCCCGTAGATATAATGTTCTCTACACCCCCTTTCTGGTCCGGTACAACCGTATTGGTCCACGCAATAAACTTTTTCTCTCCGTATTTCGTTATCCAATGGTTTTCGTGGGTATTCGGATACATTCCGTGTAACAGTTCCTTGAATACCTTTCCCACATCCTCTTTTTCTTCCTCCGGGACGAGATCGAAAAGCGAGATTCTCGAAAGTTCTTCCTCGGTATAACCGGAAACAAGCTCACAGGTCTTATTCATCCGCATTATACCGCCGTCTTTATCTATAATGACAATAAGAGCCCCGGAGGTCTCAAGAATAGCCTCTACAAACCTCTCCTCTCTGTAGAGAGCATCCTCGGCTTGCTGTTTTTCCGTAATATCCCGAATTAGTCCAATGTATCCTGTTAATTGCTCGTTACCGTCTTTAAGGGAGAACACCTTTGTCTCACCGGGAAACACCTCTCCGTTCTTTTTTTGGTAATAGACGGTAAACAGAAAGGCCGAGTTATCTGTCCGCCGGATTTTATCTCCAAGGTTTTTAAACTCGTCTTCGTCTTCGTATACAATGGATGTTTTTTTTCCCTCGAGTTCGGATAAAGTGTATCCGAACTGCTCGGTAAATGCCTGGTTGCAGTCTATAATCTTTCCGTCGGTATCCGCCACCAGAATGGCGTCTCTAATGCTGTTGTAAAGATTTTTGTAGCGTCTTTCGCTGTACTGCAGCTCCTGTTGAGCTTCGGAATACTTTTTGAGATTGTTAATCCACAGGTCGAGCTCCGACTCTTCGGGCTTGTCCCCCAAAAGTTTATCCGGAGGCAGGTAATAGAAATTGTCGTACACCTCTGTTCCGATAATTGCGTGGGGGTGGGTTCTCAAGACATCGAGCATTACAGAAGGGGAAAACCTTCGCTTGTCGTACTGACAGAGCCCTATACATCTGTGAGCGGGGATAAATCGGTTGAGCTT
Source organism: Spirochaetaceae bacterium (assembly GCA_046539925.1). Classification (GTDB taxonomy): domain Bacteria; phylum Spirochaetota; class Spirochaetia; order DSM-16054; family Sediminispirochaetaceae; genus CAYFVU01. The sequence goes on from JBKHFZ010000016.1 coordinate 15,617, forward strand.
GTTCTCGTACTCTATAAGCCGTTCCGTGCCCGGCAAGTCTTTTAAAGCCCAGGTCATCTCTCCCGTTACCCGGAAAGCGGAAAAGCCCTGATCTAAAGCTTTATTCGTCTCTTCCTTGAGAAGTGCGATCATGGCATCCGGGTCGAACTTGCCGTCTTTGGTATAGGTCTCGTCTCCTGTGAGTATAACGAACCGGCCTGTCTCCATGTAATTATCCAGGTCTACCCCTTCTTCCCGCAGATATCCGGTTACTGTCTCTGCAGTGTGTGCATCTACAATGTAGATAACCTTCTGGTTTTTCTCGAGACCGAGCCTCACAAAGAGGGACACCACCTGTTTGTGCTCCTCCTCGGTCCGGTAGATGCAACAGAGATGGTCCCCCGGTTTGAGACTGCGTATGTCCTGTAATGCCGAATATGCCATGTTACTGAGAAATAGTAGTAAAAAAAAAATCAAACCGCAAGATTTACGAGAAAATAATTAATTTTTAATACTCCTTATTGACATCTTATCCTTACTGCTTCTATAGTTCTTTACGAGGTGGAGGTATAATGCGTAAGGCGAAACCGCATACAAGTACGAATTTCTCATTTTATAGCGACAGTGCACCCGCTCTGCTCGGTCTAGTCGTCGTACTACCCCTCCTCTCTCAACACCGTCGGGAAAGCGGTTAGGCCATACTTGTAGATATACAGGAGCCTGTCGCCATCCCGGCGACGGGCTCCTTTTTTTTTTGCGCCCCACAGGGCTTTAAAAGGAGGTTTGGATGAAGAAAGGAAGAACAACAGGGGCAAAGGCTCTTGTACGAACTCTGGAGAAGAGGGGTACCGAAATCATTTTCGGGTATCCGGGGGGGGCAAACCTTCCCGTATACGAAGCGCTGGAACGCTCCGGCATCCGTCATATACAGGCACGCCACGAACAGGGTGCTGCCCACATGGCCGACGGCTATGCCCGTGCTACAGGTAAAACCGGCGTCTGTCTTGCTACAAGCGGCCCAGGAGCCACAAATCTTGTTACGGGGATCGCTACCGCGTATATGGATTCCTCTCCGGTTATTGCGATTACAGGACAGGTGCCTCGTAACATGATAGGCAACGATGCTTTTCAGGAAGTCGACATAACGGGCATAACCATCCCCATTACAAAGCACAACTATCTTATTCAATCCGCCTCTCAAGTGGCTCCTACCGTAGAGGAGGCGTTCTACCTTGCAGACAGCGGAAGACGAGGCCCAGTGCTTATTGATATACCGAAGGATGTTATGCAGGAGGATTTTGCCCTGGAAAGCGAGAAAAACGGCGCCCTGGAGGGATACAACCCCACTGTCAAGGGACACCCGGGCCAGATTAAACGGGCCGCCTCCATAATAAAAGAAGCCGAAAGACCGGTTATTATTGCAGGGGGAGGTGTGTTTTTGTCCGATGCATTTGCATCACTCTCCGCTTTTGTAGAGGCGGTACAAATTCCCCTCGTATACACCCTGATGGGGAAATCCGCTTTGGATAACCGTCATCCCCTCAACCTGGGACTCTACGGTTACCACGGCGGAAGGCCGGCGAATACGGCGGTAACGGAGGCGGATATAATTATTGCGATCGGCACCCGCTTTGGAGACCGCTCCACCGGCCCCCTTGCCGGTTTTGCCAAAAACACAAAAATAGTTCACATCGATGTAGACCCTGCGGAGATAGGAAAAAATGTTCCTGCGTACCTGCCCATTGTTGGGGATATAGACCACATACTCCCCAAGCTTACATCCCTTCTCTCCTCGGACACTCCTCGCAGCAAATGGTACGAAAGATGGGTAAAAGTTACGGAGGAGGAGAAATCTAAAAAGCTCCGCCGCGGCTTTTCCAAAGACCAGGAGAACTCGCCGGCTTTTACCACCGCGTCGATTACAGAGAGGGCTGCAGAGTATTTTAAGGAGCCTGTTCTTGTTACCGACGTAGGAAGGCATCAGATCTATGCGGCCCGGTACTTTCCCCTGGCCTCCGGAAGAACCTTTATAAGCTCCGGAGGACTTGGAACAATGGGCTTTGGGCTTCCGGCAGCTATAGGCGCGTCCATCGGGCTTCCGGATACGCAGGTACTTCTTATTACAGGGGACGGTTCGTTTTTAATGAACAACCAGGAGATCGTGACCGCGGCAGAATCCGATGTCGATGTAACCGTGCTTGTTATGAACGACAGCCGACTGGGTATGATAGAACAACTGCAGGATTCATTTTACGGTGCCGGCTTTGATGTGAGCAGATTTCCCGGGGATATACGGTTTGACCGTCTTGCCGAGACCTTTGGAGGAACCGGGTACCGTGTGAACAATTTTGAGGAACTCGATACGTCCCTTGCAGCGGCCACCAAGACGAGGGGCATCAAAGTAATAGACTGCAAAATAGAAGAGGAGACCCACGTGTATCCTATGGTAACCGGTACACACTTACTCGAACTGGCGGAAGGAGAGGCATGATGAAACATACAATTTCCATTCTTTGCGACGACATTCCAGGTGTAATGACCAGAATATCCGGCCTTTTCTCGAGGCGCGGATTCAATATAGAGAGTCTGACCGTGGGCCACACCGAGCTTCCAGGGAAAAGCAGGTTTACCATTGTTGTTGAGGGAAACGAGGATATTCTTGAACAGGTGCGAAAACAGCTGCAGAAGCTGGTGCATGTTATCAAAGTGTGGGACCTGGATATTGAACGCATAGTCGAAAGGGAGCACGCCCTGGTTAAAGTTGAGGTGCACGAGCAGGACCGCGGACTTCTTCTACAGCTGATAACCGCTCTACAGGCCCGCATAATTAACTCGAGGGGCCCCGTGTGGGTGCTGGAAATAACGGGAGATACGGCATCTATCGACAGTGCCATTAACCTTTTGAATCAGTTTACCATTCTGGAGTCGATCCGCACCGGCAAAATCGCCCTTGAACAGGGAACAAAGTTACCCGCGTCCAGGGAGAGAGATAAGGGCGGCTTTTAAAAACTTCAGCTATATGAAGGTTATAAGAAGGCTATAGAAAGGGTTACTTGTCAAACAGGGTAAACTGGGAATCCGCACCACCGCCCTCGGGGAGCGCCGCGTACTGTTGAATAAGGTGATTAACCACCTTGGGACGGTAGTCCGAGTAGCGCACTCCGAAGGCATTCTCCATTGTGGTATCCGACCAGATTACCTGGGCTTGAAGGTTGTAGAGCACTTTATTATTTCTGTCTTTAAGACGCAGGGTTATTATTTGCCCCGGTTTGAGTTCCGCCTCCGTAATACCCGACATACCGGTAAGGGAAATATCGCTTATATTGCCGGTATAAAAAGTTACCTGATCCGGGGTAAGGGCAAAACTCCCCTCCACTTTGTAGCGCCTTGAATCTCTGCGCTCTCCCTCGTAGATGCTTATACGCCGCTTACCGTTTACTTTTGAGTAGTAAAGAGATTTGTCCGCGCACTCTATTAACGCATGGCCGTCTTCGGCGTGGTACGGATAGTTTCCAATTCCCCCCGAAAAGGAGAGCTGGCGGTTATGAGGGAAATCGGTCTGTACCACGCATTCCAAAAGCCGCTCGGAGAAAATCTTTGCGCCGTTAATATCGGTATGGGGAAGAATAATAACAAACTCCTCTCCCCCGTAACGGGCTGCCGTATCTTCGGTTCTTAAATAATTTTTTATAATAAAGGAAAACTTTTTTAGCACCTCATCTCCGAGGAGGTGACCGTATGTATCGTTTACCTCTTTGAAGTCGTCGATGTCCATCATCAGAAGAGAGAAGGTGTGTCCGTATCGTTTTGCCCGGTGTACCTCTTTCTCCAGCTGGGAGTCGAAGTAACTCCTGTTAAACAAGCCCGTTAGATAATCCAGATTGCCCGAGCGCACCATAGATTCGTATTTACTCAGCTCCATAAACTTGGGACACTGCAGTTTGGGATTTATATTGAGCAAGTAATCGAGCATCCCGACCCTAAAGCCGACATTACGTCCCTGTACCATCTCCAGCTGCGCAGTATGCTCGAGTATATTATTGTAGTGTTCCCTGGCTTCTTCTTCGGACATTACGAGGTCCGACAGAATGTGCATAAAGTTGGAGAAGAGGTGTGTTTCGTCGTACTTCTCCTCATCGAGGCATTCCACGAGGGGATCTATGGAGTCGGAACCGCTGCAGAGCCTCTTTATAAGCCGAGAAACACGTTTTTGATCTTCAGGTATTCTGTCCACATTAATCAATGTAACTCCATTGAGCGGGTAAATCAAGCTCATTAATCCGCGTTTGAAAAGACATTTCCCGGCTTGTGTTTTTGGATAAACCCTATTATGATTTTCCAATGGAATACAGAAACGACAATAACGAAAAATACGTACTCGAGGAGATGATTCCGAGTACCACCATCTCTCAAACTGTAGAGAGAATTGCCGGAGAGATCGAAAGCACCTACGAACAAGTCCACCTTGTTGGACTGCTAAAGGGTTCCTTTGTCTTCGTAGCCGACCTTATGAGAACCCTTAAAATTCCGCTTACCGTCGATTTTATGGCCGTATCCAGTTATGTCGGGACCAAGAGCTCCGGGGAGATAAAGATACTCAAGGAACTGAATGAGCCTATTTTTGACAGGGACGTCCTTATTATAGAGGATATTGTCGATACGGGGCTTACTCTCTACGAAACAATAGAACTGCTAAACACACGAGACCCGAAACAACTCAAGGTGTGTGCGCTCTTGGACAAGCACGAGCGCCGGGAAAAAGAGATAGAGGTGGCTTACACGGGCATCCAAATTCCCGATGAGTTTATTGTAGGGTACGGGATAGATTACGAACAGCGCCACCGGGAAGTGGACGGCATCTACAAAGAAAAGTTTATCTGAGCGCAGGGGTATACACATGTGCCGTGTGTAATGGGCTTGGCGTGGTTTAGTTTGGTTTGGTTTGGGCAGGATCGTTTTACCCTGCTCAAGTCTCCTTTACTTCAAAGTTCTCCCCGTACTTTTTCCTGTAGTATTCGAGCCTTTTCTCTATATCGCTCTGTTTTCCCTTGCTCTCCGCATTAACCGGGGGGCGTTTCTTTTTCTCACCTCTATGGTCTCTCGTGCTTTTCTTTGGGCCCTTTGAGTCTCTTGGTCCTCTTGAGTCTCTTGATCCTCTTGAATTTTTGCTGCCGCCCCTTCGATCTCTTGAGCGGTCGTTCGAGGGTTTTGAAAGACCGCTGGAGACATGCATCCCCGCGCTTTTGTCTTCGGTCTGCAGAAGCTCTTCGCTTGCCCTCTGTACCGGTATCTTCATTTTGATAAATTCCTCTACCGGCTCAAGCCCGAATACGAGCCGCTCGCACGCCAATGTTACCGCTTTACCGGTATTGCCTGCACGGGCGGTTCTTCCGACGCGATGCACGTAGTTTTCCGGGTCTTCGGGAATGTCGTAATTTATCACCATATCCAGATCGTTTATGTGGAGCCCCCTGGCGGCAACGTCCGTAGCCACGAGGATTCTCAGCTCTCCGCTTTTTATCTTTTCTATTATAGAGAGACGCTTCTTTTGAGGAAGGTCGCCCATAATATACTCCGCGTGATACCCGTTTATGTTCAATCGCTTTGCAATTTTTACGGCGGCGTGTTTTGTATTGGTAAAAATGACCGCGTTGGCGGGATTCTCCTGCTCAATAATACCGAGGAGAAGTTTGAACTTTTCGCCGGTGGATACATGGTACAAGACCTGGCTTATCTCGTCGACGGTAATACTGTCGTTGGAAATAATTATTTCCTTTGGTTCGTAGAGAAACTCCCAGGCAAGCTGCTGAATTTTCATTCCCAGGGTTGCGGAAAAAAGCATGGTTTGCCTTTTTTGCGGCCCGGACATGTGGCGGAGTATCTTTTTTAAATCCGGCAGGAAGCCCATATCGAAGAGTCTGTCCGCCTCGTCTATGACGAGGGTATCTACGTCCTTAAAAGAGAGCTTTTTAGACTGGGCAAAATCCAGAAGCCTTCCCGGGGTGCCTATAATAATGTCTACTCCCTCTTTTATATCCCGCTCCTGCTGTTTGTATCCCACTCCCCCGTAGAAGGATGCCGTCTTTAACGACAGCCCTCCGGATAGAAGCTGAGCCTCTTCGTCAATCTGTACGGCGAGTTCCCTTGTTGGTGCTACAATGAGCGCTTTGTGCCGGCCATTGTCGTCCCGCGTGAACTTTTCGAATATGGTAAGCAAAAAGGCCGCGGTTTTACCCGTACCGGTCTTGGATTGGACGGTAACGTCCCGGCCATCTTCCATTGCGTGGCGGAAAACTTCTTCCTGAACGGGAGTACACTCTTCAAATTTGGCATCTTGTATGCCCTGTAATATTTTTTGTGAGAAACTAAAATCGGTAAACTTCATAGGTAATTGTACCATAAAAATTTACGGTGTGAATAGAGGTTGCCCGCTTTAGAATCGATACAGCACCGCTTCAGTCCTGATACACCATATAGTCCAACATCTCATCGTCGGTATCCCGGGTAAAGGACCAGAGCTCCTCCTCCGAAAAGGAGGAAAAAGCCCCAAAAGTGGTTGTCTTATCGCTGTCTATGTCGGAGGTGTGGCGAATATAGGTTGTTTGGTAAAAGCTGAGTTTTTTGTCTCGGTGGATACCCATATTTATCAGGGTAAGTGCACCTCGCTGCATGAGCTTGAGTTTTTTCAAAAGATCATCCCTGGAGACTATACTCCAGACTCCGAAAAAAATCGGCTGTCTGTGGTTGTTCATATCTCCTATAAACTCACCCCGAATAAGCTGTTCTTTATCTTTTCCCAGGTAAGGTACAAAATCAAGATGCTCCGCGAGTTTTCTGTCCGTAGCCAGGAAGTTCCCCGTCTCCGGGTCGAGGGTAAAAATCATCACATTCTCGATTGCCTGTCCGTAACTCTTAAACAGAGCCCCCCGATAATTTTCTATATCCACCCTTGAATACAGATGGAAGAGCCGTTTCTGTATTTCCAGGGTTATATCCAGAAACCACTCTTTTATTTGAACATTTTCGCAGCGGAAAGAATCCAGTTCGCTCTTCAGCTCCTCTTCTTCTATTTTGTTCATAATAAAAGACAGCACCGTTCTAAAGATGGTTCGAATGTTGTGGTGTTTGCCGAACTGGAGGATAAGATCAAAGAGGAACAGCTCCATATTTCTCAGCTGCCATATAAAAGCGATAACCTCGGTACGCGTTGTCTCCGTACCGATTGTATACACCTCGTAAAGTCTTTTTAGCTCGTTGTACCTTCTCTCGAGTTTTGCATACCACTTGTCCTGCCCTTTAATCGGCTTTTTAAAGCGAATATTCCATATAGTCCCCTCTCCCTCCTTGCTGTCTACGTGTAAATTCTCAGCTCCAAAGGTGGAATAGATCTGAATAGTACCGAGGCCCTCACCCTCCTTGCGGTCTTTTGTGGTATTTCCCACAAAGGCGGGCACTCCTGCCTCATCTTTTTTAAGGAGGTGCTTTGGAATACCAATGCCGTTGTCTCGAATCATCATAATTACTTCGTTGTCTTTTCCCTTGTTATCCCGAATCTCTATTTTAATTACTCCCTTTCGGTCTGTCTCCGCAATGGCCTCTAGAGAATTTGAGACGATATTGACGAGGGCTCTTCCAAAATTTACATAGTATCCGAGCACAAGAGGAGACTCGGTTTCCAAAACAAGGTGAAGTGAGCAGGGAAGAGAGGAGGCTTCCACAAACGGGACTATCCTCTCAAAAATAAGGTCCTTGATATTTACCTCATGAATGCTGCTCATTGTATCTCGAAAGGCGTTGAGGGTATTTATAAGAGTTGTTGTCTCCCGGTTAATGTCCTCGATAATTTTGCCGCAGTTATCGACGGAAAGCATGTCCACCATGTGCGAGAGAAGGCGGATCGTTTTGCGAGCATCGTGCCTGGTCTTTCCAATCTCTTCGTTTAAAAATATCCCTCCCTCTTTGTTCGAGGAGGCAAAAGCTGCAATATCTTTTGCCCGTGCGTAGAGATGATAGAATATCAGGTTTCTGTAGACGGTAGTATCTCCAAGATTAAAACCCTTGTGCTGGAAAAACTCGAGGGTATCTACCTGCTTCTCCCAGAGATAGAGATACACTATTGCATCCGGTGCAACATTGACGGCAAGATATTCGATAAAAAGGGTGCCTATTCCCCTCCCTCGGCCAAAGGGGCTCGTTACCAGTTTGTATATGTTGAAATTCCTCTTTTTTTCATCGGAATATACAAGAACGTACCCGAGGATCTCTCCCTCCTCTATCCACACATAACTGTGTTCATAGTCCTTTACCGACTTGCTGTCCTTTACGTAGGGAGAGGGAATTATAAAGGTGTCTATATGCAGAAGCGGATTCTTCTGTATTCTCTCCTCGAGTTCCGGGGTAAGCGTATGAATTGCGTTTAACGATTTGGTGTCCATATAAGCAGTATAGTATACTTTTACAGGTTTCGCACGCCCTGCGGCTGCAAGCACGCATCTCGGCGGCAAGGGAAGCGACGAGAATATGGTTCAAAGCTTGGGTAAAAAGCGGATAAAGACGCGGCGCTCGACAACAATGCAGTCAAAATAGTAATATGCAGCAGGACGAGGGTATGAGAAAACTGTTTTTCTTTTTTATAGACGGTATAGGCCTTGGGGAGGATGACCCGGAGATAAATCAGCTGTGTTCTTTTCTCTCCCCCTTTTTGGGGTCGATCCACTTTACCTCACACAATGCGCCTCGCAGGGGAGAAAACTTTATTCTTCTGCCGGCGGACGCGTGTCTTGGTGTTGAGGGTACCCCCAAGTCCGCCACCGGACAGACGAGCATAATGACAGGTGTAAATGCGTCCCGTCTCCTCGGCTACCACATGCAGGCTTTTCCCAACAATTCCCTCATCGAACTGCTGCAGCGGGAAAATCTCTTTTTATCTTTAAAGGAGAAGGGAATAAGCTCGACCTGCGCAAATCTCTACAGCCATGAGTTCCTCGAAGAGAGAAAAAATAAACGCAAAAATATGCTCCCCGTCTCCACGCTGTCCCTTGAATCCGCGGGTATCCCCCTTCGTTTTATCCAGGACTACAGGGAGGGGAAGGCTCTCTTTGCCGATATTACCAACCGCTTCTTAAGGGCACGGGGGTACAACCTTCCCATTCTCTCTCCTGGCGAGGGTGCGGAGAGGATAGTAGGGCTTTTACGGGAGTACCAATTTGTCTTTTTTGAATATTTTCTTACCGACTCCTACGGGCACACGATGGAGTTTCGCCGTATCGAGAAAGAGGTGGATAAGCTCAATGAGTTTTTAGCCCGTCTGCAGCAGGCCGTAAACAACGAGGACGACCCCGTAGATATACTTATTACAAGCGATCATGGAAACGCGGAAGATAATAGAACCGCCGATCATACCCGAAATCCCGTTCCCTTCTTTTTCGCCTCCCGCAGTATTTCCTCTTTTACATATTTTGAAGGGGAAGTAAAAAGTTTGACCGATATAAAGCAGGCAATTCTCTCTTACTTCGATAAGTAGATTTGTCGTTTACCCAAGCTTTGAACCATCACTCTACTATACCTGCTTATCAAGGAACAGAGTCGATTCCTCTATGGAATCTCTAGACACACAGGCTTCTTCCCCCGATCCGAGGTTTTCCGCTGAGAGCGATAGAAGAAACGGACGGCCCCCGTACACGCGGGTCGAGTTGAGGGTAACTACCCTCCCGTCATGATCGAAAGCCGGACCATTTACTGCCTTTCTCGGCTCATGGCTTCTTATAATCAGTCGACAACCGAGGGCTTCCAGTATTCTATCTGTTACATCGGGGCCGAACACGGTACCCGCTCCCCGCATATTTGGAGAGATACCCTTCTCCGGGCCGGGATCGCTCCATAGAATATCCTGCCTCAATTTTTGATCCGGCTCTTCCAGAGAAGAGGGGTCTTCTATACCTTTACCAATTCCGCCGTGAACAAAAAGAGTGCCCCCCGCTATTGCCGCAATAGAGAGTTTATTCATAAATCCTTTAAAGGTGGAATCGAAAAACTTTTCCCACCCTCCCCTCTTTCTATTTGCCTCCTCAATTAAAGTGCAGGGTCTAAAAGTCGGTTCCCCATCCTCGGTATACTCCTCATGATTACCCTTTAGAGCCGCTACTTTGTCCGGATGTGCATCGAGAAGCGCGTTAATCCCCTCAATTACCTCAACCCCTTCGGCTCCTCGGTCGGCATAATCTCCGAGAAAGACAACAATGTCCCCCGGTCTTCGCAGGGAGAGCCCCCGTTTAAGGGCAGCCAGGTCCCCGTGAATATCCCCGAAGACCAATAAGCGCCCGTCCTCTCCAGGGGATATTCGTGCCAATAAACCGTCTCTTTGAATTTCCGCTTTACTTTCTGCGCCGCCGCTCATACCTCTTTCCCTTTAACCGTTAGAAAGGTAATTTTCTACTATGTGAATTCTCTCGTTATAATAATCTTTTCGGCCTTTGTTAAAGGAGCTCGGATCGCCTTCTATACCCGTTTGAGCGGGGCTAAGCTCCCTTGTTTTTTCGGTGAGAGTTTTTAGATAGTCCTTCCATGTCATGGAGACTTGGACCCCGCTTTTTGGCGCACCCTCCATTATCTTCTTCCAGTCCTCTCCCTTTTTCCGCTTTATCAGGGCAAGCAGAACCAACTCATCCGGAGAGAGATCTTCCAACATCTCTATCCCGGTCTCTCTATTTAACATTACCCTGTAAAACTCCTCCTCCGCCTTTTTGTATTCTCCCTTTTCGTAATACATCTGGGCCAGCAGGGGAAACCTTTTCTCCGTCATGTAGGTTCTTGTCTCGGACATTTCCAAAAACTCCTGAGCCTTTTTTAAATTACCGTCTTCGAGGTATGCAGAACCTATAAAAAATGCCAATGCGGGAGAACGGGTCTTTTCCCACCCTTTCAAGAGCACCTCGAAACGGTGTTTGAGATTCCTGTTATCAGAATGATACAGAAAGTATTCAAGATAGATCTCCGGACTGTCGGTAAACTTGTTCACCCCTTTCTCCAGTATCGAGTCCGCCTTTTCGTAGTTTTCCCGGTGGCGGTGGTAATTTGCATCGTCTATTGCCCTTTTCCATCCTGGGGTTTTTATTAACGGGAGAACAACCCTAAAAAAGATTACCAGTAAAAAGAGAAGCCCCGGTAGGAGCAGCAGTAAAGTAAAAGACATAGAACACTCCTGTCAATTTTTGCATGGAAGTATTTGGTATTTTCCGTTTAAAGCGTCGACAATTACGAAAAACGGCTTTTGGTTCCGGGAAGAACATCTTACGAGCCAAAAAGGTTTGTGTATAACTTTCTCCTCTATTATCTCCTTTCTGGGGACAAAGAGCATCTTTAACTTGGTGGTGATAGAATGTTGCAGATAGGTCTGCGCTGTCTCGGAGGCCTTCTCTATGGAAATGTCCGGGTCTATTACCAGATCTTCGTCCACGTCCAGAGTATCCAGGTTAAACCTGTCCGCGCTGGAGGCGGTGTTGTTTATCATATCCACGAGAATATGGGCCTCGAAGGGTCTTTTGTGGCGTTGAATGGCAAAAGTAAAATGATAATGTCGCCAGTAATAGGGGTAATATATTTTCTTCTGTGTGTGAACTCTATCCAAACGTGATTTCTGATAGAGAATTCTCTCCGCCTGTTTGGAGGTGACACTGTTCTGTATAGAAAGAATAGACGTCTCTTTTACCTGTTCCATTGTGTGCACTGTATCATACTAGAAGAACTGCAGCCACCCTCATTATATAGAGGGGGGCTGCAGCGGTAATTTTAAAGTAACTTACTTGTTTAACTTTGTAGAAATTGCACCGGCCTCCGCCGCCAGATTAGCTTCCGCCGCTGCCAGCATATCGGGAGGTATGGGGCCGACCCTGTGAGCCTCGTCCATGGCGTTGAGTATTTCTTCGGACACCGGATGAGACTTCTGTGTAGCCTTACTTACGACTATCATCAGGATAAATGAGACTACGAGACCTACCAGCATTTCGTGGAAGCCTGTCTTATCGTTAATTCCCAGTAACTCCCAAAAGAATGCCGTAGCGGCGCCGCCTATCATAGAGGCTATGGCCCCGGGGATATTTGCTTTTTTCCACCACACAGCGCAGATGTACGCCGGCATAAAGGCACTACCCAGAACAGAGGTGGTAAAGATTACTATTGCAAACACACCGGGGGGCTGTATAAGGGCTACCAGGATACCGATAACACCAAAGGCGAGAATGAGGATTCTCGACACCCACACCATATGTTTGTCGGAAGCATCTTTTTTGATAAACCGCCAGAAGATGTCCCTGGATGCCACCGTACCTACCTGCAGCAGAATAGAGTCGGCGGTAGACATAATTGCCGCCATAATTGCCGCCATAACGATACCCACCATAAAACCTGGAAGCAGTTTGTTGGCAACCATAAATATTGCCATTTCAGGATCTCCGAGCTGAGGCAGTATAACCAGCGCAAAAATACCGATAAGGTAGGGAGACGTTACAAAGAACAGGTTCCACAAAGTAGAGTAGAAACCTGCCATCCTCGCCGTTCTCGGGCTCGTCATTGCCATATGTCTTACTACAACGTGGGGCCAGCCCATATAGCCCACCGAGAACACGAGCACAGCTCCCGCGACATTCCCCCATTGTCCCTGGTTGGCGAGATCCTTACCCCAAATACTGAGGTATGTGGGATCGATATCGGCAATTGCCATATTTGCCTCGGTCCATCCGCCGAGATAACTCAAGGACGCGGAGAATATCCAGATCATACCGATAACCATCACAATACTCTGGAAGAAGTCCGAATACGCAACCGCGATATACCCACCCAGGAAGGTGTAGAGCATAATAATCGCCACAGCTATTAATAGGGCAGACCCGTAGGGTAGCCCGGTAACGAGAGCCATACCCTTTCCGCCTGCAATAAACTGGGCGAGTACGTAGAAGAAGAGAAAGAATACGGTGAGTCCTGCGCCTATTATCCTGACGGCGGGATGGGGGTAACGTTTTTCCAAATACTCTATCGAAGTAAGCGAACCGAGAATTTTGGAGAGTTTTCTCATCCTGCGTCCGATTACAGAGAGGTTGACCACACCACCACCGATATCGCCTACAGCGTACCATATCGACCAGTACCCTGTGGTGTATCCGAGGGAACCTCCGCCGAGGAACATGTAGCCGCTCATCGAAGTGGACTGAAGAGTCATAGCGGTTATGAGGGGACCTATTTTTCGGCCGCCTAAAAGATAACTCTCCATGTTCTGAGCTCCACCCTTACGCACGGACCAGAAGCCGATTCCGATAACAACCGCGTAATAGAGGATAAGAAAGATGATAACAACAGCGTTTGGTGTAGGTACTTCGCTCATTTTATACCCTCCTCCTTCTCCTCAATCTCTTTATCGTCGGGCCAGTTGCGACTCAGATAAAGGAAGACCAGGGTGTAGATAACCCAAAAAGCAGGGAATCCGAATAACACCAGACTTGTAGATGCGGGTAGTCCAAACATCAGCGCCTCCTTATAAAATGTATTACTCTATTTTAACATGATGAAGATATTTGTCAAATTGAATATAATATTAATTTTATTGACTTTCTTATTAAGGAAATAGAGGGGCAAGCGATACTAATCTGAATCACTTTCTTCTCCCTGTCTTAGCGGTTTTTCTACATCTCCGTCCTCTCTCGTCTGATTCTGCATCTTCTGCAGCGCCGCCAGCCCCGCAGGGCTGCCGAGGTCCATGCTCTCAATCGCAGAGGAGGGCATAAGCATTATCGATCCCTTGCTCTGCCGGAGACCGTCGTAGACCATATTCATGGCCCGCAGCTGAAATGCCTGGGGATTGTTCCGATAAAACTCGTTGGCGGTGGTCATCTTCTCTGCAACCGAAATTTCCGCGTCTCCCAAAATCTCGCGAGCCTGCTTTTCCCTGTAGGCCTGGGCTTTCCGGCTCATTATATCCTCCAGTTCCTTCGGAATAATAATGTCTGTAAACTCCACGGAGAGGACTGTAATGCCCCAGGGGTTTGTTTTTGCATCGAGTATTCTCTGCAGCTCCCGCCCTACTTCGTCCCGCCTGGAAAGCAGAGTATTAAGGTCGTGGCTGCCTATGGAATCGCGCAGAGCCGTCTGAGCGGAGAGGGTTACCGCCTCCAGAAAATTTTCCACCTCCAGGATTGCTTTCTCCGGGTCCCATATCATCCAAAAACAGATAGCGTCTATGTGCACGGGCACATTGTCCATGCTCAGGGTACGTTCCGCGCTAAAATCCGTAACCCTTATACGGGTGTCCACCTTGTGGGCAATTCTGTCTACAAAAGGGATGAGGAAAAATATACCCGCCTCCTGTACTCTCTTAAACTTTCCAAAACGCAGTATAACCGCCTTGTCCCAGTGGTACATAAGCTGGGTGGTAGAGGAGAGCATTAAGGATAGTGCCGGGATTAGGTACGCCAGGGGTTCGGTGGATGAGGAGAGGTAAAACAGAACAATCCAGCCGGCTAAAAGTGCAAAGAGAAGCATATTCCAGATTGATACCAGCGCAATTATTAATCCGGATATAATTACCGCCATGGTAATTCCCTGTATCTCCAGGTCCGAAAGTCCCAAGCCGGCCAGTTCAAAAACCGCAACAGCGGCAACAGCTAAAATTATGAGTACCAGCAGTGAAAAGGTGTTGAATATAAAATCTTTTTCCAGACGGAATGAGGGCAAGTTCTTTATGCGGGTATACCGTTTTTTTAAAAAATTCATGAAAATATCCTCCTCGCTATGCTGTTATTCACGCTCCTGCAGTTCCTGCAAATGGTCTATGATGTCCTGAGTGGTAAAGCCGTAGGACCCCGCTTTAGAGAGAAAATCGCGGCTTATCTGGGTCAGGATTCTCTCGCGCTCTATATCGTCAATCTCTATCTTGTTATCCGAAATAAAGGTTCCCGTTCCCTGCTGAGTATTTACTATTCCCCGAATTTCCAGCTGGTTATACGCCTTTGCAACGGTATTGGGGTTTATCTGCAGGTCCACCGCCAGACTCCGCACCGTAGGCAGCTGATTTCCCTGCTGCAGTCGGTTGTCCGCAATGGCCATTTCTATCTGCAGAATAATTTGCTTGTAAAAGGGTACACCGCTTTTGGGATCTATTGTGAATTTAAGATTTTCCAACTTTCTAGCGGCCATATCCTCGGACCTCCTGTACAGGATACAATTCAATGTACTAGTTATTTAGTACAATAGAATAATAGCCCTTCAATGACCCCTTGTCAAGAAAAATGTTTTACCTATTCCACACCTCATCTATCTTCCCGAAGGCCTCTTCCAGGATAAGCAGTTCGGTTAACCCTATTGTGACTTGATTGATGTACACATTTACCCATTTAAGTCTGAATTCTTTGTGCAACGGTTTTTCCAGCTATCGGAAAAACGGATAGAAATCACAGAAAAGTAAAAAATACTACAATTAAGCGTAAG
>JBKHFZ010000017.1:0-27770 GCA_046539925.1 Spirochaetaceae bacterium
ATATAAGAATAATTCTATGTTGAATCAAGTCTCTCTTTCGATCTCCGTTTTTGTGAGATTTTGCGCTGCCCCATTAGCCCCAGGATTCTCTGAATTCCCTCAACTAAAAAAAATAGAAGCCGAAAATATAAAAGGAGGGCCGAAAGATGAAAAAGACCGCAGTATTGGATAAGGCGAAAATTGCTGAGAAAATGGAAGATGTACTCAGCGAGGAGATAGAAGCTTTAAAAACCGCAATAGAGAAGGCGGAGAAGGTAAGAGAGTACATCTTCGACCACGACTGGAAGTCTCTCACAGCGGGAATAAAGGAGATGGACAGCTCCTCCTCCCTGGTAAAAGAAATCGAACACAGGCGGGAGAAAGTATTCGGCGAGCTTTGTACCTCTGTGGGCGTTGGAAAGGGCGCGGGTTTTTATTCGGTGGTGGTAAGGCTTCACCCCAAAACCAGAGACCGGCTTTCCAGCCTTTTTAGAGTTCTCAAAACGGAGGTGCTTCAGCTGCAGGGGATTACCTGGTCCATAGACGCCTACGTGCGCAGTATGTCGGAAACAATAAAAGAGGTTCTCTATACGGCGTTTCCCCATCGTCGCGGAACGATGTACGAAAAATCCGGACGCCGGCGTTCGGTCGAGGCTGACCCGCTGGTGGTAAACAGACATCTGTGAGGATATAAGAAGGAGCAGAGGATGAACTCGACATTTACAGGTATAGAAATGGGAAAAAGAAGCCTGATAGCTCATACCAAGGCTCTTTCTACTATTGGTCACAATATCAGCAATTCCGCAACCGAGGGCTACAGCCGGCAGAGAACCGAGATGGAGCCTTTTAATCCCATCTTTATGCCCGGCTTAAACAGGGCGGAGACGGCGGGGCAGCTCGGACAGGGAGTTACCGCCGAGAGGGTGGAGAGAATTCACGATGAAATCCTCGAAGGGCGTATAGTAGGGCAGGCTAACGGCGAAGGATACTGGAAAACCCGGGACAGATATATGAATATGGTGGAGGATGTGTACAACGAGCCGGAGGACATATCCGTTCGGGGTCTTATGGACCGTTTCTGGGAATCCTGGCAGGAGCTCTCCGTTAATCCGGAACAGACCGCCTCCCGGCACGCGGTAATAGAGCGGGGAAAAAGCCTTATCGAGGGAATTCACGGCAGATATGAGGGTCTCAAGGAGATTCGGGAGATGCTTGATGAGGATATAGACGGTACGGTAAGCCGTATAAACGGAATTCTCTCTTCGATAGCGGAGACAAACGAACAGATCGTAAAAATTGAGGCTATGAGCGACAACCCCAACGACCTCCTCGACCGGCGGGACAAACTCGTAAGGGAACTCTCTTCTCTCGTAGATATAACCGTAGACGGCAGGGATCCGGATGAGTTTACTATTCATACCGGCGGGATGCACCTTTTGCAGGGCAGAGAGATAAACCACCTAGCTGCAGAGCCGAATCCGCAGAACGAAGGTTACTCGGATGTTCTCTGGAGGGAGACGGGAGAACGCTTCCAACCGAGAGGGGGGGAGCTTGCGGGAATGCTCGAAATGCGGGATGAAGATGTAAGAGAAGAGATTCAGGGTCTCGACATGATGACCATGCACTTTGTCGATATGGTAAACGAGAACCATCGTGCCGGTTATGGTAAAAACGGAAAAACGGGGGTCGACTTTTTTACCGAGTATCCCTTTGTAAACAATGTGGAGGGAAATTACGACCGGGATGGTGATGGAGAGTTCGACTCGACTTATCTGTTTCGCTTGACGGGAGAGAATCAACTCGACCCTCAGGATCAGGTAGGACTTCAGGGAACCATGTCGCTCTCCGGTCCGGATGGGGAAGTTCAAATAGACTACAATCCCACCGACACGGTGGAGGAGGTGGTAAAACGGATAAACACCTCCGGGTCCGAGGTTGTCGCGCGTCTCGACAGAAACGGGAGGCTCAACCTCAAGGCATCACCTTCTGCGGATATAGATAACCCCAATTTCGTTATCCGCCATGTAGAGGATTCAGGAAGATTTCTTACCGGATACGCGGGGATGCTCGCAGAGTCGGGCCCCGAAGGTGCCTACGATTGGGAACAGGCCGACGCGATAGTGGACCTAAGGGGGGAGAATGTCGACTTTTCGGTTGCCCCCCTTGCTAACCCCTCCGGATGGATAGAGGTAAACAAAGAAGTAGCAAATGACCCGGACACAATTGCCGCCGGTTTCGGAGAGGATGGAGAACCGGCCAACTCCGGCGACGGGTCCGCCGCATTGGCTATAGCGTCTCTGCGCAACAACGATGTAATGGTGGGGCGTTTTTCGAGTTTCGACGAGTATTTCTCCCAGGCGGTTGCAAATGCGGGCTTGAAAGGGGAGGCTGCCGAGAGGTCTCACGAGACGGAAAATCAGATAATGAGAGACCTGGAAAGCATGAAGGAGTCGATTTCCGGGGTAAATATCGACGAAGAGCTCTCCCAGATGATAAAGTTTCAGCACGGATACTCCGCTGCAAGCCGGTTTATCTCGGAAATGAATAAAATGCTCGATACTATAATAAATAGAATGGGTGTATAAATATGGAAAGAATAAGCAGTTCTACCAGCAATAACGATATGCAGTTTCATCTTCAGAGACGCACGGAGCAGATGAACAATCTGCAAAACCAGATGTCTACCCAAAAAAACTTCAATGATCTGCGGGACGCTCCTCTATCTGCTTCACGTTCCACGCGGTATCTTTCGAACATAGACAGAATGAGCCGATACCTGAAAAACGCCGAGAATCTGCAGGATCGCCACAGAATTGCAGAAGGGTATATGAAAAGCGCGAACGATATACTCCACCGTATTCGCGAACTGGGGGTGCAGGGGGCTAACGATACCTATTCAAAGGATGAGAAGCAGGCGATGGGGGAGGAGGTGAATCAGCTTCTCAACGAGCTGGTGGAGATTGCCAACGCCCGGGATGCCGACGGAAAGAGCATGTTCGGAGGGGATAAGACGGACTCCACCCCCTATAGGGTAATGGAGGGAAACGTCCCTGCGGCTCAGGGTAAAGCGATAACTTCTGTCGAATATAGGGGCTCTATAAATCCCTCTAAGGTGGAAGTATCCGAGGGAAGCTATATGGATAATAACTACGCCGGAAACCGGGTTTTTTGGGCGGAGCACCAGCATATACAGGCGGGTGTGGACGCACGGGACTATACGGTGACAGAAGATACCTCGATTAATATCGACGATGAGAATATCCGCCTCGACGCCGGCGACAATATCTATACAATAATCAGCAAAATAAACGATTCCGATGCTGCGGTAAAAGCGGAGCTTGATCCCGTGGACAACTCCCTGGTAATATCGTCGACCCATCCGCACCAGATATGGTTGAAAGACGGCGAGGGAGGAAGTGTCCTGCAGGATCTCGGTGTAACCGGCGGTGTGGGTAAACCGCCCTTTAACCTGGCGGAGGGAGCACAAAGTTCCGGTGGCAGCCTCTTCGATATGGTTATTTACATGAGAGACCGTCTGTACGAAGGTGATACTCTGGATATTGGCGGTTCAGCCCTCAAGGGAATAGACTTGGCGCAGGATCAGCTGATAGATACAATAGGTAAACTGGGGTCCCAAGACGAGAGGCTGCAGGTCGCGCAACGTAGAATGGAGGAGACCGTGCCCAAGATTCAGGAGTTGAACTCGAAGGAGACGGATCTGGATATGGCCGAGGCGATAACGGATTTGAAGATGCTCGAACAGACTCACAGAGCTGCCCTGGGATCAACAGCCAGAATTCTACAGCCGACTCTTCTCGATTTTCTAAGGTAAGGGAGCATCAGTATGAAGGTAAACACCAAGCCCTACGGCTTAATAGAAGTGGATGACCGACAGCGGATTACATTTCCCTCGGGAATTCTCGGTTTCGAAAATCTCAAGGAGTACGTGCTCCTCGACGCGCTGCAGCAGCCTTTTTATTGGCTGCAATCTCTGGATGTACAGAAAATTGCCTTTGTTTTAATCGAGCCCACCGTTTTTCGCCCCGACTATACGCCGGATGTGGCGGACACCGACCTTGAGGCAATTGGTATAGATCCTTCGGAGATGGATAAACTTCTTATCTTTGCGATAGTTACCGTCCCGGAAAATTACCGTGAAATGACTGCAAACCTGCAGGGTCCGGTAATAATAAATAGAGAGACCCATGTAGGCAGGCAATGTGTTACCTTGAATCAGCAATGGAAGACTCGTCATAAAATTGTAGAGGAGCTCTCTCAAGTGAGGAACAACGCATGTTGATACTCTCCAGAAAAATTGACGAGAGCATTGTCATTAGCGACAATATCGAGGTCTCCATTGTAGATATAAAAGGAGACCAGGTTAAACTCGGTATAAGCGCCCCAAAGGATGTAAAAGTATATCGTCAGGAGGTTTTTACCGCTATCCAGAACGAGAATAAAGCTGCGGTCCAGGCAGGAATACAGTTGCCGGAGATAGATTTCCTGGAAAAAATACATGATGAGAAAAAGAATAACCTCTAATCCCTGCTAATTCCTGTTCAGACAAATACTTTTTTTCGCTCAACCACAACCCTATTGTTCGTTGCCGTCTTTCAGTTCTTTATGAATTTCCGAAATAGTCCCGGAGATACCGAGAAAAACGTCCAATAGTGAAGGATCGAACTGGGTACCCCTTGATTCGCGGATAATTTCGAGGCTTTTTTCATGGGAAAAGGGTTCCTTGTAGCTTCGCTTCATTCTCAAGGCGTCGTAGACATCTGCAATGGAGACTATCCTCGCAGCCAGGGGAATCATCTCTCCTGAGATCTGGTAGGGATAGCCGTTGCCGTCCCACCTTTCGTGGTGGTGCAGGGCTATCTGTTTTGCCATCAGATCCGGGTAGGTGTTCATTATATACGCGCCG
Organism: Spirochaetaceae bacterium; assembly: GCA_046539925.1. Lineage (GTDB taxonomy): Bacteria > Spirochaetota > Spirochaetia > DSM-16054 > Sediminispirochaetaceae > CAYFVU01. Next base: position 4,904 of record JBKHFZ010000017.1, read on the forward strand.
TTAATAGTGTGCTCCTTCATAATATTCCATTCCCTGTCGTCGAGGGGCCCGTTTTTGTTGAGAATATCGTCGGGGGTACCGATTTTTCCCACATCGTGCATGGGGGCGAGAAAGTGAATGTTGTGAATAAATTCGAGGGTAACCTTTCCGTTGGAGTCGCTGTTGTACAACTCCTCGGCTATACGTTTGGAGTAGGCACCGACTCTGCTGATGTGTCTGCCCGTATCGTTATCCTTGAGCTTCGAAGCTTCCAAAAGCGAAAGAAATGTATTTTGCAGGAGAAGCTTCTGCTCTTCGGTAACAATGTCGAAAAAAACCTGGTAGCAGAGGGGGTGCTGATAATCCGGGGAGAATACCGGAGAGAAGTGGGCATTGGCTATTACGGTTAGGCGGTTTCTCTTTATTGACTGAAGCTGTTCGCGGTGGTTAAAGCCCTTCTCCTCATCGCCCAGGGCTCTATAGATTCTGCCGGTTTTTTCCGAGTCGAGGTCGGGATAGAAGTCTTTGGCAAGATTAACCGGCAGCGGACGTTCATCATCGGCAAAACAGGACCGGTATGCATCGTTTTCCCAGATAATTTCGAGGTTACGGCTAATGAGGATAGAGGGGAACTGCTGCCGCTGCATTGTTGCTGTAAGAGAAGAACATAGAGGAGTGTTCAAAAGCTCTCCGGTATCGAAGGAGAGTGGTCGATCTGCGGAAAGAGAGTCTGCCTCTTCTTCCGCGGACAGGTCTTCTATCTCTTCGAGTTCTTCAATTTCTTCTAGATCCTCTATATCATTCATGGGCAGTTTTCCTCTTTGTCGCAGCGGATAGCTCCGCTTCGCTTGCCCTCATGTAGAAAGGCCCGGCAGACTCTTCGCTGCCCCCAAAGCTGTTATATCTATCCTCGGTCAGTTCGACCAGAGCCCTTCCCCTGGATTGTCCTGCAATTTTATCCGGAAGAGGGAGGGCCGATTCGCTGTGGAGACCTCGTAAAAGATCAAATACCTGGTACGCAAAGGGCCCGGTAAGCAATGCTCTTTTACCGCTCGGAAGGTGTTCGATAAGTTCTTCCGGAGGTATATCGAGAAAATCGGAAATTCTTTTGCCTGCTTCATACCCCGCAGTGTAAATTCTCTTTTTACGGGCGTCTATTACGGGGAAAACGACACCGGGGAAAAACTCCTTGCCGTATGCAAGGAGTTCAAGGGTCGGTATAAACACCAGCGGGATCGAGGCACCGTATGCATAGCCCTTTGCAAAAGAGATTCCGATGCGCAGCCCGGTAAACGAGCCCGGGCCGGAGGTGCAGCCTATAAGATCAATATCCTCGACACGGATTTCTGCTCGGGTTAACAGTTTTTCCGTTTCAACGGCAAGGTGTTCTGTATGGTGAAGGCCGAAATCAAAAAAGACCTCGAACAGTTCGTTTTCCCGAAGAAGAGAGATGTTAAGGGCGGTGGTCGAAGTATCCAGTGCCAGGATGTTCATCAATTTAACCCCTCTATACCCTCTATTGTAACAGTCCGTTCGAGATTTTCTTTAAGTTCAAACACGACGGTTATAGTATCCGCCGGCAGGAAATCACCTATTTTTTCCGCCCATTCTATAACCGTAACTCCACGGCCGTACATAAGCTCCTCCGCACCTGTCAGCTCGAACTCATCGAAAGAGTCTATGCGATAAAGATCCATATGATACAGAGGGAGACTCCCTCTGTACTCGGAAATGAGGGTAAAACTCGGGCTCGTTATCTCCTCTTTTATTTTAAGAGTCCGGGCAATTCCTTTTACAAGGGTTGTCTTTCCGGAGCCGAGCGGTCCGGTAAGAGATACAATGGCCCCCGGCTGCAATTGTAAACCGAGTTTTTCTCCAAGAGAGACGGTCTGTTCCGAAGAGACTGAGTTAAACACAATCAAAGAAGTTTACCCTTTTGGTCCAGTTCTCGTATATAATTTTTTAGCACTTTAAGAGCCGGAAGAAGGGGATAATTAATTTGATCAAGAAAACGTGCCGAAATATCCACGGCGCCGGTGGCTGATCTTTCGAGAATGAACTCCACCGACTTCTCTTCGGGCACTTTATGCGGCCCATACTCCAGCACTGCCTTTCCTGTATACTCGTTACGGTAGTAGAGGGGAATATCTTTTTTTTCTATGTTGTGGATTTCCAGTACCTTCATATCTTAACTGTAGGTTAAACGAGTTGCAGGGTCAATATAAAATTTATACTTTATTACAGCCGGGGGCGTCTGTTTTCCTGATCCCTGTCAAAACTGTATACATATTGATTGATTTTATTTACGTTCTGCCGGGAGACCCGGGTAAACATTACATGCATTATGCCGCCGGTTGGATGAATCCTTGTCATGGAACGTATCTTGCCAAAGCTCGTTACCTGCATGCCTTTTTCCGTTTCGAACTCGTTTTTTATCAACTCGCCTTTTGCAAGGGGGTAGGTGGTTCGAATGGAACAGCCTCCTGCCGAGACTTCCAGAATGGTGCCGAGGGTTCCTCTTTTGTTCTCTACAATTGCCTGTTTTCTGGCATTTTTTCCGCTGCCCGAGGTAACCACCTTAATAGGATAAAAGTAGCACGGTCGTCCGAGCTCTCGACGTCTGTAACGCCACTGTTGGGCTTCTTTAATGGAATTGGAGTGCTGTACGAATATACTGGAGATACCGCGTACGACATTGTAGCCGATTATCTTTGTCTGAAAAGAGAAGCCCTGACCGTTGCTTCTCCAGAAAAAAACGGTGGCCTTGGACCATTTTTTCCATCTAACCTCATTTCCGTGGTCGTCTGTGGGTATCTTCAAGCCCAGGCTCTTCTGCATATTGCTTGTAACCTTCGACTGATAACGGTTGTCGTCTACAGCAATTGTTACCGGTTGCCCGAGACGAAGCTGTCGGGTAGAGTTCGGCGGTTTTACCCCTTTGGTATTTCTTTCCAGTTTCTGCTTAATGCGGTAGAGAACGAACTTTTGCGCTTCCTTTTCCGGTTCGGTTATCTCGCTGTGCTCTATTTCAAGTAGAGCTCTTTTCAAGGCGGAATCAAGGACCCGGGAATTCTGGAGAAGCTGGTAGGGGTTGGCAACTCTCGACTTTTTTATCATCGATTCAAGATAGTGAGTCTCCCCTTTGTTCAGCCCGCGAGATGAGGCAATCTTCCGGAATTTTCTTTTACTGAATTTTTTTTGCTGCCCCGAGGACCCGCCGGAAGCTCCTCCTCTGGAAGCTATTACGAGAAAGATAATGAAAAACAACAATATACCTATCCCGATAATGATTGAAGGGGTATCGCTCGATGCTAAAGGGGGAAACGCCTGGAGCAGAATCGGTTTCACTTAACTCTCCTTGATATTACTTTTTTCTATCTCATCCATGTATAAGTCCAGGGTCTCCACCCTGGGAGCAATTTCGTATTCGAGCAGGTCCCCTATAAGGACCGAGTCCTGGGAGTCAAAGGCCTCCAAAAGTTCTCTTAAAATATCGTTAAAATCTCGAAAAAACTCGTCAAACCTCCGCCCGTCGACTATGATACCGGATATATCGAGAATACCCTGTTCCTTGAGGATGTGGTTAATACGAATCAGTTTATCCGAATACTCGGTAAACTCTATTACATATCCCATGGCGGTTTTGTCTTTTCCGGTTTGAAGTAGAACGGGAACCTCCATAAGCTGGGGGACAAGTTCGGAAAGACCCTTGGCGGCGTTTTTTAACTCTTCAAAGGGTTCTGTAGCCTCTTTAATTCTTCCGGTAAGGATTATAGAGAGGTTTTTGCAGAAGGTAAGCAGCTGTTGAACCTGCGGTTTGAGCTCTCCATCGGAGGCTCCGGAGGCGCTAAGGAGTGATCCGAGTTTGGCCCCATAACCTGGGGAGCCGAGGAGGGCGTCGAGGTTCTCCACAACAAATTGATGTTCCTCCCTTAAATTATTAAGGCTGTCGCCGTTACCGGCGGCAATCGACCGCTGCAGAATCGATATATATTGATACACGGTGTGAAGATTGGTTACATATTGTTCCGGCCCGGTGAGTATGGTTATTTCTAGTGAATCGATATCTTCAAGGGATGTCTCTTTCCACTCGCCGTCATAGTCCATAACTACCGGTATTCCGTCTCTCTCTATAGATGAGACGAGATAACCGGAGTTGCCGAGCCATTTTTCTATACCCGCTATTATATCTCCCAGGTTTTTTTCATTTTCGAGGGTGAAGTTTATGGGATCGTTGTTTATTTTTATTTCCACGTAATTATCCTTATCTGTTGTTTTGAGAATCAAAACCTTCTATTGCTTCCCGTTCTTTTTCAAGTTCTCCAAGATTGTTTTCCATTCTGCCGTATTTTCTTTTTAGATCCTGCTCTTTTCGCTCGAGCCTATCATTTAAATTCGACATATCGTCTTCGGTGTTGTCGATACGGTTATCTATGCCGGCAATTCTGTTCGAGATCAAACCTCCTCTCTGAGTATAGGTACGGAGAAAACGGTTCATCTCGTAGGCTATACCGGAATCAACTGAACGGTCTCCGTCGGTATCGCTGCCGAACAGCTCTTTTACCGCGGAAAGATTACTTTCCAGTACAGAATCCAGTTTCGACTCGTCAAGTTCCAGATACCCCCTCAGCCTGCTTCTGCTTACCGATTCGCCGGAACCTCCAGCGTTCGTGGAGATTCCCATTTGAGAGAGCATGGACAGTTCGTCTCCCGCGGATGTTTCGTATGGTGCGGTCATTATTCTCTGCATTCTGCTTTTCAGCTGTGTAAAGGTCGACTCACCCTGAAAAAGACCGAGTTTTTCCCGTGCCTCTTCCTCTTCTCCATCCTCGAAATAGCTTATCTCCTCTATAACTGCCTCCTGCCGGCTGGTGAGAATGTTAATTTCCGTTAAAGCTCTATTGTAACTTCCCACGAAAGTAAAGAGAGTTTCCTTTATCTCCTCTCTGTCGGGTTCTATTTGAAGCTCGACCTCTCTGTTGGAGGCGCGCTTCGGGTTGAGGGTAACACCGGTAATAAGATCGTCAATTTCGTTTGTCGGCCGATCGACGGTAACTCCGTCTACCTCGAGCTTGGCGTCTGCAGCTTTTGAGCTCGCCCTTGCCGGTGAATAATCGCCCCTGGCATCCGGATCGAGAACCTCGATCTCTCCTATACGGATCTTTCTGTGTGTATTTTCGTTGTGTATTACCAAAGAGGATATGGTGTCCTCAAAAGCAGACGAATCAAGAGTTATTGTCTGGGGTTCTTCGGTGTCCTGGAGTTCTTCAAGGTTATGGGTTCCGTTTACAGAGAGAACGTCAAGGGTATCGACTTCCTCCGGAGGTTCCGGTGCTTCCCATTCGGGCAGTTGAACCTTGCTTTGTTCGTTTAGGATCTCTATACCCTCGAGTTCCACACCGTCTTGTGAGGGTACAGACGGGCCGGGAGGAGGGGAGGGAGGAGTGTATTCATCCTTGGGGATGTTTTCGATCTGCACATTAATGCGCATCTCCAGGTTCTCTTTCAAGTCGATTTCCGGTGAAATATCAATCTCTGCCGCACCCTGGGGCTCTACATCGACCTTCCCGTCGGATACAGTAAAAGATGAGGAGGAGGAATCCTTCCATGCGGCAACATTTTCCGTTGACGGTTGTAGGCTGAGTTCTTTAGAAACGTTTTTTTTGAGTATTCCGCTGTCTGTCCCGAAGGAAGTGGAGTCTTCGAGGAAAGAGAGGGTGTTATCTTTTCCAGTCTCTCCCCCCTCGAAGACAATAACCCGCGTGTTTGGGGTGTTTCTTACAGTTCTTGCAGTTACGAGTCCTTTGGCTCTGTTGCGTACGGCCTTTGCAAAGTCGTCGAGATCGCCGCCCTTGTAGGAGAAGGAGACTTCTCTGTCTCCCAAGGAGAAGCCGTACTCTCCCTCTGGAACATTATAGTCCTCGGGGAGAGATTTGGACTGAAAGGTGTCGCGTTTTGCGGTCTGGAGTACCTTTATCGATTCTATGCTTTCGCTTGCGGTTCGGTTGGCTGTGGCGGAGAGGACGTCGGGGTCGGTGGAATCTGCAATATAGTTTTGAAAGGGGTTCTCATACCCGTACAGGGTATTGGCATTCTCCGCAACGCTGCTAAGACGTTCATTAACTGTTGACCATGCCTGTTTCTGCTGTGCGTACTCGTCCTTTCGATCTTCCATTCGCTCGAGAGGCTTTCTCTCGGCCTCCATGGTCTTGTCTATGAGTTCTTCCGTATTGTATTTGCTGCTGACACCGGGAATACTAACATCCGACGCTGCTATACCGTCAATTCCTGCTACGGTAAAGAGAAGAAAGACGACAAACGCATAGAAAATCCTTCTCATATCTTTCCCTTCTCCTTAACTCCTGTCATGTTATTTGTTACCCCGGATAAGCGATATGGAGCTGAAGGTTAAGGTGTCGACATTTTTTCGTCGATCCTTTTAGATCTCCTCGTCTTGGATCTCCTCGTCTTAGATCTCCTCGTCGATAAGTAAACCTATAACCTCCTGCATCCGTTCGCGCAGGCGCTGTAATGCCTCCGGTGGTATCTCTTTAATTACTTTATCGGTTTCACGGTCTACCACCTTGACAATCACTTGCTGAAGATCGTTGTTTACGCTGAATTTGAGTTTACGATTAAAGAGGCTGGTAAAACGGAGAATATCATTCAGATACCTTTCTGGATCGATATCCCCTTGAGCTTCTTTTAACTCCCTCTCGGCTTTTAGAGCGGCCTCCGATCTCTTTTGAGCTGTTGCCCGCTGTTCCGATCTGATTTTTGCCGCCGCCTTTTGTTGATCGTTCCTGCGGATGGACACGGGGGAGTACCGTCTAACAGAAATTTCACTATATCTCGATAGTCCAAGTTCCATAATCTACCTGCCTCCTGGGTGGAAAAGCGGAGAAGGGGCGCCGGCCTCCTCCGCGGTATGGGATGAGATAACGTCCAGCAATCTCATCCTTTCTTTCTGATAAATCCTTACATCAGCTGCATTACAGACTGCGATTGAGTGTTGGCCTGGGCCAGCATCGCAGAGCTCGACTGAGTGAGAATCTGATTCTTCATATAGTCCACCATTTCGGAGGCCATATCTACATCTCTGATCCTCGACTCTGCAGCAGTAAGGTTCTCCGCTGCAACGGCTATACCTTCGGAAGCCATTTCGAAGCGGTTCTGATACGCGCCTAAATCGGCACGCTGCTGGGAAACCTGTTGAAGAGCGCTGTCCAACTGGCCTATAGCCATGTTAGCATTCTCGGGGCTGTCGATAGTTATCGATTCATCATCCCCCTGGGCTCCCTGCAAACCGAGCGCTTGGGCTGTCATAGTTCCGACAAACACACGTTCACTCTGGTCCATGTTGGCACCAACCTGAAACTGCATAACACTTTCCGAATCTTCCGCAAAGTTCCCGGTAAGCATATTCATACCGTTAAACTGAGCGTGGGAAGCGATTCGGTTTACTTCGTCCACGAGCTGGGAAACTTCGACCTGAATCTGCGCCCTGTCCTCGTCGGTGTAGATGCCGTTTGCCGACTGTACCGACAGTTCTCTTAGGCGGTGGAGTATGTCTTGTGTTTCCTGAAGATACCCTTCTGTTGTCTGAATAAAAGAAACACCGTTCTGAATATTTCTCTCCGCCTGATTCAAGCCCTTGATCTGACCCCTGAGCTTTTCGGAAACCGCGAGACCAGATGCGTCGTCGCCTGCTCTGTTGATGCGCATACCGGAACTGAGCTTCTCGATGTTGTTTTGCGTGGATTCGCTGCGCATCCCGAGTTGTCGGTTGGCATACATAGCGCTCATGTTGTGATTAATAATCATAAAACCCTCCTTGATTTTATTCTGCGGGCAATCCTTGCCCTATTCTGCATCCAATTGTGAAGAACGGGAGACCGGTTCCGCGCCCCTTCCCGAGACTCCTCACATATTAAGGAGAGGGTTCCGACCCTTGCGGGTCGGAACATCCCCTTAGATTGGTATGCTTTTTACAAGAGGGTAAGTTTTCAAAGATCGAATCTTCTCTAAACTATAGTATAACCCGTTATTGAAGCAGTTGCAATACCGATTGTGTCTGCTGGTTGGCCTGAGCGAGCATTGCGTTGTTGGATTGGGTCAATATCTGGTTCTTTGTGTAGTCTACCATCTCTTTCGCCATATCCACATCGCGGATCCTCGACTCTGCCGCCTGCAGATTTTCTGCACCGATGTCTATGCCCTTCACTGCATACTCCATTCTATTCTGGTATGCGCCAAGGTCTGCACGCTGTTTGTTTACTTTTTTAAGAGCTTCGTCCAGTGTACCTATCGCACGGTTGGCTTCTTCGGGGTTCTCTAGAGTCATAATCTCGTCGGTTGCCCCCTCTCTTACACCAAAAGCTTCAGAGGTCATAGTGCCTATGTGTACTCTTTCCCTCTGATCCATATTGGCACCAATATGGAACCACATGGATGCGGTAACGGTGTTTTCGCCGTCCTCGGATGCAAAGCGGCCGGTGAGCATGTTCATGCCGTTAAATTGGGCATGGCTTGCTATACGGTCGATCTCGTCTACGAGTTGGCTTATCTCAACCTGTATCTGCATTCTGTCTTCGTCGGTATAGATACCGTTGGCAGACTGTACGGACAATTCTCTCATCCTGTGGAGAATATCCTGACTCTCCTGCAGATACCCTTCTGTGGTCTGGATAAAGGATATGCCGTTTTCCGCATTCCTCGAAGCCTGATGAAGACCTTTAATTTGAGATCTCATCTTTTCAGAAACCGCAAGGCCCGAAGCGTCGTCGCCGGCTCGGTTAATACGCATGCCGGAAGAGAGCTTTTCGATGTTACCTTGTACCGCATTGTCTCTTTGGGACAGCCTGTTTTGTGCGAAGGTCGCACTCGTGTTGTGATTAATAATCATTTAATTCCTCCTTGAAAGACTAAGGGGCGTCCTTGCCCCGGTTTTCTGTGCCCAAGCAGCTGTATTCCGACGGAAGAGCCGAAGGGCGTTGAAATCGGCGAAGATGAAAAAGAATAAAAATATTTTCTTAAACATCCTCAAGTACTGCCGATATTCGTACTATGGGAAAAGAAGCGGCTTAAAGCCTTTGTTCCGCGGATGCTTCTCTCCTTATTCACACCTTTCGGCCTCCCCCTGTAAAAACTTTACATATAAAACCTAAAAAAGTGGTTCAAATCATGGGTAAATCAAATTTCTCTACCCCCGCTCACACCGGTCTCACATCCACACACCCCGGAGACGGTGGGGCTTCTCCACCCGAGAGCGGACTCTGCGGCTCTCACATCCACACGTACCGGGGTCGGTAGCCGCCGCTGAGCCGATCCCGGTTGCCTATCATCCGCGCCCAGATCAGCAGCTGCGAGAAGCTCAGCTTTACATGGCTGTAGAACTTTCTGAGACGAAACACATCGAACAGCTCCATCTCGATCCTCTCTTTCGGGATACCGGCTACCTCTGCGTGACGCAGCTGGCGCTTCTGCAGATCGTCTACCCGAAAGGGCTTGAGGAAATTATGAAAGAGCTGATAGACGGCAATCCGTTCCATGCAGCTGTCCACATCCCTCGAAAACTGCACCGTCTCGCGCACATGGTTGGCGTTGTCCTTGCGGATCTGCCGGTCGAGGTAGTTTACCGGAAAGAGGGGATTTCTCACCGTACGCTGCAGTCTTGAGTTGGTCCTGCGGTGAGAGAACTGCCCCCGCTCGGCAAGCCAGCTGAGCACATCCGAGCCCTCTATTACCCGACGGTATTCGAGCTTCTCGTCGGTATCGAGTATAAGACAGCTGTCCCCCTGTCGGTCCTTTTGTATCTTCTCCTGCTGACTCTCCTGCACTTGCCACTGCCGCACATCTACTCCTTCACTCTCTTGTCCTTCCCCCTTATCTCTTTTCCGGTAAATGAGTTGCTCCACATCGTCGATAATGCGCATAAAAGAGCGGGTGATGCTGATCGGTTTTCTGATATATCTCTCCTCGCGCCGCTGCCGCTCGGTTTTCTGTCTCTCGCTCATCCGGCCTTTACGCCTGAGGTGCGCGTAGTCGAAGGCGTAGAGGAACTGCGAGTCGGCTCCCACGAGAATATGGATGTTGTTCGGCATATACTGATCGGTTACAAAGCTCTCAAACCCGTCGGCGGCGAGATTCTCCTGCAGCTTGAGCTCGGCAGTCAGAATTGCCTGTAACGCCAAGCTCTGTCGGGCAAGACGTCCGAGACGGTTCGCTATTCCCTGGTGGCTCAGATGCAGGCTCCTCCCGGTGCCTCGAAGCCCCCCTCCTCCGGTAATCCTCTCGAAGACCTGCCTGTAGCTGACCGGCTTTTTTACAAAGTAGTCCAGGCGGAAGGTCTGCTGTGAGAAGTGAAAACCGCAGCGGCGGCATCGGTAGCGCTGTACCGGACCGAAGGCTTTGGTGTAGTAGTAGCCGCTTCGGTAGTACCAGCGCCTACCTTCCGGCCCCTTGAAGTGATAGTCGCAGTGCTGGTTCGGACAAAACTCCGGGGTAGTTGTCTGTGAGGTAGACATTCTCCTCTCCTCCTTTAATGTTTGGTATCTACCCCCTACTAGCGGCTTATCCGACCTCCTGCTTTTAAATTACCCAAGATTTGAACCACTTTTTATAAAAAAAAGGCCGATTCAATTAAGAACCGGCCAGTGGGTTAGGTGTCGGAGCAGTATATAGTAAACTGGGAGGGGAACTATACCACTGCGGCCGACACATTTATTATCGTCTCTAACAAGAGGAAACATTAATCCTCTTCTACTATAATATCAAAAAAAAGAGATACTTTGTAGTTCTTACCTTTTTTTAATTCAAATTTTTTGCTTAGAGAATAATCATCAAGCTTAATTATGACCACATGTTCCCCAGGTTCGGCGGTAAAATTACCGCGGTCGTCCCGGTCGATTTTATTCCCGTTAAGATAAACCTCAGCATTGGCCGGGGCATCGAAACTTATAGACGACTTTGAATGTTCGAGCTCGGCTTTTACCTTTGTAATTTCCCCCTGTTCAATACCGAAGGTGGTAGAAAAAGGATCGGTGGTTGGAGAGTTTACGGTAAGTTCATGAATACCCGTCTTCAGGGTGTATGTCTCTTTGTCTGCTGGAAAGGAGGTTCCGTCGATCTCTATTGTCAAGTCTTCTCTTTTTATCTCTTCCGGCAGCAGCAGTGCCAATTTGCCCCGGTCGTATAAAACAGGTTTAAGGGTAAATGCAAAAGAGGCCTCCGAGACTCTTTGGGGTACACCCTTCATTATTGGTTCTATTGTAAAGATAAGTGGAAACTTATCCCTGGAAAGAGGAGGTTTGACGATGGAGATTCCCACACCGGATGGCTCCCACACATCCTCACCTGTAAGAGGAATAGCCACATTGAGAGTCTTGCCTACCGGAAAAGTCTCTTTTAATACTTCGTTTCCGTAATAGTATCTGACGGAGTTGTCCGGATCGTTGTTGAGGTTGGAAAATATCCTGAATAGAAAGCTTTCCCGAAACTCCAGAACCGGTTGGGGTACTTCAATACGAAGCTCCATACCCTTGATAAAATCGGATTCTTCGAATTCCAACCCCACGAGCTCATGTAGTTTGAAGCTTCCCTCGATCTCTTCGTGGGTTTTTACGGTAACTGTATCCGAGACCGTGCCTCCTATCCTCTCGGCAGCAATAAATGGAGAAACAGAGAAAAAGAGGATAAATATATAAACGTACGGGCGAAAACAGTATTCTATCTTGTTCATTATTGTTCCCTGACAGGTAACATTTCCGAAGGATCCCAAGACTCACCGGCTCTACGTATTTCGAAGTGGAGATGCGGTCCTGTGGAGAGCCCGGTACTGCCCACTACTCCTATTATAGTACCTGTGCCGATATCTGTCCCCTCTTTTACTAAAATTTTTTCCATGTGTCCATAAATTGTGTGAAATTCGTTGGAATGGGAGAGGACAATGTAGTTTCCGAGGATGTTGTTGTATCCCGTCTCCTCTACCGTGCCCTCTAAAGATGCGTATACTTCGGTTCCATATGGAGCCGCAATGTCTATTCCATGATGAAAGTGCACCCGCTTAGTAAAGGGACTCTCTCTTTCCCCGTACGAAGAGGTAACAACTCCTTCCGAGAGGGGGAATCTGAAGAGTATTTGAAGGAAAAAAGCCCTTTCGGTGGAATGGAAGCGTCCGCCGGGAATAAAGAGAAACTCCCTTGTATCTCCATTTGGAGTACGAACTACAATTCTGTTCCCCTTGCTTTTCTGCTGCAGGCGCCACGAACTCATCAGTTTTTCCAGTTCGTTAGTCGGGGTGAAGGGAACAAAAACACCAGGAATATTGGGGATGAGGATCTCTTTGGCATCTTCAGCTTCTCCAGGAGAAGAGAATGAGTTTAAAAGGGCGATTGTTTCGTATGGAAGGTTGCATCTTGCAGCTATAGTGAAAAGTGTCTCTTCCTCCTTGGGACGATAGGAAAAGAGTGTTAAAGGGGGTATCGCCTCTCCGACAGCGGTTTTTCGGTAGTATTCATCTACATCGGATATTGCCTGTGCATAGAGGGAATCTTTCCTGTGCAGGTTTTTTATTTCCGGATAAAAAGTATCTGCAGATGCTGTTTTAGTTAATAATAACACAGCACAAAGAAAAACCAACACACGCACACCTTTGAACCGGCGGTTACCCCTTATTGGCAATGCACCTCTCCTTTAACTTGCAAAAAAAAGAAAACCAAGTGTCACCACCGCCGCTGCAGCGAGGAGAAAAGCAATAATAAAACGGGATGAGGCGACAAGAGATGCGATAAAATAGAGAAACAGAAGCAGCAAAATAATTTTTGCCGCCTTTTTTAGATGTCCTTTGATAATACTCAGATAACTGCAGCCCTCTTTGCGTCTTTTAGAGACATACTCAAAGGCTTTTGAATATAGAAAATATCCTGTACCTAGGGCAAAAAGCATGAGCATACTCACGGTAAAAGACGCGGTGGAGTGCAAAGCCCAGTACCACAGGGGAAGGGAGATGGCTAAGGTAACGGCAGAGACGAAAAGAAGAAACAGAAGCAGCCGCATAAAGCCGCGTATAGCATCTGCATATCCCCTGTATATCCGGGTTAGTGTGTTATTTCTGTTCTGTTTTATTCTCAAATTCATTCTCAAAGTGCTCCGATGGAATAGGGGGTAGAGTATTCTGACCCTCCGTATTCTCCGTACCCACTGTATCCTCCATACCCTCCGTAGGGAGGTTGAATTTCGGTTCTTCCTCGGCAATACGCGAATCGGCACCGATTCTTTTGAGGTACTCTACAACTTTTTGTGCCCCATTATCAAGGTTAAGCGAGGTGTATACTCGATAGGCGCGAATATAGTAGTCTCCGCTTTCCTCGAGCTTGTCCTCTTGCGCTTCAATATGACCGAGGGCTATAAGATCCTGGGCTATACCTATACTGTTTTCTGTAATTTTATCAATTTCCAGGGCTTTAAGAGCATTGGACCTTGCAGCTGCGGTATTTCCCTCTTTGGAATCGAGCCGGGAGAGCATGTAATAGTTGGAGGCAGTCTCCGTGTATGCTGCGAAGTCCGAATTTATTTCCAGGGAACTGTTAAAATCCTCCCGTGCCTCCTGGTATTTGCCCTCCCGAAAAAGCACACTGCCCCTGTTATGCAGAAGGACGGCAAGCCCCTCCTTATAATCTTTGGAACCGAGAAGCTCTATGCCCTTATTAAAGTACTCTTTTGCTGTTGCGTAATCGCCTCTGCGAAGGGCCGCTTCGCCCAGGTTGTTTAGAGTCTCCCCCCGTAAAGGTATAATCTCTTTCCGAGGAACAACTCCCCCGCGTTCTATTGCATCGCTTATGACCAAGGCTGCACTAAACATTTTATCCGCTTTCTCCGGCGTACCGCCGGCAAGATAGGTCTTACCCAAGCTGTTATACGAGTTCAGAATACCGATTCTGTTGTCTATCCGCTTGTAGTACTGAAGAGAGTAGAGATACATCTCTTCGGCTTCCCTGAATCTTCCCTCCCGATAAAACTTGTTGCCGAAAACTGCGTATTCTGAAGCTGTTTTAGTTACTTCCTGAGTGGGCTGCATATCTTTGGGAGTAGATGAGCAGGACATGGCGAAGAGAAGCAGAAGGGCGGTAAAAATCTGGGGAAACAGACGAAAAAGCGGCATTATTTTTGAGGGAAGGGCAGGAACACATCTTTCCCTTATTAAAAAACCTCTCTTCATTAAAAATTCTCCCCTCCTGAAAAATCCTCGTCTCTATAACTCTGAAATGTCGATGGAGTTGGATATTCTTCCGTAATGCCGCCGCGCAGCAGGGGGTTGTTGGAGAGAGCTTCGAGTACATCCTCACCTCCGTCTATGGCGGATTTCCCTTTTTCTATCAATGTGGTAATTTGGGGTCTTTGCTCATTCACATAAGCGGAAAAAGCCGAAAGTTCCCCTGCCGTCGCCTCCAGTTCGGAGACAACCCCGATAATGTTGTTGTACAGTTCGTCGTCACTGAATAACCTGCCTACCGAACCCTCGTCTCCGAGAAGTCGCCGGACCAGGTTCCGGGTGTCGGCAAGTTCTGCGGTAGTCTTCTCTATATTGGAAGTAATATCCGAGGTATGCAGGAGTATGGGTGACAATTCGTCGGTCACTTGGAGAAGAGCGGTATTTACCCCTGTGAGCAATGTCTCGGTTTCTCTTAAAATTGAGTCGAGGGGACCATCGGCGGAACCCTTGAGGGTACCGTCAACAGAGGCAAGAATACTGTTTACAGATTCGATAGTAGTATGGGTGGTGTCGAGGATGGGGCCAATGCGATCAAGAATAGCCGCAGTGGCGTCTGTTTTTTCCGGCATCTGCACCAACCCCTGTTCGACGAGTCTCCTGCCCTCTTCAAAGTCTAAGGAGGGGATAAAAGTTTCCTCCGGAAGGAGTTCCCCCGGGGATCTCCCTGGATGAAATGTAATGCCCCCTCCTCCGATTCCCAGGGGACTCGTGGTGAGTTCCAGAACCGAATGTTCTTTTACCCGGTTGTAGTAGGTGTCGTAGATATGAAAATCTATCTCTACGGTATTGTCTTCAGAGAGTCTGATTGAGTCCACCGAGCCGATCTTAAAACCCTTGAGCTTTATCGCCATCCCCCTGCTCAGCCCCTCTCCGGATTGAAAACGACTTACAAAGTGGTAGTCCTTGCTAAACCACCTCTGGTTTATCCCCATAAAAATAAGGATCCCTGCGAGGGTAACTATAGCAGCTATTACAAACAGCCCCACAATTTGTTCGGCGAATCGAATACGCAGTTTCATACCTAGGTATATTACGCCAGGTATATGATCCAGTCAAACGAGAAATACGGAAAGCCCTGTGAATTTCATAAATAGCTTAAAACAAAATGCTTTCCTCTATTAAAACAGATCGTTCTCGTCCATGAGTTCCAGAATATCCTGATCAAAGCTGGCCGCCTCTTTAAACAGAGATGCAAGAACGCTTTTTGCCCTTGGGTCTTCAGTGTCTCTAACCGATCTAAACTCCCCGGAGATAAGAACCTCTCCTTTGTGCAGTACCACCAGTTCGTCTGCAACAAGCGATATAAGTTCTGCAGAGGAAAAACTCCCGATAAGTGTTGTGTTTCTACGGTGCAGATCCTTGATTATCTCGACCATGGCCTCCGCGGAGCCGGTGTCCAGATTGACGAGGGGGTTGTCGAGGAAGAGGAGTTCCGGATTGGTGACCATAGACCTTGCCAGGGAGACCATTTTTTGTTCCCCCGTGGATATATCGCCGGGTCTCAAATAGAGATTGCTCTGAAAACCGACCTTTTTTAGCTGATTTTCGACTTTCTGTCTCTGGACCTGCCCGTCCATAAAGGGATAGTGAACCTCCAGGGGAAACTGAACATTTTCAAAAACGGATCTGTTAGCCCACAGTGCTCCGTCCTGGAATACGAACCCGCTGCTTCTCCTGAACTCTTTTTCCCGAGCCTCGGAAAGAGTAGACATATTGAGCCCGTTTATCCATACCGTACCGCTGCTGGGCGTGAGAATTCCGGCGGCAACCTTTAAAAGTACGCTTTTCCCGCTCCCCGAGTTTCCCAGAAGGGCTGTTGTTTTTGCAGGGGAGAACTCGAGGTTTACATTGGTGAGGATGGTTTTACCTCCCGCTTCGAAGGATACATCTTCCAGGACTATCGTAATATTCTTCATAACGATGTTGTGACCTCTGTTATAGGTAATAGACCATGGTAATAAGAGCATCGGAGATTATACAGAGGGTAAACCCCTGCACTACAGCTTTTATTACTACCTGCGGTACCTCCGTGGATGAGTGCTGTACCTTTAGCCCGTTAAAGGTGGCGGTAAAACTGATAATAAGGCCGAATACAAGACTTTTTACCAGGGAAGATATAATATCAGTTGTTTTAAGGTGAATTAATAGATTGGTAAAGTACTCCGCAGCGGGAATGGGTTCAAAAAACTGGGTAAGCACAAAGGAGCCCACAAGACCAAAAAAATTAAAGTATAAATTCAGGATAACAACGGAGAGAGTAACTCCGATAAAACGGGGTGCGACCAGATATCTCACAGGATTAACACCGGTGGCAACGTAGGCCTCGATCTGGTGGCTTACCACCATCTGTCCCAACTCTGTGGCGATTGCCGTTGCAGATCGGGCTATTACAATAAAGGCACAGAGTATAGGTCCTAGTTCCCGGGTAATTACAGTAATGAGTATGGTGTAGATAAACTCTCCCTGACCGAACTGGGGAAGGATGCTTATTCCCTGTATTATTATTACCATGCCCAGAGATACGGAGATAAGGGCAATAACCCCCAAAGCCTCTACACCGGTAAAGAGAATTTGCATGGTAAGAACTCTGGAACCGATTTTTCTTTCCCTCAGAAAGCTTATGGAGGAGCGTAAAGCCTGGAAAAAGAAGCCCGCGCCGTAGAGGAAGTTGTCAAAACCGTCTAAAACCGATTTCCCTAAATGAGTGAGCATCTTTCCTCCGATAATCAGTATTGACTATTGAATAGTAGCATGGATATTCTAAATTTAGAATTGTCGATTGACACCGGGGGAATAGAAAAGTACAATTTTATAGAAAGGTGTAACCTTAACCGATAATAAAAAGTATCGGGAACACAGAGACGAGGTACTGATGCCGAAAGCGGTTACTTATAAAGCAAATTCGATTGTCTACTTTCAGGGCGATGTAAATGAAAAAATTTTCATACTCAAGTCCGGTAAAGTAAGTCTGAATGCTCATGACATAGAGACTGGACAGGAGATTCAGGATGTTATCGGAACAGGTGAATTTTTTGGAGTAAAATCCGCCCTCGGACGTTATCCAAAAGAGGAGACGGCGGTTGTTCTGGTCGATTCCAATATGCTTATCTTTTCAGTACCCGAGTTTGAGCAGTTTGTTCTGCAGAATACACGTATTATCATGAAAATGCTCAAGGTGTTCTCCAATCAGCTTCGGAGAATACATAAGCAGGTGCGCAACTTATTGGATTCCGGCAACGCAATGGACCCGGAGGAGGGGCTTTTCCGTATCGGCAGCTACTACCTTGAGGCAGGGAAGTACCACCAGGCCTTATATGCATTTAGACGATACATTACCTACTATCCTTCCGGGAAGTTTTCCAAAGAGGCTACTGCACATATCGCCAAATCGGAGCAACTTCTCCAGAAACACGGAAAAGAGATGGGGTCGGCTGCATCGGGAGGTTCCGGGAGTCAGGCTGCATCAGGAAGCGAAAGCCTGGTAACGGCTCCACAATCAAAGCCGGCGGAGGAGTTAACCGGGGTAGCAAAAAAGTATTACAACGCTGTGAGCCTCTTTAGTCAGGAAAAGTATCAGGAAGCACTGGAGGATTTCAAGGATATCATGCAGGGGGAGGGAGAATATACCGAGAAGTCGGTCTATGAGTACGGCAGGTGTCTCTTCGGCCTAAAAAAGTACAAAGAGTGTATTGAACATTACACACAGATGCTCAAAAACTACCCAAAACATCCTGAATTGAGGACATCTCTTATATATGTGGGAAACTGTCACGAAAATCTTGGAAACTCCCAGAAGGCTTCTGCTTTTTATAACAAGGTACTTTCTATGTCTTCGGAGAACGAAGTAGTACACCGGAAGGCGAAAAAAGCGCTTCGGCGGCTGGAGGAAAAGTAGATGGACGTAGACCTCTCAATGTTTGAGCGCTTTGCCGTTATTTTTCAGCCGGGAGATATAATTTTTTGCGAGTATGAACCGGGGGACAACTTTTATCTTATTCAATCCGGTAGAGTACAGATAGTAAAAATACTGGGAAACATCGAAAAAAACATAGATATTCTCATGCCCGGGGAGATCTTTGGGGAGATGGCGATTTTGGAGGAGGCGCCCCGTTCTGCAACTGCCGTTGCTCTGGATAAGGTAAAAGCCCTTGAGTTCAACAGGGCAAACTTTGAGGTGCTCATGAAGGGGAATCCTCAAATAGCCCTTAAACTGCTCAAACTTCTTACCAAACGGATATACGACCAGAAACGCAGGTTTATGATCCTCACCCTCGAAGATGTAGAAGCGAGAATAGCCGATGTGTTTCTCATGCTCTCCGAAGCTCAGCAAGTTGATTTTCCCGATGAGGATCAACGGGTTTTTAAAACCAGTGTAGACGATATAGCTCACTGGGCCGGCATGTCTCCAAAGGAGTGCAGGAAAATCCTCGACCACTTTGCCGGACAGCGAAGGGTCGAGATTTTTGACGATAAAATTATTGTTAAAAATATTAATGAATTCGATCGTTTTGTAAAATCCAGGCGCAGAAAACAGAGGGCGGAAGAGTAGACAGTTTTTAACACCCTCATCCTCGGGCTGTATTGATTTTTTTTCCCGAATTCGCTACCGTACGTTCGAAAGTGTCTTAAGCCAAAATAGCTCAGTGGTAGAGCAACGCTCTCGTAAAGCGTAGGTCGACGGTTCGAATCCGTCTTTTGGCTCAATTTATCTTGAAACGGCTCATTTTACCTTTAGATCTTCTTTGAGCCGGGGGAGGGCCTTTTCCATTGCCTCTCTGCCTTTTTGGATCATCTCTTCCCTGTTGTCCATATTATGAAATGAATAACCCGACAGCTGCGGAGATACTAAAAGGTCCGCAGTGTCCCGCCCCACAGATCCGGTTTTTTCCATCATCAGCATAATGCTGCTGAATATAATTTCTACAATACCTTTCTCCGGGTTCTCGTGTTCACCTAAGTCTGCCGTTAGATCAACTGCAAGTACGTAGTCGGCCCCCATTGAACGAACGGTCTCCGTAGGCAGGTTGTCCAAAACCCCTCCGTCCACAAGGGTGCCGCCAAAGTATGGTACCGGTTCAAAGATACCCGGTATGGAACAGCTTGCCTGTACCGCTCTTCCCACGGGACCGGAGTCCAGCACCACGGTTTTCCCCCTGGTTATATCCACCGCAACAGCGGAAAAGGGTATGGAAAGCTCCTCTATGTTCTTACCCTCGGTGAGTTTGTCTACCAACTCTTCCAGACCCTCGCTTTTTACCAAACCGCGTTTGGGTACGGTGGGTCTTACCAGATCAAACCATCCAATATCCTCTGCAATATTTTTAATGCGCAGGGCGCTGTGTCCTGCGCATATAAGGGCCCCTATAAGGCTCCCCACGCTGGTACCCGCTACAAAAGAAGGAAGAAGATTCTCCCTCTCCAGTACTTCGTACACGCCCAAGTGGGCAAATCCCCTGGCTGCTCCCCCTCCGAGGGCCAAACCCAGGGAGCTCTTTTTTTTATCAAACAGTTTTATCAATTGTCACTCTCCTCTCAATCTCTCTGCAGTATTTTCGCCGCTCTTATAATACTGGTCAAGTGGTGTTAGAGAGACGAAATTGGAATAAAGTTCCCCCCGCACTATCCGATACTGAAAACAGAGAGAAGGAGTGTGTAAGTATGATGCGCGGAATTTATACGGGGGCCAGCGGGATGAAGGCACAGATGCACAGGATGGATGCTCTGTCCAATAACCTGGCCAATGTTGATGTAACCGGCTATAAGAGGGATGCATCGGTAAGCAAAGCTTTTCCGGAAATGATGATACGCCGAATGAACGACGACGGAGTGTATAAATTTCCCTTCGGAAGTGCGGATACCTCTCCGGTTGTGGGGAAACTCGGTACGGGAGTCGAATACAACGAATCCCATACGGTATTTTCCCAGGGAGAGCTGCAGCAGACCGAAAATCCCTTCGACCTTGCTCTCGACGGCAAGGGATTTTTCAGCGTACAAACTCCCCAGGGAGAGAGGTACACGAGAAACGGAAGTTTTCACATAAACAGCGAGGGCACCCTGGTTACAAAAAACGGGGAACCCGTACTCGGAGAAAACGGTCCTATCAACATAAAAGAGAACAACTTTATAATAGATAAAAAGGGCAACGTCTACGAAAACTCATCTTTTGCCGGAGATCCTCAGAGACTTGTCTCCATGGAGGAGAATGAGTGGGAAAATACGGAGCTGGTGGATACTCTCAAGGTAGTAGATTTTCCACGAGACCGGTTTCTCAAAAAGCAGGGAGACAGCCTCTGGATAGATACGGATGAATCCGGTACTGCGAAGCAAGTGGATCTTGGGGGAGACACCAAGGTGGAACAGGGTTTTATAGAGAATTCCAATGTAAATCCGGTAACCGAGATGGTGAGGATGATAGAGGTTAACAGAGCCTACGAGGCGAATCAGCGGGTAATGCGTACACAGGATTCCATAACCGGCGAGCTCCTCAACCGGGTGCTGAGGGTATAGGAAGTATAAAGGAGAATAGCGTATGATGCGATCATTATGGACTTCCGCAAGCGGAATGACGGGCCAGCAGTTTAACATAGACACGATCTCCAACAATCTGTCCAATGTAAACACTACGGGTTTTAAGAAAAACAGGGCGGATTTTGAGGATCTCCTCTATCAGACTTCCCGTATTGCCGGAACTCCCGCCACGGAGCAAACTACCGTACCCACGGGTATACAGGTAGGCCACGGCGTCAAAGTGGCTGCTTCCCAGAAGATGTACGAACAGGGAGCCCTGGAGAATACCGAAAACGTTTCGGATATAGCGATAGAGGGGGAGGGTTTCTTTCGGGTAATGATGCTCGACGGTACCTACGGGTATACCAGGGACGGATCCTTTAAGATCGATTCGAACGGTCAGCTTGTAACGAGCAACGGCCATAGGGTAATGCCGGAGATAACCCTCCCCGACGATTTTGTACGGGACAGCCTTACAATAAGCCAGGACGGGCGTGTAAACGTCAAGGTCGCCGGAAGCGACGAACCCGTAGAGGTAGGACAGATGGAACTCTTCCGTTTTACCAATCCTGCAGGGCTCAACGCGGTAGGAGAGAATATCCTCAAAGTGACAAACGGTTCGGGAGATCCTATCGGAGGGCGTCCGGGGATAAACGGTATGGGCCAGACGGTACAAAAATTTCTGGAAAAATCCAATGTCTCGGTAGTACAGGAGATGGTCAATATGATCGTGGCCCAGCGCGCCTATGAGCTCAACTCCAAGGCCATACAGACATCGGATACCATGCTCGGTATTGCAAACAACCTAAAAAGGTAGTTCCTGAAATGAGAAAAAAGGCGGTATACGCGGCGGCAATCGTCATGCTATCTCTACTGTGTACCGCCTCTCTCTTTGGAATGGAGCCTGCCCACGGTAAGATAGACCAGCTTACTCTCCGGGAGGTGATTAGCCCCGATACCCTTCGAATAGAGCTGCCCGAACTTTTCAAGAGCCCGAGTCTTGAAGGCGAAACAGACACCGACCAAAGCGCTGCTGAGAGCCGCATCCGTGGGCCTGGACGAGTTATGGGGTCCGAAGAAGATATGGGCTTGGATAAAGAAAAGGAGCCCGGCGGTGTAAAGGAGTTTAGGGGAGATGCACAGCCCTTCGGTAGTAAGCCGGCCTTTATACCCTTCTGGCAGTTGTCGGCTGTTATTAAAGAGAAAATGAGAACTGAGGAGAAGGCCATTGTCGGAAAGGGCTCTTTCTATCTTCCCTCTAAACTGAACCGGGTGGAAAAGAGTGTCTCAACTGCTTTACTCAAGGAAATTACGGAGAGGGAGAATATAGATGATACAAGGGTCGAGCTGGATTTGTCTTCGGTTCCGACAGACCGCATACAAAGCCGTATGGACGGCGAAGCCGGCCCTTTGAGGGCGGAGCTCATTACAGATTCCGGGGGGTCTTTTCGCTTTGCCCTGTACGCGGAGAATGGAGAGGCATCCCCGGTGGCGGTGGTGCAGGCTGGGGTGCGCAGATACGCTAAAGGGTACTCCGCCGTCGCTTCGATGAGGAAGGGAGATGCTGTAACTGCAGAGAACCTGGAGCCCGCGCCGGTACCGATATCCCGCACAGGCACCGGCGGTTTTGGGTCTTCCTCTTCCGGAGACAACGATTATCGTGGCAACAAGGGTAAAAGTGTATCCCTTGGCGGTTTGGATTCCGGATACGAATACACCCTCAAAAGAGATGTGAAGGCGGGAGAGATAATAGAACCCTCTATTCTTAAAAAAACGCCGCCGGTAGAGAGGGGAGATCAACTTATATGCCGATTCGAAAAGGGGAGTCTCCTCCTTACCCTCGAAGGCCGGGCACTTTCTTCGGGAGGCCTTGGCGATATGGTGAGAGTTCGCCTTTCCACGGGCAAGTACCGAGAGCTGGAGATAACGGGAAAGAGGGAAGTACGCAACAAACTGTCGGGATCGGAGGGGTAGCAACTAATATGGTAGTAACTATGGGGATATCCAAAAAAATCCTGGCGGGGGTTTTGATTTTCTCTTTCGCGGTAATTTCCTCTGCTCTCTTTGGGCAGGAACAACAGGAACCGGAACAGGAACAGGCCGAAGAGG